>NZ_CP152002.1:5550000-5850000 GCF_038595055.1 Paenibacillus sp. FSL R7-0345
TCCGAAGAGGGGCACTATCTCTAATGCTTTCATCGGGATGTCAAGACCTGGTAAGGTTCTTCGCGTTGCTTCGAATTAAACCACATACTCCACTGCTTGTGCGGGTCCCCGTCAATTCCTTTGAGTTTCAGTCTTGCGACCGTACTCCCCAGGCGGAGTGCTTACTGTGTTAACTTCGGCACCAAGGGTATCGAAACCCCTAACACCTAGCACTCATCGTTTACGGCGTGGACTACCAGGGTATCTAATCCTGTTTGCTCCCCACGCTTTCGCGCCTCAGCGTCAGTTACAGCCCAGAAAGTCGCCTTCGCCACTGGTGTTCCTCCACATCTCTACGCATTTCACCGCTACACGTGGAATTCCACTTTCCTCTTCTGTACTCAAGCCACCCAGTTTCCAGTGCGACCTCAGGTTGAGCCCAAGGTTTAAACACCAGACTTAAATAGCCGCCTGCGCGCGCTTTACGCCCAATAATTCCGGACAACGCTTGCCCCCTACGTATTACCGCGGCTGCTGGCACGTAGTTAGCCGGGGCTTTCTTCTCAGGTACCGTCACTCCGGTAGCAGTTACTCTACCGGACGTTCTTCCCTGGCAACAGAGCTTTACGATCCGAAAACCTTCATCACTCACGCGGCGTTGCTCCGTCAGGCTTTCGCCCATTGCGGAAGATTCCCTACTGCTGCCTCCCGTAGGAGTCTGGGCCGTGTCTCAGTCCCAGTGTGGCCGTTCACCCTCTCAGGTCGGCTACGCATCGTCGCCTTGGTGAGCCGTTACCCCACCAACTAGCTAATGCGCCGCAGGCCCATCCCTTACCAGCAGATTGCTCCGCCTTTCATTCTCTCCTCATGCGAAAAGAGAAATTATCCGGTATTAGCTACCGTTTCCGGTAGTTATCCCAGACTAAGGGGCAGGTTGCCTACGTGTTACTCACCCGTCCGCCGCTAAGCTTATCCCGAAGGATAAGCTCCGCTCGACTTGCATGTATTAGGCACGCCGCCAGCGTTCGTCCTGAGCCAGGATCAAACTCTCCAATAAGGTTTTTCCGAGCAGCTACTTCACCCGAATGACTCCGAGGAAATAACCATCCGAAAACTATCGAAAAGAGCGATTGCTCATTTTGAAACATCTGACGAGAATTTACATTCTCTACTTTGGATCTCACCGAAGTGATTTCCTATACTCACTCGTTGTTCAGTTTTCAAAGATCAAGCTCGTCGTCGACTTCGATATTATCGTCATCAGCAACTCTTATAATATATCATGTTCTTCGATTTAACGCAACACTTTTTTTCAAAGTGATTTACAATGGTTTCGAAAAACATATTTCAATCTTTAGCAGTTATTAGCTGCTTGTGACTGGATTTATAATATACCATGGCATGTCCTAGAAAGACAACCCACAATATTTCCCAATTAAAAAATTGTTGCATTAGCCCAAAAGCTCTATACGTACTATATCTCTTTTACCATAATAAAAAAAGCATGCAGGACTGCTTAATGCATCCCGCATGCTTCCTTCAGACTATTTATTTCTAGTCCCGGTTAATTCGAAATCCATGGATTCTTGCTTTTTTTACTCTCCCGGCTTGTTCCCTGTTTAGACGTTGTTTTCGACGATCTACCCTCGCTGTGGCTGGAGACCTTGGCTTTTGCTCCAGTGGACTTACCGCTGCGCGCTTTCGCCTTCGCTGCAGTCTCTTTTAGTTCAGCGGATGCTTGAGCGGGCTCCTGTACAGCAATCTCCGGTTCCAAAATTTCCGGCACACGGTTATGCACAGCGTTCTCCATCCCCGGATACACCGGATAGGCCGGAATGCCGGCAACCGCCGGACTTGAATATGTCCCTAACGGTGCTGCAGCATTAATGCCGGGACCAGAAACTGAATCTGCCATAACTCCATATGGAGAAATTCCGCTTGGCTGAGGCGTATACGCAGGATAAGTGCCGTATACCGGCTGCTCATAGCTGTATGGCTGAATCACAGGTTCACCCCCGCAGCCGCAGGACGGCCAAGGCAAATTCACCTGCTGTTCGCCGTATTGCGGAATACCATAAGACGGATATTCGGCAGCCGGATTCACACCGGAAACCGGCAATGTCTGATAATCAGGCATCATTGCCGGATACCAGGCACCTTGCGCCTCAGGAACTGGATAGATGCTGTCGTGGCAGCCATACGGCACACCGTAAGGGATCATATATTCCGGCCCATACATAGCGGGATGAACCATATTATCCAGCGGATTCACCCCTGTTACCGGCAGAGCCTGCTCATAGTACGGATATACAGGAGGGCAATCATAGGCATACGGATTCTCATGCAGTCCGGGATAACCCGCTGCAGGATCACAACCCTTTTCCTTGCTTGCCGGAGCCCATGTTGCTGGTTCAACCGCCGTTTTCCCCTTTTCCTTCGGCTCGTAGACTACCGCTTCCTGAGCAGGAACGGAAATCTGCACAAACAGGCTTTGTGATTCATGAACCATCTGCACAGGTGCAACCTCAGGAGCTTTATTCACTATAGGAGCTACGTTCACTTCCGGAGCTACGTTCACTTCCGGAGCAACATTCACTTCAGGCGCTTTATTAATTACAGGCTCAGGAACCGTTTCAGCCACAGGAGCCGTCTCTGTTTCCTTGGCAGGCTCTGTTATAGGTCCGGTATAGGTTTTCCCGCCAATTTTTGTCTTGTCAACAATAGCCGGTGATCCGCCTTCAGCTGGAAGTGTTGTGGCACCTCCCTGGACCGCCTGTGGCTGAATGGAGGTTGCATTCGACTTCTTGGGGATATTCACAATCTCACCGGTCAAAAGCGCATTCGGATTTTTGAGCTGCGGGTTGGCATCGATCACTTCCTTGAGGGTAATTCCCCAGGCTTTGGATAATTTCCACAGGGTATCCCCTTGCTTGACCGTATGCTTATAAAAAAGCTCGCTTGCTTCCGGCACCGAGGCCGGAGCTGAAGGGATCTTAACCTTATCCCCTACATTAAGCACCTCCGGATTACTGATCTGCGGATTAGCCTCAATGATTTTTTGCAGCGGTACTCCGTACTTTTGCGATAATGCATAGAGCGTATCGCCTTGTTTAACAATGTGTATTTTCACGCAGCATTAACCTCCCAAAAAATGCGTAATTGTTGGAGCGCGTTGCAAGCTTTACAGCCATGTCGTCCTTTATCCGGCTGTAAATTCCGGCTCAGAGAAGCATCCGTCCCCACTCCCGGGTAACTGCTCCCTGAGCATCGTTATATGCGGTACAGCTGTCTCCTTCGTTACTACATCTTATGCAGCCCATGGGCGATTGACATCCCTGCAGCAAAAAAAATCCCCACATGCCTTAGACGAGACTGATCATTTGTCGATGAACAAAGACCAATCCGCCTGCATGAAGGGATTTATAATATCAATTCAAAGGTTACACTGCGCGGAAAAAGTTACTCCCAGACTTTATAGCCGTCTTTATCCACGGCGTTACGGAATTCTTCAAGCAGCTGCAGCGTGATCGGACCGGCATGTCCTTCGCCGATAATCCGCCCGTCGATCTCGCGTGCGGCGATAACTTCGGCAGCAGTTCCGGTGAAGAACACTTCATCAGCAATATACACGTCATGCATAGTGAAAGGCTCTTCCTTTAAAGGCAGACCCAGCTTCTCACACAGCTCAATGATTGCAAGACGGGTGATGCCTTCCAGCGCGCCCAGGTAGCAAGGCGGCGTGTACACGACTCCTTTTTTAACGATAAAGATATTATCACCGGAGCCTTCAGTTACGTAGCCCTGGGCATTCATCATGATCGCTTCGTCAGCTTCAGCCAGGTTAGACTGGATTTTGACGAGGATATTGTTCAGATAGTTAAGCGACTTGATCTTCGGATTGAGCGCATCCGGAAGGTTGCGGCGCTGGGATACAGATACGGCACGCAAGCCGTTGAGGTAAGCCTGCTCCGGATAGATCGCAAGCTGCTCGACAACGATGATTACACTGGCCTTAGGACAGCGGCGCGGATCGAGTCCAAGATTACCTACACCGCGCGAAACAATCAGACGGATATAGCCGTCGCGCATTTCATTCAGGCGGATCGTTTCCGCCATGGCTTCCAGCATCTCATCATACGTCAGCGGAATGTCCAGCATAATAGATTTGGCCGAATCATACAGCCTGTCCAGATGCTCTTTGCATTTAAAAATGTTGCCGTTATAAATACGGATGCCTTCGAAAATACCGTCACCGTAAAGAAAACCATGATCAAATACGGATACCTTTGCATTTTCCTTATTTACGTGTTGTCCATCCAGATAGATCCATTGCTCAGCCATGAACTACTGCACCTCCGCTTTCTCTTCTTCATAGGTGTATGTGGGATACGAGCCCAGAATCCGTACCTGGCAGCCCAATGCCTTGATCTCTTCGATCGCAGCAGGCAGCAGGACCGATTCGATCGGTTCCAGCACATCAATGTAAAAATAATAAGTACCCAATTTCTTCTTGGTCGGCCTTGATTCAATGCGTGATAAGTTCAGCCGCCGCCAGGCAAAGGCAGCCAGCACCTGATGCAGGGCTCCCGGGAAATCCTCCGGCAGCGTTACAAGAATGCTGGTCTTGTCCCCGGAGCTTTTCTTCTGAAGGCTCAGCTTCTGCGGTCCTACCAGAACAAAGCGCGTGTAGTTATTATGGTGATCCGTAATTTTGCGCTCGACAATCTCCAGGCCGTGTGTGGCGGCTCCAAGCGCTGTGCCGATAGCGGCCCAGCCCCGGCCAGGATTGTTCTTCACAATTTCCACAGCCTCGGAAGTGCTTCCCACTGATTCGAGCTCAGCCCATGGCGCATGCTCACGGATAAACTGCAGACACTGTGCCATAGCAACGGGATGAGAGAGGATCTTCACAATTCCGGAATAGTCCTTTTCGCCGCTGCTATTCTTGAACTCTCCGGGATGACCGATCAGATTCTGAATGGACGGAAAGATCCATTCCGCCTGCATAGGCAGATTCACTTCATTGATAAGCCAGTCAATATGCAGGCTTACCGAACCGTCGATCGTATTCTCAATCGGAATCACACTATAATCCGTAGTTCCGCCTGCCGTCGAGAGAAAAACATCGGAGATCAGCTTGTGATGATTAATGCTGACCGGCTCGTCACCAAATAAATGCAGCAGCGCTTCGTGGGATACCGTACCCTGCGGCAATACCGCTATTGATTTCATGACTATACTTCTCCTTTTATCATATCCAAAAATGAGCTGTTTTGCATCCCGTTTCTTTCCACCAGCTCTGCCTTCACGCCGTCAATACACGGAGGCAGCCAGCGGGTCTGAGCCGGAATCCCATGTTCGGCCATTGTCTCCTTCAGGAACAGCTCCAGCTCCTGCTTCCTGCTGCTGCCGGCATCCACCAGACAGAGCAGCGTCGGGCCTGCGCCGCTAAGCGCAATTCCCAGCGCACCGTGCTGCGGGGCTTCTTTAAGCAGCTTCTCCATGCCGGGAACGAGCGGCGCACGGTAAGGCTGGTGCAGCCGATCCTGCATCGCCCGGCCGATCAGATCAAGCCTGCCTGCGGCAAAGGCAGCAGTTAACAGCGAGCTGCGGCTGATATTATACACGGCATCGCTGACGGTAATCTCAGTCGGAAGCACACCCCGTGCTTTGGTCGTAGCCAGCTCGAACTCCGGAATAACGACGAGTACCTCCATGTCCCCAGGCGGCTCGATCCGGATATAATCGGCATGAGTGCCGTCCCAAACCGCTGCAATGATCCCGCCGAACAGGGAGGCCCCGACATTGTCGGGATGCTTTTCGAGGGAGCAGGCCAGATCAAACAGTTTGGCGTTATCCAGCGGCGACCCGATCATCGCGTTGGCTGCAGCGAGTGCACCGATAATTGCCGATGCGCTGCTGCCCAGCCCCCGGGTCAGCGGAATATCCGAATACATCGAAATGGACAGCTCGGGAACAGAAACGCCCGCTTCGTCAAATACCATCTGGGCCACCTGGTAGAGCAGATTGCTTTTATCACAGGGAAGCCCGTTCATCTGATCGCCGTAAAAGTGAAACACCGTCTCTTCGGCTTCTTCCATCTCAATCCAGGCATACAGCGACAAGGCCATCCCAAGCGTATCAAAGCCGGGTCCCAGATTGGCGGTACTGGCGGGTACTTTTACTCTAGACCTTCCATACATACTCATAGCGGGTGAAATCTCCTTCGTCTTTTTTGCGAGTACTATCCCTCTACACGGTAATGGCTCTTGATTCGGTGAATAACCGGAAGCTCCTCCAGATGGCGCAGCACCTTATTCATGCTTGCCCGGCTGGCATTATGCGTTACAATAATGATTTCTGCATCCGGATTATTCGGATTAGCCTGCTGAACCACGGAATCGAGACTGACGTCATATTCTGCGAACACCTGGGTAATTTTGGCCAGCACACCCGCTTTGTCATCAACATGCAGCAGCAGAAAGTTTTTATAAAAAATATCTTCGTCGCTCTTCAGCTTCTTCTGCTTGTAAGGCACAATCTGCTTCAGGCCGTTCACGCCCAGCTTCAGGTTCTTGATTACCGCCACCAGGTCAGCCACGATAGAGGTTGCTGTAGGCATTGCCCCTGCACCTGCGCCGTAGAACATCGTCTCACCAACCGCCTGCCCGTATACATAAACCGCATTAAAAACGCCATTCACAGAAGCGAGCGGATGGGAGGCGCGGATCATCGTCGGCTGTACACTGATGCTGAATTCCTCGTCTTCACACTCGGCAATCCCCAGCAGCTTCATATCATAACCAAGACGTTTGGCAAAGGCGATATCCTCCTTGCTCACGCCGGAAATCCCGCTGACACTGACATCATTCAGCTCCACATTGGTGCGGAAGCCGAGCGTGCCCAGAATAGCCATTTTGCGTGCTGCGTCAAGGCCTTCCACATCAGAGGTCGGGTCTGACTCGGCATAGCCCAGTCCCTGCGCTTCCTTCAGCACATCATGATAAGAGGCGCCTTCTTGACTCATTTTGCTCAGTATGTAATTGGTTGTACCGTTTACGATCCCCATGATTTTCTTGATTTTGTCCGAGGAAAAGCCTTCGATCAGCGTACGGATAATCGGAATCCCGCCGGCGACGCTGGCCTCATAAAATACGTCACACTGCTTCTCCTGCGCCTTAGCCAGGATCTCCGACCCGTGGAGTGCCATCAGGTCTTTATTGGCGGTTACGATATGCTTGCCGAGCTCCAGTGCCTCCAGAATATATTCCTTGGTGCCGGCGATGCCGCCCATGACTTCAACAATGACATCAATTTCCGGATCGCGGATAACCTCCCACGGATCGGTAGTGATCAGCGCTGCATCGACTTCGATGTCCCGCGGCTTATCAACATTTTTTACAGCTATGCGTTCAATAACGATCGGGGAACCCACCTGACTGCTCAGGTCCTCCTGATTTCCTTCGACGATACGGACTACGCCCGCACCGACCGTGCCAAGTCCTAATAATCCAACTTTAACCGGCTTCATGTGGTTCCTCCTAAAAGTTTTATGAAGCTATACTCCTTTGAACTTCTACGCAATAAAACTTGCTTCGTAAGCATCCGCTTAGTTTTATGAAGCTACACTTCTTATCCCTGACCTATAATTACAGCCCGCTTCACACCGGATATTTCCTTCAGACCGTCCAGCATGTCACCCAGCTCATGGTTCATATGCGAGATTTCCACAGAGATGACGACATTTGCCCGCCCCTGCAGAGGAATACTCTGATTGATCGTCAGCACATTCGCCCCATGAACCGCTACACAGCCGAGCACCTTGGACAGCATGCCCGATTCATGCTCCAGATCAAGGGAAATGGTTACGATCCGTTCCCGCTCCAGCTGATGAATCAGATGAATGCCGTCTTTGTATTTATAAAAAGCGCTGCGGCTAAGTCCAACCTGCTCCACACCCTCATGCACCGTCTTGGCGTCTCCTGCTTCCAGCAGCTGTTTGACCTGCATCGTCTTCAGCACTGCGTCAGGCAAAATGTCCTCCCGGACCAAATAATAGCGCTCTTTCACGAACGTCCTCACCCCAAAGACTTTTGTGTTTACATAGTGGACATTATACTGGAAAAGGCCTGAAAAAAGCAATAGATTTTCATCAGGGAAAAGAGTCCGGATACAGCAAAGCCCCGGCACAGGCCGGGGGCTACTGACAGCCAGCCGCTTCGCAGTTAACCGTAGGACAGGGCGGTTCCGCAATAGTCACAGCTTTTGGCCTGTCCGGGTGACACCGTATTTTGGGCACCGCAGCTTGTACAGCGGACGGACTCAGGCAGCTGTTGCGCGGCTTGAGCTTGTGTTCTGTCTGCCGTTTCGGCATGCCAGCGGGCTGATCCGGGAGCCGGACTGCCGGCTCCGGCAGAGCTGCCTGCGGCAGAAACCTCCGGGGCAGAATCTTCCGCAGCCGGAGCTGTACTCCCCTCCTGGAATACCAGTCTCCGGTCGAGAACGCCACAGTTCTGCAGATACAGCAGATCTCTGCGTACATCACTTTCGCTCTGGCCGGTCTCTCTGGATATAGTGCCGGTATGGCGGATAGCACGGCTGGCAGCCAGCTGCACATATTGTGCGGCAAGCCTGGAAAATTCATGCCTGCTCACAGCTGCCACATACGCAAATACAGCCGCCGGCACCAGAAAAAGCACACTGAAGGCAATCAAAAGGCTGATCAGCATCACTGTTCCGCCAAAGTCATACTGCTCACCCGCAACCAGATAAATTATAAAAATAATGATTTCGGCAAACCCGCCGGCAAAGGCATGATACAGCAGGCTGTAGTTAACCGGTTTACGGTAATTCTTATAATGGGAAAATATGAGCCGTACCAGCGCAAGCAGCAGACCGGCCGGCATGAACAGATAACATGCCGCTATTACAACATAATCAAAGGCGGTGCGGGCATATTTGGGGATATTAATTGAATCCCGGTTGCCCTGTCCGGATACCTGCCCTTCTGAATTCCCTGCAATGTTCACGTAGTATTCTTCCTCCTATTTTAACGCGGCAAGCTCCCTGTTCCGCCGCTGGAGCGTACCGGAAATACTGTCGGCCAGCTCGCTGGCCGTATTTTCCCAGTCGCTGCCCGGGTCCCTCAGCGCCAGCAGCAGCGCGACCTGGTCATGCAGCAAAGAAATCTGCCGGGTAAGCATATCCTCGGTATCATGCAGATCCGGCCGGGTAAGCGGATCGCTGTACCGGAACTGTTCCTCCAGCCCGGCGACAAGCTCAGTCAGCCATGGTGCCCCCGGGTTTCTCCAGCTTCCGGCAAGCTCCCGGATGTCCTGCAGCTCGGCCTGGTGCTGCCTGTGAGCCCTGGCGGCATCCGCAGACCGTCGCTCCCCTGCAGCGGCATTACGCCCGTACAGGCCTGTCACTGCAAGCAGAGCAATACCAGCCAGCAGCAGCGTCAGCTGCACGGTCATATAAATCAGCGGCTGCAGCTGCAGCCCCCAATCGAGCAGAACAGCGGCAATAATGACCGCAGACGCATAAACGCCTGTAATCCAGGCCTCGCTAATCAGCAGCGGCGAGGCATTCCGGTTCCTGCGGGCTGAGCCCAGCCAGAATAGGGCATAACCGTAGACTGCACTTTCAGCAACCAGTACGGCTACAACAGTAACAATGAAGCGAAGCCGCGGGCCGGGCGGCTCCAGGATGATTAAGAGAGCAATCGACAGAATGGCAGCTGCAGCATAGATTAGACTAATAATCCAGGTAGATCTCCTGTTCTTTTGCATAAATGCCCCCTTCAGCCTGTTCTTCTGCCACACTCGCCGCAGAACTTCTGCCCTGCTGCCAGTTCATGCCCGCAGCCCGCACATTTCAGAATCATACTCTCTCCGCAGTGCGTACAGAACCTGGCCCGTGCTGCCACCCGCTTTCCACAGCCCCTACAGGGAATGCTATCCTCCCCGGCTGAATCAGCCTCCTTGAACCCTTTGCCGCATCTGCTGCAGAACCGGGCGTAATCCGGGCTTACTTCCCCGCAGTCCGGACAGGCTTTGCCGTTAAAGCCGCCTGCGGCAGCTCCGCCCTGCTCCCTGATGCCCCTGGTCATCCGGCCGACCATGTCAGCAGCCGGGCCGGCAAAACCAAAGCCCATCCCCATGCCAAGACCGGCATTCATGATCCCGGCCCCTAAATTGCCGGGATTCCCTGCCGCTTCTTCAATCGTATCAAAGCTGCGTTCCTGCTGATAGGTATAGCCGATGATATCCATCTCTGCTTTTTTGGCCAGAGCTTCCTTCAGCCGCAGTGTAACCGGGTCATCTTCGGGAATGTTAATGGAGTCAATATAGAAATTGTTAAGTTCAATGCCATTGTCCAAAAAGGCAGGTGCCAGCCGGCCTTGAATGTGCCGGGAGATCTCCACTACATAAGCATTGATTTCCAGCACGCTGATTTTTTTATGAACCAGATAGGAGGAAATCAGCTCATTGATATTGGACATCAGCAGCCCGCGGAAATAACTCAGCATGGTCTCCTGGTCAAACCGGGGCAGTGTACCCACCAGCTTCAGCAGAAATTTGCGTGCATCGTCGATTCTTACCCCAAACTGTCCAAAGGAGCGGACCGACACCATCACATTATATTTAGGGTCCTGGAGCTGGAGCGGTGAGCTGGTGCCCCATTTGACGTTCATGGAATTGAGCTTGTTCACAAACCACACCTCAGCTGTAAAAGGGGACTTCCCTCCGAACGGCAGGTTCACAATGCTAGAAAGGACCGGGATATTTGCTGTACTGAGCGTATGTCTCCCGGCTGTAAAAGAATCCAGCGCCTGCCCTCCCTTAAACAGGATAGCCTCCTGCGATTCATTGACGATAAGCTGCGTCCAGGTACCGAGCTCCTGCTCAGGGTACTTCCAGGCGAACACGCCGGGAGGCCCGTCATATTTCACTACCTCAATAATAGCCATCCGCGCTTCCTTCTTTCCTGATCTTAAGTATGTATTTTATATATCGGCAGCTCTGCTCTGATAAAAAAGCAATCATCCGCTTATATGGAAAATCATGCATTTCCGCTTACCATTGTATACGATCTGCCGGCAGTTTGGGTGTGTTTTTTGATGACAAAATAACCCCGTCAAGCGCGGCCTCATGGATGCTGGCTCATGTGCTTTTTGGGGAACCGGATGCTTCTCTATTATCAAAAAAGCCGGCAGCGCCCTCCGCAAAGGAGAAGCACTGCCGGCTTTATATAGCTGCCTGCACGCAGACAGGCCAATGATTAATTAATAGTAGCTGCTGCTCTCAACAAACTCGAATTCGAAATCTCCGATCCGGACGATCGTCCCTTCCACAGCTCCGCGTTTGCGCAGCTCGGCATCGACACCCATATGACGCAGTGTACGGGCCAGCTTCAGGATCGCATCATGAGTGCTCAGCTGCATACGTTTGAGCATCTTCTCAATGCGCGGGCTGCTGACAACATAGGCTTCGTTGTCACGCGTGATAGTGAAGCTGTCATCCGCCTCGGCCTCCAGCTTGTACACCTTGCGCTCCACAATCTCGGCAACTTCCTCGACTACCGGTGCGACCGGAATGCTGTCAAGAATATCCGCCGCCCGGTAGAGCAGCTCCTGAATACCCTGCCGGGTAAGTGAAGAAATCGGCATAATCTCCAGATCCGGGCGGATCTCCGCGATTTTTTCACGGAAAGTAGCGAGATTGGCCTCCGAATCCGGCATATCCATCTTATTCGCCGCCACGATCTGCGGACGGTCAAGCAGATTAGCATTATACTGCTTCAGCTCGTCGTTAATCAGCACCCAATCCTCAAACGGATCGCGTCCCTCGGAGCCGGACATATCCACCACATGAATAATAATCCGTGTCCGTTCAACGTGGCGCAGGAATTCATGTCCAAGGCCCACACCTTCACTGGCCCCTTCAATCAGTCCCGGCAGATCCGCCATAACGAAGCTGCGCCCGTCACCTGCTGCAACCACACCAAGGTTCGGGGTAATTGTAGTAAAGTGATATGCACCGATCTTAGGCTGCGCCGCCGATACTACCGACAACAGCGTGGATTTGCCTACGCTCGGGAAGCCTACCAGGCCCACATCAGCCATAACCTTCAGTTCCATTACAATATAGCGTTCCTGGCCCTCTTCCCCATTCTCGGCAAGTTCAGGTGCAGGATTATTAGCAGTGGCGAACCGGACATTTCCGCGGCCGCCCCGACCGCCCTTCGCTACAACCACTTGCTGGCCGTGACGGGTCATGTCGGCAATCACTTCCTGGGTATCATCATCAATCAGTATGGTTCCTGGAGGAATCCTTACGATCATATGGTCAGCATTTGCGCCGTGCTGGCTTTTGTTACGGCCTTTAATGCCGCGGTCAGCCTTGAAATGGCGCTGATAACGGAAATCCATCAGGGTGCGCAAGCCTTCATCCACACGGAAAATAACGTCGCCTCCGCGGCCGCCGTCACCACCGGCCGGTCCGCCTTCCGGAACATATTTCTCACGGCGGAAGGCTACGAGACCATCCCCGCCGTCGCCGCCTTTAACATAAATCTTAGCTTTGTCTACGAACATTTAAGTTCACCTTCCTTACATCTCCAGCGGTACACGCAGTTCTACGTAAGCCTCGCCCGGCTTCGACTGCTCCGCCTTCATGATTTTTCCTTGGACTATATTATAAATTTGCCCCTGCAGCAGCTCGGGATTGCCATGCTCTCCCCTGCTTTCGAAAGAGATAAGAATGTCACCCTTATCCTGTATAAATCCCAGACGGAGTGTCCGCGTATCACCCTGTGACACCATTCCGCTGTATTGGTAAGCCCTTACCGTCTGCATAATCACGGAAGTCAGCTCGTCCCCCCGGCCGGGAGTCAGCTTGTCGTCCAGCTGCAGTCCTTCTTCGATCTGTACTTCGAGCTCCAGAGTGCTGCTGTAGGTACGGAAGGAATGCAGATAGAATACCAGTGACGGAATGCCCAGCTTGGAGATCCTGCTGTCAAGCGCAATTCGTTCCTTTATTCTTTCCACACATTGCACGGATTTATCAGGCTTGCCCAGCTGGATATATCCGTAAAGCACTTGCAGATCATTCATCCAGTCATGACGATGATGATTCAGTGTCCGGTTTGCCGCCTGCTGCAGAGTTTTCTCCTGTATATGCAGTTCCTCTTCATAATGACGCCGGTTGTAATAAAGGCTGAGAGCAAGCGCTGCAGCTGTCCATACGCCGAGCAGCAGGCATGTGAAAAGGGAGGTGTGCCAATACACGAGACCTAAAGGAAGCGTTACGGATAACATGACTGCCCAGATTATACTTTTCCAGGATTTCATTCTTTCTCCCCGTCCCTCAGTTCGCAAAATTGATGCCAAATTTAGTTATTCTTCCCCGAAGGGGCTTTCACCATTTTCCAGTATAACACACGCACCCGGGTGCAATCATCAGCATTCAGACACTTTCCGGGAAACCCCTAATCCGACCTTTACCACTTATCAAAAAAACCCCCGGCACTCAGGCCGGAGGCTTCTACATACAAATGTGGTTCGGAAAGCTTACGCTTCCACTGCCGCTGCTACCGGAGCGACATCAACCGGGTACACGCTCACTTTTTTGCGATCGCGTCCCCAACGTTCGAACTTCACTACGCCATCAACCAGAGCGAACAGCGTATCATCTTTACCGATGCCTACGTTAGTGCCCGGGTGAATCTTTGTTCCGCGTTGACGAACCAGGATGTTACCGCCGGTAACTGCCTGACCATCAGCACGTTTCACGCCAAGACGCTTGGAGTGGGAGTCACGTCCGTTCTTTGTGGAACCTACACCTTTTTTCGATGCGAATAACTGAAGATCCAATTTCAACATGTTGGTCAACCTCCTTCTTTAAATGATAACTTGCTGTATCTTAATATACTTCCCGTATGATTCTGCGATATCACTGAGCATTAAGACCATGGATTCCAGCAGCAGTTGAACTTTGACGGAGATTTCGGCATCCTCCACTGAACCCAGGGTTCCGCTTAAAAAGCCGTTCTTCATGGACGTATCCATGATAATTCCGGTCAGAGCCTCAATTGAGTTGACGGTGCCCACTGTAACAGCAGATACTCCGGCACACACAATATCTTCACCGCGTTTGGCATAACCTGCATGCCCTTCCACCTCAAAACCGATAACAGTACCTATGTCCGAAGCCCGTGTAATCCGCACGTTAATCATTAACGCACCTTCTTACGCCTGAATCTTCTCAATAGTTACTTTAGTGTACGGTTGACGATGGCCTTGTTTCTTGTGGTAGTTCTTCTTCGGTTTGTATTTGTAAACTACAACCTTCTGACCCTTACCGTGTTTCTCGACCTTAGCTGTTACAGACGCGCCGCTTACGAGCGGAGTTCCTGCAGTCAGACCGCCTTCGTTGGAAACAGCCAATACACGGTCAAACGTTACGCTTGCGCCGTCTTCAGCTTCCAGCTTCTCGATGAACAGAACATCGCCCTCTTGGACTCTGTATTGTTTACCACCAGTTTCGATAATTGCATACATTGTACTTGCACCTCCTCATGTCTCAGACTCGCCTAGTCTAGGTGGCAGACTCCCGGAGGAACTGCGCTTATGTACCCGATCGGAGCGGTTACAGCATGTGCAAGATTAGGATAACCAAACACACACTTGAAGATATTATCATACTTATCTACTATAGTCAACGATAGAAGCTGAATTTATTTACTCCAGCCAGGCACCGACTTTGCCTGTCCCTCCGCAGCACTGGCAGATTACCGGGGCAAAGCTTGCTTCGTCATGCCTTGCCTTTTTACGGGTCATTTCCAGCAGGCCAAGCTGTGTCCAGCCCAGAATATGTGTCTTGGTACGGTCATTGCAGATCACACGCTCCAGCCGTTCCAGCACCTGACGGCGGTGCTCTTCCAGCTCCATGTCAATAAAATCGACGATGATAATGCCTCCGGTATCACGCAGCCGGATCAGCCGGCCAATCTCCTCTGCTGCAAGAAGATTCGTCTGCGTCACGGTTTCTTCCAGTGTCGAACCGCCTGTATACTGGGCTGTGTTCACATCAATCACCGTGAGCGCTTCTGTTTCATCCCAGATCAGTGTCCCCCCGCCTTCGAGGACGATCTTGCGGCTGAAGCTTCTCTGCAGCTGCTCCTGCACGCCGTAAGCGGCAAAGATCGACTCCTGCCCGCGGTAGAAGCCGACCGGCTTATAGCCGTCAGGGGCCATTTCAGCCAAAAAGGCCTCTGCTTCCCGCACCGCTTTAGCCGAGTCAATCATCAGCTCATCCCGCTGCGGGTTAAAGGCATCGCGGATAAACCGCTGCACAATGCTCAGATCAGTATGCAGGAGAGCCGGAGCGGATGCTTCCTCTGCCCTGCGGAGAATCATTTCCCATTGCGCCCGCAGGAAGGAAAGATCGCCTTCGACCGCATCCGTCTGCTCATCCTCCGATACAGTCCGCATAATCAGCCCTTCTTCACGCCGCCGCAGCCGATCGCCGATCGACTTCAGCCGGTTCCGTTCGGATTCGCGGCTGATTTTTTTGGACACTCCGACATATTCGGCAAACGGCATGTACACCATCCAGCGTCCCGGCAGCGTATAGTGGGTGGTTACCCGTGCCCCTTTACCGCCGCGCGGCTCTTTGCGCACCTGGACAATAATCTCCTGGCCGGGCTGCAGCAGGGTATCAATGGAGGGCTTCACCTGCGGCTGCTTCTCCAGATGGGGATGAAGGACATCATCAACATATAAAAAGGCATTTTTCTTCTGTCCGATATCGACAAAAGCAGCCTGCATGCCTGGCAGAACATTCATAACCCGGCCTTTGTAATAACTGCCGACCAGCCCTTGCTGCTGATCGCGTTCAGCCGCATACTCCACGAGCCGCCCGTTCTCCAGAAGTGCCATCCGGGTAACATGCTGCGTGCAGTGAACGATCATTTGTTTCATGGCTTCACCTCTGGTCTAAATCTTCATTCGTCGCCATCCGCTGTGCAGTCCTGGGTCATGCTCTATCTCCCGAAATAGGAGGAAATCAGGCGCTGCTCCGGTACAACGGCTACCACATTGTTATCATCATTCATCACATAAATAAAATGATAATGGTTACGTTTAAATAGACGCAATATATCATCTAAAGGTTTCGCGGAAAAAGCAACTATCGGCTGCGCCGCGCTGCCCAGACGCAGATGACGTTCATAAGCAGCCTCCCTGTTCATCAGAAACGCCAGAAAGCGGTAAGGCAGATTGCGCTGATCTGTAGTATTGGAATAGAGCAGGAACGCTCCGATCATAAGCAGGTTGAGCCGCAATCCGGCCCCTGCAGTCAGCGGCAGCAGCGCATAGGCAATAACCAGCCCGCTTGCCGCAATGCTCACCCTTCCGCTCCAGAGCAGGGTATAGTAATAGGGCAGCAGCATACTCAGAATAGCCTGAACTACCTTACCTCCGTCCAGCGGGAGCACCGGCAAAAGATTAAACAGCGCAATGATAGCGTTGGCCTGGATAAAATAAGAGATAAAGGCGCTGTTCCCGTTCCCAAGATGCTGTAAGAGGAGCGCAATCAGAATCATAATTCCGTTCTGCAGCGGGCCGGCGAGCGCAATGGCAATCTCCCGGCCGGCATTCAGCCGTCCATGATCCTCAATAACAGCTACCCCGCCAAAAGGCAGCAGCTGGACAGACTTCACCGTAACCCCGTTCAGCAGAGCAGCACATACATGTCCCATTTCGTGGATAAACACGATTATAAATAATGTCAGCAGCTCCAGGAACTGACCAGTGATAACGGAAAGAAGCATAACCAGCACAAACAGCGGATGCAGCGACAGCTGTATTCCAAATACCCTAATCAAACGATACCACTTCGGCAGGATCAATATAAGTCTTGTCTTTCTTCACCGCAAAAAACAGCAGCGGCGCAGCTGTGCTCTCCGTCTCCTGCAGCCAGCCGACAGGATCCCCGCTCTCCACCCAGTCATCCGCCGACAGCCGGGTTCCGCTTAAATGCCCGTATTCCGCCGTTAAGCTGCCTGTATGGCGGATAACGACCCGGATGCCTCCCTGTGCTTCCTTGGACACAGACAGGACCCGGCCCGTATCTACACTTTTCACCGTGACACTTCCGTTTGAATCGGTCTTAGACGTAATTTCAACACCGTATAAAGTATCGGCAAAGGAACGCAGGACACTGCCCTCCAGCGGGGCACTCAGGGTATGCGAGGCATTAACCTTCTCAGCCGGAACCTCATTCTCCCCAAAGATCGGTATAAATGAGGGCGCACCGTTAAAATGGGTTTCATACCAGACCTGTGCAGCCGCAAAATCCATATCATTGCTTAGCGCATCTGTAATAAAAGCCTGTGCCTTAACGGCCCAGGGTTCCCGGGCGAGAAAAATCCCCCATACCGCCCCGAACACAAGCACACTTGCAACCGCTCTGCGGATAAACCCGGCAGTGAACCGCGGACTGCCGCCCCCGCCGCCGTCCTCGTCCATCCAGCCTCCGCGGTTCTGCTTCCACAGAAGCTCGGGATCCGGCTCGTAACCGGGTTCCCGCTCATCCTGCGGCTTGCCCCACTCCCTATAGCCGGGTGTATCCTCCAGTGTATATGGCGGTGGCGGTGCAGCTTCCGTATGCTCATCCAGCAAACTGCGGATACGCTCCTCGCGGCGTCCTTTGATCCCTGATCTCTGTTCCATACTGATCCCTCCGGCGGGCTTGTTTTACTGCTAGTTTATGAGAGGCCCGCACCTGTTTAGAACAAGCCCCCGGAGGGCACCATGCGCTAAAACCGTATAGCAAAAGGTCCACAACGATCATCGCGGTCAAAGGGGCCTGCCTATCTGCCTGCACCACAAAAATCCCGCCGCAGTGTGCCCCGCAGCGGGATTTTTCATTTCATTCATTATGATTGCTGAATAAGAGTTAGCCCATGCCGAAAAACTTCTTGAATTTCTTAAACGTGCCCATCTTCCGGTCCAGCTGCATTAGCGGAACGGCGTCGCCAAGAATCCGGCGGGCAATATTGCGGTAGGCAATGGCGGCGCTGGAGTCAGGATTCATGACGGTAGGTTCACCGTTATTGGCTGCCTTAATCACCAGCTCGTCGTCCGGAACGATCCCGATCAGATCAATATTCAGCACCTGCAGTACATCTTCAATATCAAGCATATCCCCGGATTTGACGAGTCCTGGCCGGATCCGGTTAACGATAAGCTTCGGTGACTCCACACTGGATTGCTCGAGCAGCCCGATAATCCGGTCTGCATCTCTTACAGCCGCATGCTCCGGAGTTGTGACCACGATGGCCTTGTCTGCGCCGGCTATGGCATTGCGGAATCCGTGTTCGATTCCGGCCGGACAGTCAATCAGGATGTATTCGTACTCCTTTTTCAGCTCAAGGATGATATCCTTGACCTGCTCCGGAGTAACAGAGGTCTTATCTTTGGTCTGGGCAGCCGGGAGCATATACAGCTCATCAAAACGCTTGTCCTTGACCAGCGCCTGGTTCAGGCGGCAGCGCCCTTCAGCCACGTCAACAAGATCATAAATGATCCGGTTCTCCAGCCCCATAACCACATCCAGATTCCGCAGTCCGATATCCGTATCAACCAGACATACTTTTTTGCCCTGCAGTGCAAGTGCGGTTCCAATATTGGCTGTTGTGGTCGTTTTGCCAACACCGCCTTTGCCCGAGGTTACGACAATCGCTTCTCCCATGGAGGCTACACCCCTTTAAACACATTTAAACCCTGACGTAATTTGACTATATTATGAATTTTGTCAATTTGCATAGCACCATCAGACAAATAGGCAAATTCCATATTGCTTTCCCGTGTCCCCCATTCATCCGGAGGCCGGCTGATCACATCGGCAATCCGCAGTTGGGTCGGGGTTAATAAAGAAGCGGCGATAATCGCCTCCTGATTACCGTCTACGCCTGCATGGGCAATGCCCCTGAGCGCTCCCAGAATATAAATATCACCCGTACAGGTAACCGATGCCCCAGGATTGACATCACCCAGATACAGCAGGTTACCGACATGATGAACCACTTGGCCCGAACGGATGATTCCGCTCATAATAAACAGGGCATCCTGATCAATCTCTACAGACTCGACAACCGAATCGATGGAACGGATCAGCAGATTACCCTGCCCCTTGAGAATATCCAGGACGGCCGCTTTATCTTCCTCGGTAACGAGACGGCTGCCCAGTTTGATATCCACATGTACAATGGGTCCGGTAAGAATATTCTGATGACTGTGCTCCAGCTTGTAGCGCAGCTCGCTTAAAAGGTCTTCAAAGGGACACTTGTCGTCTAGCAGGAATACCAGGCCGTCCTTGATGCCCTTAATCCTTACATGCTTGGATTTAACTGTCATATGCCTGTCCCCCCATCCTCATTCATTCGTTCCGGATCAGGTAAATTCCTGCTTTGCCTGAAAGAAAATGCGGAGCCCGGTTATGCTGACTCTTCCTTCTGTGTCTCTTTCTTAAGCAGCTCCAGCTGCCGCCGTACGGGAATGTATAGAAGCAGTCCAACCGCAAAATGAAAGAGCATTGTCGGCAGCATATGATTCAGAAGCGCCCAATTGTAAGGCTCCCTGTTCAGATTGAACACACTGTAAATACCGAACAGGATACTGTCTTCTAATAGGCTGCCAAGCAGCACAACCGTCATCATCAAAGGCAGGGGTGCACGTGGAATCTGGAAGATCAGACCGATAAGATAGGCGGACAGCCCCATCGCAAAGGAGTGGGCTCCGAGAATTCTGCCATAAAAAACTACATCATGCAGCATGCCGAAAGACAAGCCCAGTATAAGTGCTGTATGCCGGTGATGATAAATGGTTACAAACAGGATCACGATAAACACAAGGTTGGGAATAACCCGCATCTCCCAGACATTCGGCAGCAGCCAGGGCAAAAGCGTTCCCTGGACAATAAAGAGAAGAAACAACAAAAGGACAAGTACTGATCTGCGCATCCTCACTATTCAGCACGCTCCTCCGTAAACACCACGAACAGATCCTTCCAGTCCTGAAAATTGGCGCTCGGCTCAATCAGTGCAGTTGATGTATATCCGTAGGCCCCCTCTTGGACGCTCTTGACTGTACCAATGGTTAATCCCCGCGGATATACTCCGCCGCCGCCTGAAGAAATAACAGTATCACCTACCGCGATCGGATCGCCTACAGGGATTTTGTTCATTTCCAGCAGGCCGGTCTGCGGGTCATAGCTCTCGATCATCCCGAAGCTGTTCTGCTCTTTGTTGAGTGCAGTCCCGGCAATCGGAGGCTGGGAATTCGGGTCTTTACTGTCCATCATTGTCATCAGCTTCACCGTCGAGGTGAAATTACTCACCTGGCTGATGACACCGATCATTCCCTCTACAGAAATCACAGACATATTCGGCTTAATGCCGTCCTTCGAGCCAAGATCAATAACAACCGAACTGTTGCTTGGCTCTGTCGTCAGGCTGATTACCTGGGCGATATGCAGTTCATAATCATAAAGCACCTTTTGGGCATCACGGAATTCAAGTTCATCTTTATAATTCTCATTCTGCATTTTGGTAAAATTATAAATCGCTTTATCCCGCGCATACTGTGCGGCAAGAATTTTGAGCTGCTCATTTTCTTCAGCCAGATCATGCAAATTCGCTATATCTTGGAAGAAGCCCGCTACGTAACCAGCGGGCTTGTACACCAAATTTTGCACGAATCCGGTCGTATCGCGAAGGAAGTTCTCCGGCCAGGACAAGGACTTCCTTGTTCCCAGGCTGAACCCCATGACCACGATGAACATCACCAGTGTAATCAGCAGGATGAACAGACGTTTATTGTTAAACAATTTAAACAGTTTCAACACCCTCTAACAACCGTATTCCACCCCTATCAAGGGTTGATGTGCACAATATCAATATAACTTAGCGTTTCGTACGCAATCCTGTATTGTTGCGGCTCTTGAACAGATGAATGTTCTCCAGTGCCTTGCCTGTACCGATAGCAACGCAGTCCAGCGGATTCTCGGCTACAATGACCGGCATTCCCGTTTCACGGGCAAGCAGCTTATCCAGGTTGCGCAGCAGTGCGCCACCGCCGGTGAGTACAATCCCCCGGTCCATGATGTCAGCTGCCAGCTCAGGCGGGCATTTCTCCAGTGTTACTTTTACAGCTTCTACAATTGCATTTACAGTATCCGACAAGGCTTCGCAAATTTCGTCCGAAGTGATCGTCAGCGTCTTAGGCAGCCCGGTTACCAGGTCACGGCCGCGGATTTCCATCGTTTCAGCCTTCTCCAGCGGCAGAGCTGAGCCCACATCCATCTTGAGCTGCTCGGAAGTACGTTCACCGATCATCAGGTTATACTGGCGTTTGATGTACTGGATAATTGACTCATCCGCTTCATCGCCGGCCACACGCACAGAACGGCTGGTTACAATACCGCCAAGCGAAATAACCGCAACTTCCGTTGTTCCTCCGCCGATATCCACCACCATGCTGCCTGTAGGCTCCCATACCGGAAGATCTGCACCGATTGCAGCAGCAAACGGTTCTTCGATAATGTAGGCTTCGCGCGCGCCTGCCTGCTTGGTAGCATCCTCAACAGCACGCTGCTCAACTGCAGTGATGCCGGAAGGAACACACACCATCACGTTCGGGTGACGCTGGAACATGGAGCGCTGCTTCTGCGCCTGGCGGATAAAATATTTAATCATCGTCGCCGTCGTATCAAAATCAGCAATAACCCCGTCTTTCATCGGACGGATGGCACGGATGTTGCCAGGTGTGCGTCCGATCATTTTTTTGGCAGATTCGCCTACCGCTTCAATTGTCTTAGTATCAGTATTAATGGCAACCACGGAAGGCTCTCTCACAACAATTCCCTTACCGCGTACATAGACAAGCGTATTCGCTGTCCCCAGGTCAATCCCTAAATCTTTCGTAAAACCACCTAACATGCTTGTATTCTCCTTTTCCTAATGAATCTGCACAATTATATTACATATAGCCTTTTTCTTTCAAACTTACGAACCGGCTGTCGCCGATAATCAGGTGATCCAGCACGTCAATTCCGACAATTTCGCCTGCCTGAACCAGTCTGGACGTCAGGGCAATATCCTCGGGACTCGGCGTTGGATCGCCGCTCGGATGGTTATGAGCACAAATAATCGCAGCACTGCTGCATTTCATGGCAGCACGGAACACCTCGCGCGGATGCACGATTGATGCGTTAAGACTCCCCATCGACAAGGTTTCCTGCGATACTACATGATTCTTCGTATTCAGAAACAGGCAGACAAAATGTTCCTTCTGTAAATAACGCAGCTGCTCCGTCAGAATCTCTGCTGCGTCCTGCGGGCTGCGGATGATGACCGGCTCGGTAAGCCTGGAGTTCGCCATCCGCCTGCCCAGCTCTATGCCAGCTTTCAGTTGCACCGCCTTGGCAGGGCCGATGCCTTTAATATTCGTCAGTTCTTCAATGCTGAGATCCGCGAGCCCGCGGAGTCCGCCTGAATGTCCCAGCAGCTGCTGGGCAATATGAATGGCTGATTCCCGGCGCGTTCCCGTGCGCAGGAGGATCGCCAGCAGTTCCGCCTGGCTGAGTGATTCCGCCCCATAATGCATCATGCGCTCTCGTGGTCGTTCTTCATGGGGGAGGTCCCGCAGCATAAATGTGTGCGACTCCATCCCTATCCCTCTCTCCTGTACTATCCTTGCCGGCCCAGCACGGATATGCCAAACCGGGGCAGCATGCCGCCAAGCAGCGACAGCGGTAGTCCGACCACATTAAAATAGCAGCCGTGAATCTCTTCAACCAGTGTGGCACCAAGCCCTTGTATCGCATAGGAGCCGGCTTTGTCAGCAGGCTCTCCAGTCGCTATGTAGGCGGAGATTTCGTCTTCGCCGAGTGATCTCATGGTTACCGAGGTTACCCGGTGCGCTACTTCAGACCTGCCGTCCGGCAGCCCGATGCAGGCTACGCCGGTATACACTTTATGTGTACGGCCCTGAAGCATGCTCAGCATAGCATGGCTGTCCTGCGCATCCTTAGGCTTGCCCAGTACTTTACCGTCCAGCACGACAATAGTGTCGCTGCCGACAATGACTGCATTCCGCTCTCCGGCGGCAGGCAATACGGCTTCTGCCTTGCGCAAAGCCAGGGTATGCACGATCATCTCCGGTGTGTAATCTGCGGGCGTACTTTCATCCGCATCACTGACCAGCACCTCAAAAGGCAGGCCAAGATTGGATAACAGCTCCCGGCGGCGGGGTGAGCCTGAGGCAAGGATAATGATTCGTGAGTTGTCATGCTCCACTTGTATAAACGTCCCTTCTAAAGTCAGCAGCTGAAAGCTACAGCCTGCGGTACAGCCAGACGGCTGTAATCATACCGGCAAGACTGAGCAGGCACAATTTCAAATGAATGGTGATGTCGTAGGTAATGATGTCCAAATCGGCTTGCGGCGACCATGAGAGAACAGTCGAAGCGGTAAGCAGAGACAGGGCTTTTACAGGCTCCAGCAGCTTTGCGATCCACGCCCCGGCGAGCCAGCCCAGAATAAGAAATAACAGCAGTGTTCCTACATTTTTCTTCTTCATGCACGTCTTCCCTCGCCATTTTTTGACACCCTAATTATTATACGGTGAAACTTGGCTCAATACAAACTCAAAATCCCAAGCGGAAATGATTACCACACATCTGCTGCCGGCGGGCAGTTTTATCACAGAAAATAGGGATTGGCAGTACGGAAATCAGCGGGAGGTCTGCTGACTCGCCTTACTGGTTCATTGGCGCAGGCGTGAAAATGCAGGGCAATTTGCGCCATCGTCCGGAGCTAAGGCATTTTTGTCTTTCATTCAGGCCAATTTGTATCATGTACTAGAATCAAAGGCATTTTTGCCTTTCATTTCGGCCATTTCGCGTCATGTGCCAGAATCAAAGGCATTTTTGTCTTTCATTTCGGCCATTTCGCGTCATGTGCCAGAATCAAAGGCATTTTTGTCTTTCATTTCGGCCATTTCGCGTCATGTGCCAGAATCAAAGGCATTTTTGTCTTTCATTCAGGCCGGTTTGCATCACGTGGCAAAATGAAGTGGATTTTCCCCATTAGCTTGCTCATTATCATGCACATACGGCCTGTGCGTAGCCCCTATTAGCTCTATACTATTCTATTTACCGAGACAAAAATCCCCCGGCACCGCGGGTGACCGCAGCCGGGGGATTCTCCATCAGCTTAAGAAAGCAGGGATAGCAGGGTTTTCTGGCCGGTAAGGAAGCTCATCATCGATTCCTGCACTTCCCAGAGCAGGCCCTGCGCCTGGTTCTTGTTGTATTCATTCAGGGCGGCGATGCCCTGGCTCATAGCTTTTTGCAGGCTGGCGCAGAGGCTCTGCCCTTGTTCACTCAGGCCGGGCTCCAGCGCTTTGACTGCTTCGGCCCACTGCATGTGAAGATCACTGACGGCCGTGGTATCCGGCACGCCTCCGGCACTGCTTAACAAGGAAGCCGACAGGCTGCTCAGCTCATCCAGCAGCTCCGCACTGGCTGTAAAATAGCGGTTCACCGCCTCACCGTCACCGGAAAAAGCAGCCTGCTCCATAGCCGGCAGGGTCATCTCCCTGACGTAGAGCTCAATCCCCTGATGCTTCAGGCCGCTGCTCAGCAGCTTGGCCTGTTCGCGGTCAGGCGACACTCCCGCATAGACGCGGTTGCCGCCGTCAGGATCAGCTCCCGCAGCCAGCCCTGCGGCGAGCAGCTCCTCCTGTGCCTGCTGCGCTCCGGCAGGAGAGCTGAATACCCCGTACTGCAGCATGTAATAGCTCTGCGCAGCAACGGCAACCGGGATGCGGCCGGCGTCGCTCCCGGCAGACGGCAGGCCGGTATCAGCAGCAACCGGCTGGCCGTTAGTGCCCCCGCCGGCTGTCTGCACAGCAGCCGGATTAGCCCCGCCGCCGCTGTCGTTCACGCCGCTGATAAAATTCAGCGCTGCGTATCCCAGCAGCAGCCCTGTACCAAGAGCACCCGCGACGGAAAGCGCAAATTTCCACCAGCGGGTAGGCCGGCGGCTCTGATAGGAACCCCCTCCGCCATAGCTGAGCCCTGAGTAGGAGATATCCCCGAAGTCCACCGGGTCATCGTCTCCCGTTAGCTCGGGATACACTGTACTTTGTCTGTACCCTCTCTCTTGAGCAGCCTCCACCGTACGGATCGGTTGTGTTTCCTCCCAAGAGGCAGTTTCCGGCTCCTCTCTACGGCGCGGGGGGTTTCTTTCCCATAGGTCAGTCACCGGCTCCGGGCGGAAAAAGGACGCTGAACCCTCTGATCCGCGGCCCGGATCATCCCGGTCCCCGTAATGTCTTGTCCGTGTCTCCGCTTCAAGAATACCCTCTAAAGTATGCCCGTACTGCTCCCGCGCACTAGATCCGCCAGTTACATTGTACGGCTGGACGACTACAGGAATATCAGAACTGTGCAGCGGAGCACCGGAGTCTTTAACTACGTCATATTCCTTATTTTTACTGTATCTCATGACAGCCCAAGTATCCTTAGCTCTACCGTATTCCTTCACTATGCTATAATCCTTGGACGAACCATCAATCCCAGAATCCCGCCCCGCACCGGAACCCTTAACTTCCCCATAATCCGGAACGGTACCGTCTTCGCCGGCTGTGCCGTACCCCTTAACCGCTCCATATTCCTTACCCGCGCCGTAATCCCTGGCCGTGCCGAGTGATCCGTGCGCGAAACCCGGACCCTTTTTTTCCTCGGCTTGTCCTTCCGGCTCTTTCCCGACCCGCCCATGATTCCCCTTATCCGGACCTGTATCAAAGCGGAACGTCATCTTCCCGTTACTCAAAGTCCCACACCTCACTATCTTCAATTCGTTAGTAGAATATATGATAGAGAGGAGGGGGATATGCTATTTTTGGATAATAATATATTTATACCAGACTGAGCACCTTAGACCGGACATTGCTGGCCTCATAATGCTTCTGCAGAGTCTTGTACGCCTGATCGGCAATGATTGGTCCCAGCTCCGGCGTCTGCAGCAGCTTCAGCACTTGTTCAGCCATCTCACCGGTGGTACCGGCCAGCAGAATGTTGCGGCCCGGCTCACAGGTCAATCCTTCTGCACTCTTCAGTCCGGTAACTACGGGTGTCCGAAGCGCCCATGCCTCCAGAATCCGCAGCTGGCCGCCGCAGCCTTCACGCATGGAGGCTACAACCACTTTGGAACGCCGTATGTATTCTTGCACAGCACCACTTTCTTTCACAATCTGTACAGAGGAGTCCTGCTTAGCCAGTGCCGTTACCTCGGGATGTATCTCCTCGCCGATAATATAGCATTTGCAGCCCGGTACTTTGTCTTTAATCAGCGGAAATACCCTCTTATGGAAGGTCAGCGCAGCATTCTTGCCCTGGCTGGTCTGCATATTCCAGTGCAGCACAATGGCCTCTTCCTTCACGGCAGACTCGCTGAACTGGTATTCCTCCAGATCAATGAATTGCGGTACCACATGAACCTTCCCGGCATCCGCAAAGGACAAAGCCTTAAAGGATAAAGCCTCCCACTCAGACGCAGTCAGCAGCAGCCCGGTTTTGTTCATCAGCCTGCGCTCATCCCGCCGTGACAGCGCTGCATTCAGCATATGATAGCGTCTGCTCAGACCCCGCTTGCCGGCTGCCTTCCCCTCCGACTGCCGGCTCTCCGGATGCAGCACATCTGTAATGATAACGGCTTCAGGCAGCAGTGAGGATATGAGATCCACGCAGCTGCCCGGTACGCCCCGGTTAATAAAAACATGACTGTAGTCATTGAATTTGCACAGGCTTCTGATCTCGTTCTGCAAGCCTCTATGCGTATCGGTATGATATGCGCTGCCGCGCAGCTTGTTCAGTGAACCCTTAAGAAGGATGTGCGGTCTTCGCGCAGGTGTAACCGAATGTATTTTTAGCGCAGGATCCGGTCTTAGCTCAGTCTTTCGTCCGTAACTGCAATATTCCAGCAGATCGATATCAAACCGCTCCAGCAGGATGCCGATCATGCCTTCTGTACGTGCTTCTTCCTCAATCTCTCCCTCCGGTCCGTGGTTCTGGGCGGAAAGGTACAGCATTCTCTCTCTCATCTCTTACGACTCCTTGATTCTAGCAAATGTATATAGCAGACAGCCAAGCCGCAGAAAAACAGGCCGGAATCACCAAGCCTGCCGCTATACATGAAACTTTAGTTGTAGAACAATAGTAGCGCAGTTTTCTGTGAAAGATTGTCGATTTATGGGATATAATTTTTTTTATTTTCTAAATCAGGAGATTCTCAGACAAGACCCAGCAGCTTTTCCTTCACACTCTCTGCCTCATAATGGGCCAGCAGCGTCTGATAAGCATGATCTGCCAGTTGTTTTCCCTGTTCCCGGTCCCCCAGCAGCTGCAGTACACTGGCGGCAAAGTCAGCCGGGCTGTCGGCAATCAATATATTTTTTCCATGCTCATAAAATAGTCCTTCCGCCCCTATGGTGCTGGAAACTACAGGCGTTTTAAGCGCCCAGGCCTCCAGGATCTTCAGCCGGGTTCCGCTGCCCTCCAGCAGAGGTACAATCACAACCCCGGATTTCCGCACATAATCTGCAACACTGTCAACGTAGCCGGTGATGATAATCGACGAATCCTGGGCAGCCAGCGCAGCCACATCCGGATGCACATCCCGGCCGACGATATACCATTTGATATTTGGAAGCTTTGCTTTGATCAAAGGATAAATCTCGCGGCAAAAGTAGGCGGCAGCATGAACATTCGGAAAATAGTTCATATTACCCGGCAGAATAACCGATTGTTCTTTGTCTGCATCCGGTTTGCCGGTATAATCGCTGATCCGGATAAAATTGGGGATGACATGCACCTTGTGCGAGTTTTTAAAGGAGAGGGCTTTGAATAACAAACCATCCTCCTCAGAAGTGGCCAGCAGCAGGCTCGTCTTATCCATCAGCTTTAACTCATCCTGCCTCGTCCACACCGTATTAAGCCGGAAGTACAGCTTGGCAATTCCCTGTTTCTTCTTCACCAGCTGCGCGGATAGGCTGCTCTCGAAATTATGGGCATCCGTGATAATAACCGCCTCCGGCAGTACCCTGCGTACAATATCGATACAAGCTCCGAGCAGGCTGTGAGAAATGAAAACCTGGGCATAACGGTTCTCTTCGCTGAGCATGACGATTTCATCGTGCATGTCTTTATCGGCATGACTCAGGTAAGAGCAGTTGCGCCACTTGTAGATCGAGCGGAGCATGGCCTTGCGGTAGCTCATCGTGCGCTCCACTTCATGCACAGCAAGGTCCGGATCATGCTCATGCCGATTCTCTGTCCGCTGATTCCGGTAGGTCAGCAGATCCACCTCATATTTTTCCATAAGCAGCTTCAGGATATTGCCGGTCCTCAGCTTGCCGCCGCTGTCCTGCGGAAAAGGGTTCTCAGCGGAAATGAACAGTAATTTCTTCTTTCTCATCTTCCCATCTCCTGGACTCTGTATGTGTATATGTATGTTCATTACACTGATGTCTAGCATATATTACCCAGCTGAAGGTTCATTTCCCACTATTTTTTGGAAAAATATTTTAAATATTTCTAATTCCTTCTTTTGTATGAATATCCCTTATTTTCGCCATAAAAAAAGCACCTTCCCCGTTATGAGGATGGCACCTTCTCGTCTATCTCATTTAATAAAAAATCGGGCTCGCAGGTTCTGACTACGCGGTTCCGGCCGTTCTGCTTGGCCTCGTACAGAGCTAAATCCGTCAGCTTATATAATCTGCTCAGAGGAACCAGCTTCTCCGAATGGATAGTAATGACTCCAATACTGATGGTATACGGCAGCATAGTACCATCAATAACAGCACCCAGTACACACCGCCTGAGCCGTTCGGAAAGCTCATTGCTGGTTGTCTCATCCGCCCTGTGCAGCAGCACTGCGAATTCTTCGCCTCCATATCTGCCGAACAGGTCGCCGCTGCTCAGCTGGGCCTCAAT
This sequence comes from Paenibacillus sp. FSL R7-0345, assembly GCF_038595055.1. Classification (NCBI taxonomy): domain Bacteria; kingdom Bacillati; phylum Bacillota; class Bacilli; order Caryophanales; family Paenibacillaceae; genus Paenibacillus; species Paenibacillus sp. FSL R7-0345. The sequence goes on from NZ_CP152002.1 coordinate 5,579,049, forward strand.
TTTGCGTGAAAAATCCCACAGCACCTTATCTCCGGTGTCATGTCCGAACGTATCATTGATATGCTTGAAGTGATCCACATCGATGAGCATAAATGAAAAGGGCTGATCCTCTTTGGCCGCAGCAGCAATCATCGGGCGGGCCCGCAGTATAAAAGCCCGGCGGTTCAGAATGCCGGTAAGCTCGTCATAGGTAGCCACGCGCTCCAGTTCAGCATAGGTATGCTCCCGGGAGAGCAGCATATAGCCGGCAGTACCCAGAAACATCAGCAGGTAAATGCTGATGTAGAACACGGCCTGCAGCCAGCCGGACGCTGCTGTACCCGCCAGATACGGCGCATACAGCAGCCGGACTGCCTGGCCAAGCAGCGCAAGGATGACGAGGCTGTACAGCAGTCCGACCAGCTGTTGCAGCGGAGTCACTTTAAGCTTCACGCAGAGTAAATAGACAGGATAGACAATCATGACGGCGCCCGCCGCTGCAGTCAAAGCACCAGCCGTCATTACTGAAGAGTACAGCCGCACCAGCAGCAATATGCTAACAGCTGATATAGCGGCCAGCCCGTAATATAACCGCCTGAGTCCGGCGCTGTATACGCCCAGCAGCTTCAGCAGGGCAAAGGCTTCCAGCATCCCCCCGGCCAGACATAACAGCATCACGGGCAGCTGAACACCGTGTAGCTCCGCTGCGGCTTCCAGCAGCAGCAGCATCCATATGAGCAGCTGAATCAGCTTGGCGAGGATGTACGGTCTCAGCAGTCTGCCTTTCGGATATCGTGAGCGGTGCGACAGTATGAACAGCAGTGTAAAGAAATTGACAATAAAAAGGCAGACCAGCATCGTTTTGAAATCTAGACTGACAGCTGTCGCTATGTGGTTCACCTTCCTGCAGGATTATTCCTGAATCCCTATATGTATTTTGCTGCTCTTGCTGTCCTCCTGGCTGTTGTAACGGACGACCCGGTTCCTGCCCTCCCGCTTGGCCTGGTAAAGGGCACGGTCACACAGCTTGAACAGCGTGTTAACCGAGGTACACGGCTCAGGAAGAACGGTTATTACACCGATGCTCACCGTATGTGCGCCAGTGCCTGTGCTCCGGGAGGCTTCTGCCACCGCCACGCGCAGCTGCTCGGCCTTAAGGCTGCTGTCTGCTTCATCCATCCCGTACAGGACGGCGGCAAATTCCTCTCCGCCGACTCTGCCGAACAGAGCCCCGTTGCCAAGATTGTTCTCCACGGTATAGGCGAATTCCTGCAATACCCCGTCCCCCTGATCATGCCCGTAGGTATCATTGATCTTCTTGAAATGATCAAGATCCAGCAGCAGCAGGGAATAGGGCCGGCTCTTTTTTAGAGCAAGCGTAAGCTTCAGCTCTGCCTCCAGCAGGAACGCTCTGCGGCTCAGGATGCCTGTGAGGGAGTCGTAGGTGGCCATTCTTTTCAGCTTTTCGTAGGAGTGCTCATTAGAAAGAAGAATGAAGGCAGCGGTGCCCGTAACCAGCAGAAAAAACATGCCGACATAATATAGATATTGCGGCAGGTTAGCCGATAATACGCCCATCTCGGGCCTGATAAAAAGCGCCGCAAGAAACCGGCCCAGCATGGTAACGGCAATGCCATAAAAAATAAACCCGGTTATCCTGTGCAAGGGAGGCCGCTCTTTGCCCGCAGACAGCCGGACAGCCGGGTAGAGGACATATAGCAGCACAGACATTGAGGCTGAGGCTACCCGCAGATTAGGCTGGTTGAAAAACAGGGCAATCACGCAGAAGCTGGTGACACTTCCTGCTGTAAGCACCGTATAATACAGTCCGGCCATACGCCCGAAAATATCCATCATCATCATCAGAGCCGTGATCTCCAGTCCCCCACCCACCAGAATAAACAGATTGCTCAGCGGAATCATCAGCTTATGCGGCAAATGATCCCACAGGAGAATTGAGCTCCAGAAAAGCACCTGCACCCATTTGCCGGTGATAAACAGGCCTGATGCCATGTCCTTTGGAGCGTCGAAACGGTAAAAGGTAATCAGAAGCCCTGTAATTAAATTCCCAAGGAGGAACAGGTACAACAAGGTTTTGATATCCAGCTGAAAATCCATAATTACACCACCAAATGTCCGGGAATCAGTAACGTTATCAGCAAACTTTAATCTGTCAGAGTTATTATCGGCAGACACCTTCCAAGAATTGACCTGCAGCAAATAAACCCCAAAAAAGCATTATAAAAAAGCGCATTCCCTCTGAATACTCAGAGAGAATACGCTTTGAACAACGGGTACCGCCCGTGACGGTACAGCTCCGCTGGTTTATTCCTTACTTTTCAAGTTCCCGCAGGCCTTCGGCCAGCGTGTAGCCTACCTTCCAGATATCGCCTGCACCCATAGTAAGTACGAGGTCGCCGGGAGCGATACGGCCCTGCAGATCGGCAATCACCGCTTCTTTGGTCGGCAGATGCCTAGCACTCTTATTGCTGTTCTGCACGATCAGCTCTACGAGCCTCGCGGAGGTTACGCCCTCAATCTGCTTCTCACCGGCCGGTGAGTAGATGTCGGTAATAATAACCTCGTCCGCTTCACTGAAGGCACGGCTGAATGCATCCAGCAGGAAGAAGGTACGGGTATAGCGCTGCGGCTGGAAGACGGCGATAATCTTTTTGCCGGTCGCCTTGGCTGCACTGATTGTAGCCTGAATCTCTGTAGGATGATGGGCATAATCGTCAATGACGAGAATGTCATTCACCTCGCCCAGCACCTGGAAACGGCGCTTCGCGCCATGGAACTTCACAATAGCACCAGCAATAGCTTCAAAAGCAACGCCTGATTTCAGGCAGGCGATTACCGCAGCCATCGAGTTATAAAGATTGTATTTGCCCGGGATGGACAGCTCAATCTTGCCCAGCACCTGTCCCTGATGATTCATTGTATAAGAAACCTGTCTGTCTCCCAGCATGATATCAGTAGCAGTGTAGTCCGCATCCGGAGAGTCAATACCGTAAGTGATAATATTGCCCTTCACCTCAGACAAAAGAGAGCTGGCTGTCTCATCATCAGCACATACAATCGCCGTGCCGTCATCACGCAGCTGATTCATAAACTGCACGTAAGCGGCCTTCAGCTTGCCGAAATCTCCGCCGTAATTCTCCAGATGATCCGCTTCAATATTGGTGACAATCGCCAGCCAAGGGTGGTACTGGAGGAAGGAGCCGTCGCTCTCGTCTGCTTCCGCTACAACGTATTCTCCTTGTCCTGCCTTGGCATTCGTGCCGACATTCATAATCTCCCCGCCGATAATATACGTCGGGTCTACCCCGCAGTCCTCCATGATCAGGGCGATCATCGAGGAGGTAGTGGTTTTGCCGTGCGCCCCTGCAACGGCAACGCCCTTGCGTTCATTCAGCAGCCGTGCCAGCATCTGGGAACGGTGCAGCACCGGGATGTTCAGGCGCTCAGCCTCCACCCACTCCACATTGTCGCTTGCCAGCGCAGTTGAATAGACAACAAGATCAGCACCTTTAACCTGTTCGGCCGTATGTCCGATATAGACCTTGGCGCCTTTGGCAATCAGTTTCTCGGTCAATTCCTGGGCAGCCACATCGGAGCCCGTAACCGTGTATCCCATTTCCAGCATTACCCGGGCAATCGCGCTCATACCGTAGCCGCCGATCCCTATAAAATGCACACGTTCAGTAGTATCCAACAGTTCGTCACCAGCCTTTTTCAGAATCGGGTTGCTGCAAAAGCGTACTGCGTACATCGGAAATCAGATACAGTGTGCCGGACACGACCGCAAGATCCTTCTCCGACGTGATCGACTGCAGCAGCTGCAGCGCTTTGCCCCAATTACGTTCTACTATGATTTCCAAATGATCCTTGGCATATTTCTCCCGCAGACTTTCTGCGATAGCCTGCAGTTCTTCCGCGTCCATTTTCTTCCGGAAATCCGGTTCGGTCAGGATGAGCGTATCCACTATAGGCAGTATATGCTTGAAGTATGACTCATGATGCTTATTAGCCAGCATCCCCATGAGTAAATTTAATTTACCGTACTTGTAAAACTGCGGCAGGCTTCTGGCCAGGCTCTCTGCGCCTTCGGGATTATGCGCGCCGTCGAGTACGATCCGCGGATGCTGGCTGACCTCCTCCAGACGTCCGGCCCAAAAAGTATCCTTGAAGCCTTGCAGCACATCCTCATCGTCCAGCATGAAGGCCATATACTGGCGCAGTACCTCCAGCGCCATCATTGCTACGGCTGCATTACTCAGCTGATGCTCGCCTTTCATGGCGATACCCACCTGAAGATCACGGAACGGCCCCTTGAAGTTAAAACTCTGCACACCTTCTTCGATGCCGGCAAGCTCATAGCTGAAATCTTCACCGGCCAGATAGAGCTTGGTGCGGCAGGCTTCCGCCCGTTCCTTCAGGACAGCGATCACTTCCGGCTGGCTGACACAGCTGACCACAGGAACACCGGGCTTGATAATCCCGGCCTTCTCAAAGGCAATCTTCTCCAGCGTATCGCCCAGCACATCGGTATGGTCATGGCCGACATTGGTAATTACGGACACCACTGGCAGCACGATGTTCGTTACATCCAGCCTTCCCCCAAGCCCTGTCTCCCATACGACTACATCAGGGAAACAGCATTCGGCATAATAGAGGATGGCCAGCGCTGTCGCGACCTCGAACATCGTCGGTGAACCAAGCTCGCCGGCGGCGATTTCTTCCACCAGGGGACGCAGCCTCGCAGCAAGCGCAGTGAGTGTGTCTTCAGGAATATCCGTACCGTTATATTGAAAACGGTTGGTGAATTTGGTGATGTAGGGGGAAGTAAACGTCCCTACACTGTAGCCGCTCTTCAGCAGCACGCTTGTCAAAAAAGCGCAGGTCGAGCCTTTGCCGTTCGTCCCCGCCACATGGATGAATTTCAGCCTGCGGTGCGGATTGCCGAGCTTCTCCATGAGGAGCTCAATCCGCTCCAGGCCGGGACGGATACCGAAGGGAATCAGCCCGTTGATCCAGTCCACTGCTTCTGTATAAGAACCCAAAGGAGCGGCGTTACCGCTCCCGATCATCTCTTCCATATCCCTTATCCTCTCAGCTCTGCGATGCGGGCCAGCACTGTCTCGCGTTTGGCGGAATAATCCGCCTGCTTCGCCCGTTCCTCTTCGATGACTTTAGCCGGAGCCTTGGCAACAAAGCCCTGATTGCCAAGCTTTTTCTCTACGCGTTCCACTTCACTGTTCAGCGTCTGCACTTCTTTTTCGAGACGGATAATTTCCTGCTCAATATCGATCAGCCCCGACAGCGGCAGCAGCAGCTCTGCTCCGGTAACGACTGCGGACATTACTTTATCCGGCGTCTGCGGATCAAGTCCGGCTTCGAACGACGACGTGTTGCAGAAGCGTCCGATGTAATTGTCGTTGCGGCTGATAATGCTGAGTGTCTCTGCACTGCCAGCCTTGATGATCAGCTCTACCTTTTTGCTCATCGGCACATTAACCTCTGCACGGATGTTGCGTACCGCACGGATAACGTCCATCAGCAGGTTCATTTCAGCCACAGCCTCAGGACTCTCAAGCGCTGCATCGTACTTAGGCCATTCTGCCAAAGTAATCGTTGCACCCTCATGCGGCAGATGCTGCCAGATCTCCTCGGTAATGAACGGCATGAACGGATGAATCAGGCGCAGCGTGCGGTCGAGCACGTAGGCGAGCACGGATTGGGTTTTGGCTTTGGCAGCCGCATCGCTGCCGTACAGCGACAGCTTCGCGAACTCGATATACCAGTCGCACAGGTCATCCCAGATGAAGTTGTACAGCAGACGGCCGGTCTCGCCGTACTCGTACGAGTCAATTAGACGCGTAATATCGCGGGAAGTTTCGTTCAGGCGGTGCAAAATCCAGCGGTCAGCCGTTGTAAGCTCACCTGTAATGTCAATATCTGCAAAGTTTACACCCTCCAGATTCATTAGCGCAAAGCGCGATGCGTTCCAGATCTTGTTGGCAAAATTGCGCGCCTGCTCTACCTTTTCCATCCGGAAACGCAGATCCTGCCCGGCAGTAATACCGGTAGAAATCATATAGCGCATAGCGTCCGCTCCGTACTGCTCAATAACATCCAGCGGATCGATCCCGTTGCCAAGCGATTTGGACATTTTGCGGCCGTCGGCATCGCGTACCAGGCCGTGCATGAATACATCGGCGAACGGCTTCTGGCCGGTAAATTCAAAGGCGGAGAAGATCATGCGCGCTACCCAGAAGTAGATGATGTCGTATCCGGTAACGAGCACGTTGTTCGGATAGTAACGCTGGTAGTCGCTGCTGCTCTCGTCAGGCCAGCCCAGTGTGGCGAACGGCCAGAGGTTTGAGCTGAACCAGGTGTCCAGCACATCCTCATCCTGCTTCAGATCATCAAGTCCGCTTATTTCGCGTGCTTCTTCTTCACTATAGGCTACAAATACTTCACCTGTGGACTCCGAGTACCAGGCCGGAATGCGGTGTCCCCACCATAGCTGGCGGGAGATACACCAGTCGCGTACATTTTCGATCCAGTTCAGGTAGGTCTTCTCGAAGCGCTCAGGTACAAAGTTAACGCCGTTGCCCTCCTTCTGCGCATTGATGGCCACTTCAGCCAGCGGCTGCATCTTTACGAACCATTGGGTGGACAGATAAGGCTCAACTACAGCGCCGGAGCGCTCGCTGTGTCCTACCTGGTGTACGTGATCCTCGATGGAGATCAGAACGCCCTGCTCCTTCAGATCAGCAACGATATTCTTGCGGCATTCACTGCGGTCCTGACCGTTGTAAGGTCCGGCTTCCTCATTCATTACGCCGCCCTCATCCATCACATTGATCTGCGGCAGATTGTGGCGCTGGCCTACCTCAAAGTCATTCGGGTCATGGGCCGGCGTAATCTTCACAGCGCCGCTGCCGAAATCCTTATCTACATAATCATCGGCGATGATCGGAATTTCACGGCCTACAATCGGCAGGATCAGCGTTTTGCCGATCAGATCCTTGTAGCGCTCATCCTTCGGATGTACGGCTACTGCTGTATCGCCAAGCATCGTCTCCGGACGTGTAGTGGCTACAGTGATGTGACCGCTGCCGTCCTTAAGCGGATAACGAAGATGGTACAGGTGGCCGTTCACCTCTTTGTATTCAACCTCAATATCGGACAGGGCTGTACGTGCAGCCGGGTCCCAGTTGATGATGCGTTTGCCGCGGTAGATCAGGCCTTTGCGGTACAGCTCTACGAATACCTGGCGTACCCCTTTAGTCAAGCCTTCATCCAGCGTGAAGCGTTCGCGGGAATAGTCAAGGGACAAGCCCATCTTTGCCCATTGCTCGTGAATCGTTTCGGCATACTGATCCTTCCAGGCCCATACCTGCTCAAGGAACTTCTCACGTCCGAGATCATGGCGGGAAATGCCCTGCTGGCGCAGCTTCTGCTCCACCTTAGTCTGGGTAGCAATACCCGCATGGTCGGTTCCCGGCAGCCAAAGGGTGTCGAAGCCCTGCATCCGCTTCGTGCGGATCAGAATATCCTGCAGGGTGAAGTCGAGCGCGTGCCCGATATGCAGCATCCCCGTTACGTTCGGCGGCGGGATTACGATGCTGTAAGGCTCTGCGTCCGGCCGCTGGCCGGCCTTGAAGAATTCATTCTCCATCCAGTAGGTATACCACTTGTGCTCTGCCGCTTTCGGGTCGTACGTAGTCGGCATGTCGTTCCTGGTGCTATTGTCAGCTGCAGCCTGCGCTGCCGCTTCCTGCGTCTCCGGCAGCATCTCTGCCGCTTTGCCTTGATCAGCCATGTTCTGAACCTCCATTAAATTTCTTATCTTCTCTTCTGAAAATACAAAAAGGCCTTTCGTCTCAAAGGACGAAAGGCCATTCTTTCGCGGTACCACCTTTGTTTCGCGCCAATAAAAAATAAACCTGTGCCCCGGCAGCTGATGCTCCCGAAGCTTAGCGCGACACTCATGCAGATAACGGCTGCGTCCGGCCACATCCTACACTGATCAGCCTGTTACAGGCAGGATCATTCGAAAGGGCGACTCCGGGGCGACTTCGGTGGCAAACATCCTGCGGAAATTCACAGCACTTACAATTCCGCTCTCTGAAGGGCTGACGACCTACTCTTCCCGTTCCCAGTCTTTAGCTAAGTTTTACTTATTCCCATAATACATTTAGTACTATTCCTAGTCAACCAGCATACACACAAACAGCGGGACTTATACTCGCGGATTTGTCATTTGCCGCTAAGCTAAAAAAAGCCCTCCCGTTTATGCATCCCTGCTCTCCTGCTCTCCTGCTCCCTTGCCAGCTAATACTTCAACAAACAGCTCACGTTCACGCCCGCTCTCTAACGGACTCAGATGCGCTTACTTCCGGATAATTTCCATTTCCGGCATGCTAACGGACACCAGCGGCCTTATGTGCAGATATATGGAGCAATAAGGGCTGTTTGGAGGGTAATAAGTGCAATACGTTCCGTTAGCCGGACAAAATGCTATTTTTCTGCAAAATAAGATCACTCAGGTCCGTTAGCGGCTGAAAGCGATTGAGCTGCCGGCTCACCACTCCCGTTCTCTCCCCAACAAAAAACAGAGCAACGCTCCCTGCAAGCAGGAGACCGCTACTCTGTCCTGTTCCACAACATTAACCTAAGGGATATATAAAACCTGCCCCTCTTCCACGTTCTGGCCGGCCAGCCGGTTATACATGACCAGCTCCCTGGCGCTGAGCTGATACTTCTCGGCAATGGTGTCCAGCGTATCTTCGCGCTGTACAATGCACATCCGGACCTTGCGGAACAGCTCCGCACCGCCGGTCCTGCTGATGAAGCGGCTCTTCCAGTCGCTGTCGCCCGCCGCCGCTTCCTGAACCGCCGGCTGCGGAGCCGCCGCAGCTGTTACTGCGTCCTCCTGCTCCTTATTGGCACGGCTTGAGCTGAGCAGGGAGGAGAAGGTGAGATGCTCCTTCGCCTGGCTTCCCTCTTCCTTCTTACTGCCGAATGCGACCTTCAGATCCCCCTTCTCCTCCTGGGCAGGCAGGGCCTCAGGGGATTGCAGCGGCTCATTCTCCTTGGTTTCTTCTGCTTCCGGCAGTGCCGCCTCAGCCTGAACCTCCGGTGGAGTGTACTCCGGCTCAACTGCGGCAACCGGCTCCTCCTGTCTCTCAGCATAGAGCTGTCCAGAGGCGATGTCCGGAAAATCAAATGGCTGCGCAGCTGCCGGAACGAACTCCTCTGCAGCATCACCGGCCTCAGCCCGCGTAATCTCTGCCGCCGCAGAAGAAGCAGGCTTCACTGCCGTCTCCTTCTCGCGTGCGCCGAAAAAGTACCCGGATACCGGCTCCGCCGGTGCCTTTCCCTTTTGCCAGGCGTCCGCAGCTGCAGCCGCCCCGCCGGTGAGGTCCGCCTGCGCCTCTAGGCTATGCGTGCGCAGCTTCGCTTCTTTATCCTTCTGCGGCTGGGCAGCAGGCCCGGCCGCCTGTGTATAGACAGATTCCTGCACTACCAGCGGATGCACCGCCGCCGCATCCGGTACAAAAGCTGCATACCCCTGCTGATCCGCAAGCGCATCCGCAGGAATTTCTGCTGTACCCTCGCCGTAGGTCCACAGCGAGTTTTCGTACAGGGCGTCGTTCTCATGCTCCCGTCCCTCGGCCGGGACAGCGCTGCCCCGGTCCGCTTCTTCGGGAGAATAGGCTACTGTGTATTCTTCCTGCTGCCAGGCTGCCCCCGGGTCACTCCCGCCGATCCCCCGCAGGGAAAGTACGCCGGTTATGTTGACTGTACGCATCGTAAGCAGGTCGATATCGAAATTTTCGATTTCCACCCCTATGTCATCAAGTGAGCTGACCCGGGTCAGCGGGACTGTAATTTCAACAGGAATCGCATGCTCCAGGCGCTCCGTCCGGTCATTTTCTCCCCGGTAAAGTCCGGTGAGCAGCAGCTGGCCGTAGAGCTCCGCCCGGTCTTCCCGCTGAATCACCTGAATTTCCGGAATGAGCTCCACCTCTTCCAGCTCAGCGATTCCCGGAAGTTCTGCAGGCAGGTGAATGCGTTCATAAATATCAAACCGCAAGCCATGGGACTGGTCAAACACGGGAAATTTCCTCCTTCTTGGCATAATCTAACCCTGAGACAAGCCCAGAGCATAAGCCCAAAATGTTACTCCACTCATGTATATGCTCCAATCAGGAAGGCATGACTAATTTGGACATATCCGTATCTGCCCGGCATTTACCTGCTTTATCCGGGCAGAATGTTAGCATCCGGCACCTGATAATCTGCCGGAAGTCCGCTGCGCAGCACAGGCCCCAGCGGATTGCCGGGGCTGATGACGTTCAGCAGATCGGCCGGATGAAAAGCGTCCGGTATGCGCCGGACTGGCTGCCGGTCGCCGCGGCTCATCTGCATGTGCTGCGGCCAATTATGCATCGCTAACGCTCTGCGGTAAACCCCCAGCGTCCCTTCCACCATGGTATCCAGTGAGCGGTTTGCCATGGCCCACTGCCGGGCTGCAGAGCCGGTTCCGGCCCGCAGGCCATCATCGCGGAGCAGCAGCTCCAGCTGGTCTGCCAGCGCTGCAGGATGTTCTGCCGGCACGATCCAGCCTGTCACCCCGTGCCGGACCATTTCCGGCATCCCGGTCGTGCCGGCTACAACCGGAGCGATGCCGGCAAGCTGTGCTTCCGTCACCGAAAAAGGCTGGGTATCCTGCAGGCTCGGCTGAACATATACATCAGCGGCGGTCAGCGCCGAGGGGATATTGTCTATTTTTCCGGTAAACAGAATGTCATCCTGAATGCCCAGCGCCTGTGCCTGCACCTTTAGCTCCTCCATCAGACTCCCGCTGCCGGCGATGACACAGGTCCAGTCCCCGCGCCGCTGATGCAGCAGGCCAAGCGCACTGATCAAAACGTGAACCCCCTTAATATATTCGAGCCGCCCGGCGTACATGATGAGCTTTTTACCGGGCTGACGCTTCAGCGTAGAAGGCACCTGAGCCTTAGCTTCATACTCCTTTAAATTGACCCCGTAGGGCAGAATATGAATCCGCTCTGCAGGAGCGCCATGTCCGCCCACAACCTGTCCAATCCACTGTGAAGATACCAGAATCAGATCAGCCGCATTTACGGCGAGCTGCTCCATCCTCCGGAAATAGCGCCAGATCGGCCGGCTCTCGTACTCCGCCTGTGTCAGCCCCGGCTCAAGCCCCCTGTATTCATAATAGGACTCGCGGGCGAGCGCCCCGTGCATACTTGCTACCAAAGGCACTGCTTTTTTCATAACCCGCCGCAGCGCATACGCCGATATCGGGTCCTGGGCATGAATCACATCATACTGCTCAAGACCGAGCGCGGCAGCACCGCCTTCAAACACATAACGCCCCAGCTCAAAGCTGAAAATCCCGTGCTCCTGATGCAGATGGGGAAACCTCAGCGGATCCAGATAGGGAAGCAGCGCTGAATAGTACGCTTTTTTGTCGAAACAGACATTCCGGTCCAGCAGATACAACGTATTACTGTCCACATGGCTGCCCATTAGCGTAACCTCGTGCCCCTGCTCTGCCAGCTTGTCTGAGAGCTGCTTCATATACGTCCAGATCCCGCCCATATTCGTGAGTCCCCAGTAGGTGACCAGCAATATTTTCATGAAGCCCCTCCTCCGGTTATAAAAATTCATTGCAAAATAGCAGCAGCCGGCTTAAGCATCAACAAAGTATTATATGTCCACCACCGTCTTCCCGGCATGGGTACGGGTCTCAATTCTATGAATAAAGCAAAGTGTGAATAATTTTGAAACTATTTTCATTATGTTTGAACATTTCGGGTATAATCGGTATAACCCGTGAAAGGAATGTTACTGATATGTCTAAAGCAAGATTATTTGATCTTTCCTTATTCGTAGCTGCTGTAGGCCTGGCGCTTTTTACGCACCCCTCGGTAGTTCTGGATGGTACCTATATAAAAGCCATGCTGCTCTACTGGGTCTTTGCCAGCTTTTACTTTCAGCTGCGCATTGTTACCCGCAAAGGGAATTCTACGATTGATTATGCAATCAGCTATACTTCTTCCTTTGGTATTTTTGCCGGACCGCTCGGCACCCTTATTTATGAGATTTTTTACCGGACTACGGTCTACTTTTACAAAAAGAAAACGAAAACCGCGGATCCGGGAGAACTCCTGGACACTTTTTATAATATAGGCTCCTTCACGCTTGGCGGTACCGCTGCCTACTATCTGTATACGCTGCTCTACCCGGTTGCCGCACATGTGCCTGCCGGTTACTGGCTGCTGTTTCTGCTGGTAGTTTGTGTGACAACCTTTTTGTCCTCCGGGTTCCTGGTCATTACCTTTGCCCTCTCCGGGGACATAAAGACACGCAAAGAAGCGTTCGACCTGCTGCTCAGAAGCAGAAACCTGCTTGATTTCAGTAAAGTAGCGCTAACCAACGCCCTCCTGCTGCGCCTGCTGCAACTGGAAAAATGGGAGATGCTGATCGCCCTGTTCCTGCTGAACTATATTGTCAGCCTCTCTTTCTTCTCCAAATCCCAGAGCGCCCAGCACAAGTTCGAGCGGGACAAATTCGAGCAGATGGCTTACCAGGACTTCCTGACCGGAACCTTTAACCGGGCCCATATGGACAAGAGGATGAACGAGCTCGACCACAGCGGAGAATCTATCGGCATCGTGGTAGCGGACATCGACCGGTTCAAAAAAATCAACGATACTTACAACCATGCTGTCGGTGACAAGGTCATTATTCATTTTGCTAATATACTCAAGGACCACCTGCAGGAGGAGGATATTCTGTTCCGCAGCGGCGGGGAGGAGTTCACCCTTTTTCTGAGGAGCAAATCTTTCCGTGAGTGCCATCTGATTCTTCAGGAAACGCTGCTTGATGTGGAAAGGCAGGCTGTTAAGGCAGATTACGAGGACCAGCAGATCGAGGTACACTACTCTGCATCCTTCGGCCTCTTTTACTTTAAAGCAGACCAGAATACTTCCATGGAAAAAGGGTACGTCCGCGCCGACCAGCTGCTGCTGGAGTCCAAAAAGCTCGGCCGCAACCGGCTCTCGGCACACAATGCGCTGGCTGAGTGATTTACATTTTTGCATATTAAAAAGCCGTTCCACCGGTTCTTCCGGTTGAAACGGCTTTTTATGTCTGCGGAGCTCTGTAAACAGTGCTTCCTCTGCAGTTCCACTACTATACATGATGCGGCTTCACTCTATAGCTCGGCAGCGTTAAAAGTATCTCCGCCGGCAATCGTGCCTGAGTTAAAGCCTTTGTAGAACCAGCGTTTGCGCTGCTCCGACGTCCCGTGCGTGAAGCTGTCCGGCACTGCATAGCCCTGGGCCTGCTTCTGGATCGTATCATCGCCGACCGCACTGGCCGCCGTTAAAGCTTCCTCCAGATCGCCTTCCTCCAGCAGATTCATCCCCTGGGCATGGTTCGCCCAGACACCCGCCAGATAGTCGGCCTGAAGCTCGAAGCGGACCTGATACTTGTTGTATTCCTTCTCGCTCAGGGTACGGCGGTAGGAATCCAGCTGCTTCGTCGTTCCAAGCAGAGTCTGGACGTGATGCCCCACTTCATGGGCAATGACATAAGCCATCGCAAAATCACCAGGCGCCTTAAAGCGCTGCTGCAGCTCATCATAGAAGCTCAGGTCAATATACAGCTTGCTGTCCCCCGGGCAATAAAACGGTCCGACCGCCGAAGTCGCTGTTCCGCAGGCCGAGTTCACACTGCCGCTATAGAGCACCAGTGTAGGATCGGTATAAGTCATCCCCTGCTCTGCAAAAAGCTGACTCCACACATCCTCCGTGTCCGCCAGCACGACCGAAACAAATTGCGCCAGCTCCTGCTCCTCCGCCGTTTCCTGGTAAGGCGTATTGGAGGTAGTGGCCGTGGTTCCGCCTGAAGTCAGATTCCCCAGAATATCCCCGACATTGCCGCCGCTCAGCAGTGTGACGACAACGACCAGGATAATACCGCCAATCCCGCCGCCAATCAGCTTCCCGCCTCCGCCTCCGCCGCTGCCTCTGCGGTCCTCTACATTCGAGCTGCCTCTTCTTCCCTGCCACTTCATGTCCCGTCCCCCAGTCTGTTTACACTAATGGATTATTGTTTCCGGGAAACCGGAAACGTATTATGCTTGTTTACTCTTAATAATGTTATACCCAAAACCGGCCGGGTTCGATTCTGTTGGGGAATTAAGGTAATGTGCGGGATTGCGCGGGATTGCGCGGGAGCGAAAGTAATAAGGGCGCAGGCCTGGGGCTAAGGTGACCGCCCCTCTCACTCTGCCGGAAGTGGCCTCCTATTAGGCTAGGCGTATGTAGTTAAGCGGATTTGAGCTTGGAGAGTGTAGCTACACGGATTTAGTTGGATTTTTGCCATCTAAATCCCCCGGTTCTCATCTTTTGCAAACACTAGTTGGAAAAATGACACTTAATTTAGGCCACAGCCCCCTTTTGGGGCGAAAAGCTTAAAATCAAGTAGCCTTTTTCCACTTAGGTTCCGTTTTCTGGCGTTTCGATGAGAAATAGATAGCAATTTTCCACTTAGATTCTGTAGCGGCATTCTATGGAGGAACTGCTTAAGTTGGCGATGGCCATATTTAAGGCACTCCTTAGGCTTGCGCGAAAAACCCCGCATGACCCTGCCAGATTATTGGCGGGTCATACGGGGTTTATTGTTTGATGAGACAGCGGTTAGCACGCTGGCGGTTTAAGCATTCTTAGTAAAGCGAAGTATTAACAGCTGCAGCTCGTGGAGAGTAGTGTGCTTACAGTTATTCCTCCACATTGCAATAATTGCCCCAAACTGTTGGCTGGTAGCGCCCCGTTCTGCCCCGTGCCTGGTTAGTCCAGTGCAAAGACTAGCCAACGCATGACGCCATCCGTTACTTCGGCGCAACGAACAGTTACTCTCACAGACTGTCTCACACTGCGGGCGAAATCAATTCTACTCTCTCGAGCGCACCCCACAGTGAAAGTTCAATTCACTCTCTCCAGCGTGCTCTATCCTAGAGGTACGCCGCCCAGCGACTCGCGTAGCCGCAGCATATCTTCCGGCCAGGGATCGGCAACTACGGTCAGCTTCCTGGTCCAGGGGTGGCGGAACGCCAAGGCTTCGCCGTGCAGCGCCTGGCGCCCGCGTTCCGCCAGTCCCCAGCGTGGACCGCCGTACAGCTCATCCCCGATGAGCGGATGGCCGGCATGACTCAGGTGAACGCGGATCTGGTGCGTCCGCCCGGTCTCAAGCTCGACCTGCAGCGAGGTTGCACCGCGCAGTACTTCACGGCCGGTGATCCGCGTTACCGCAGGCTGGCCGCCGGGCGATACCCGCCTCCGGGCCGCATGATGGCGGTCGCGGCCAATCGGCTCATCGATGACCGTCAGCTGAGCCGGCACGGCACCTGCAGTGATCGCGGCATAGCGCCGCGAAATGTCTTTGCTGCGCATGTCCTCATCGAGTACAAGCTGCGCGTACTCATTCTTCGCATAAAGCACCGGGCCGGTCGTGTCCTTGTCCAGCCGGTGGATATGGCGCACGGCAATCCCGCAGCCGGAAGCAGCGTAATGGGCAGCTACGATATGGTCCAGCGTTGTGTCCGACCCGCTGCCGTCAGGATGGACTGCCATACCTGCAGGTTTATGGACAACAAGGCAGAAGTCGTCCTCATATAGCACTTCTGCCTCTTGCCATACCGGCTCTATGCCGGCCTCCCGCTCCGGCCAAAGGGCCAGCCGCAGCCGGTCGCCCCGCCACTGGATGCCGCCTTCACGGCGCAGACGGGCATGGAGCTTCGCCGGCATCCCGGCGGTCTCCAGCAGCCACCGGTCAATGGCGGCTTCCTTATCGGCCGCTCCTGTAACCACACGGCCGGGCATGGCCTCAAGCCATTCCCCGCGCCGTTTCCAGGCACCGCCGCCCGGAAGCGACTTGTTTTCGGCAGTCTCTGCAGCTTGGTCTTCGCTGCTTTTTGCAGCCTTGTCCGGACTGCCTGGGAACGCCTTGTTCCCGGCACCCTTTTCATTTGTGTTCTGGCTGCCTTTTGCAGCTTTATTCCAACTGCCCTTTGCGGTCTTGTTCTCGTTAACTATTGCAGTCTGATCCCAGCTACCTCTCAACGTTTGATTATCGGTGCCCTTAGCAGCCCTATTCCCGCTGCCTTGGACCGCTTTATCCCAACTGCCTTTTACCGTCTTGTTCTCGTTGACTATTGCAGCCCTATCCCAGCGGCCTCTGCCCGCCTTATTCTCAACGCCTTTTACGGCCTTGCTCTCGCTGCCGCTTCCTGTCTTATCCCATCCGCCAGCCATCAAAGTGACTTCAGCGCTTCGTAGTGCGCCTCAAGCGTATCGTCAATATCCTGCTCGCTGTGCACGCCTGACACGAACATGCCCTCGAACTGGGAAGGAGGCACGCTGATGCCCTGGTCGAGCATTTTGCCGAAGTAAGTACGGAATTGCTCCAGATTACTGGTCTTGGCCGTTTCGAAGTTATAGACTGGCCCCTCCGTAAAGAACGGGCAGACCATTGAGCCGATCCGGTTGACCGTGAGCGGGATACCTGTATCAACGCTGTTACGCTTCAGTCCAGCTTCCAGACGTGCGCCCAGCGTTTCCAGCCGGTCGTAGACCTCCGGAGTCAGCAGCTTCAGCGTGCTGTAGCCGGCAGCCATTGCCAGCGGATTGCCGCTGAGCGTACCCGCCTGGTAGATCGGCCCCGCCGGAGCCATCTGCTCCATGATCTCCCTGCGGCCGCCGTAAGCGCCGACGGGAAGTCCGCCGCCGATGACCTTGCCGAAGCAGGTCAGATCCGGCCGGGTCCCGAACAGGCCCTGTGCACAGCTGATGTTCACCCGGAAGCCGGTCATTACCTCATCAAAAATCAGCAGCGCTCCGTAACCCGTAGTCACCTTGCGCAAGCCCTCAAGGAAGCCCGGCTGCGGCGGTACAACGCCCATATTGCCGGCAATCGGCTCGACGATAATTGCGGCGATTTCGTTGCCATAGCGTTCGAAGGCGATTTTGACACCTTCCAGGTCGTTGTAAGGTACAGTGATCGTGTTCACTGCTACCCCTTCCGGTACTCCCGGACTATCGGGCAGACCCAGTGTAGCTACACCAGATCCGGCTTTGATCAGCAGACTGTCGGCGTGTCCGTGGTAGGAGCCTTCGAACTTGAGGATTTTGCTGCGTCCGGTATAGCCGCGGGCCAGACGGATGGCACTCATCGTAGCTTCCGTACCAGAGTTAACCATCCGCACGATATCAACAGACGGCACACGTTCTACGACCAGTTTGGCCATCTCCGTCTCCAGCAGCGTCGGTGCGCCGAAGCTGGTCCCTTTTACCGCAGTCTCCTGCAGCGCTTTGACCACCTCAGGATGGGCATGTCCCATAATGAGCGGCCCCCAGGAGCAGACGTAGTCGATAAAGCTGTTGCCGTCGATATCATAAATGCGTGAGCCGATCCCGTGATCCACGTACACCGGTGTCAGGCCTACTGATTTGAACGCCCGCACCGGGCTGTTCACCCCGCCGGGAATATACTGCTTAGCTTCTTCAAAAGCGTTCCGGGAAGCTTCTTCCCGCCGCGACAATGGCACATTGCCCATGTTATTCACTCCTGTTCAGTTCGTAAGTTTAGCCGCGCAGCCAGCGGGCCGCATCCTTGGCAAAATAAGTGATAATAATGTCCGCACCCGCACGCTTCATGCCGGTCAGCATCTCCATTACGATTGCTTTTTCATCGATCCAGCCCTGCAGCGCTGCCGCTTTGACCATTGAGTACTCACCGCTCACGTTATAAGCCACCAGCGGCAGATCGAACTGGTCGCGGATCGTCCGGATCACATCGAGATAAGCCAGCGCCGGCTTGACCATCAGCATGTCCGCACCCTCGAGCACATCAGAGTCCGCTTCACGGATCGCTTCCCGCAGGTTAGCCGGGTCCATCTGGTACGTTTTGCGGTTGCCGAACTGCGGCGCGGAATCAGCAGCCTCGCGGAACGGGCCGTAGAAAGCGGAGGCGTATTTTACCGAATAAGACATAATCGGCACATGCTCGAACCCGTTGTCGTCCAGTCCGGCGCGGATCGCCTGCACAAAACCGTCCATCATGTTCGAAGGCGCGATAATATCAGCCCCGGCCTTGGCCTGCGATACCGCCGTGCGGGTCAGCAGCTCCAGCGAAGCATCGTTTATAACATCACCGTGTACAACTCCGTCCACCACATGAGTATGAACCATACCGCAGTGGCCGTGGTCCGTGAACTCACACAGACAGGTGTCGGCTACGACCAGCAGCTCGGGGTACCATTGTTTAATCAGCCTTGTCGCTTCCTGTACAATCCCGTCATCCGCAAAACCCGACGTTCCAACCGCATCCTTGGTCTCCGGAATCCCGAACAGCAGAACCGCCGGAATCCCCAGCGCGGCAATCTCGTCAACCTCAGCCTTCAGCATATCAAGCGAAAAATGATACACACCCGGCATCGAGCCAATCTCCGTCTTCACACCTGTTCCATAGGTCACAAAAATCGGCTGGATCAGATCAAGTGTATTCAGCACGGTCTCCCGCACCATCCCGCGAATTCCGGCTGTACCGCGCAGACGGCGGTGCCGGGTAATTGGAAAGCTCATTGATGTATCCTCCTGTGTAGTTAATATGTAAAAAAAGTCCGGCAGCACTGTGCAATGTCAGCGCCTGTCCGGAGTTACTGTAATGTTCGGGTGTTCATAACAACGAGCGGTGAATTCATGCTGCTCCGGCTGGATGCTCCCGCCCTCAAACTAACTTTAACTGCACTCTGTACAACTATTCCGCCAGTTTTCCCCTGAGTAACCAGTTTAGTTGTAGTTTGTGCAGTTATTTTGGCGTAAAAAGCAAATTTCAGCCGATTAAAGCAGATTTAGTTGTACAGAGTGCAGCTATTCCGTACTGGAGCCAGATTTGACCGGGTTTAGTTGCACAAAGTGCAGTTAAACCGCTAAGGGAGCGTGTTACCTGCCTTTCACGCAGACATCAGGCGCACCTACCTCACAGCCTAGCTCATCCAGCCAGCACTAATGTGTTCAGCACTTCCGCAGACATCAGGCGCACCTACCTCACAGCCTAGCTCATCCAGCCAGCACACTAATGTGTTCAGCACTTCCACAGACATCCGGCTTCATCTAACAGCAGACGTCCTAGCTCATCCAGCCAGCACACTAATATGTTCAGCACTTCCGCAGACATCCGGCGCATTAACAACATACAGCCTAGCTCATCCAGCCAGCACGAATGTGTTCAACACTCCCGCGGACTTCTGGCGCATTAACAGTACATAGCATGTCCCATCTATCCCAGCTAACCATTGTCACCTGTACACTCAGCCTGCTCCTATCAACTGCTCCGGCAGCCCTTTGCCGTAAGTAACTATCCTTAAGCTGCCTCGCGGGCAGGGGATGATAAAGCCCCTACCGTACTCTCGTCGACTCGTTCCAGCGGCATAGCTCCTGTAGCAGGCCTTCGATGGTGGCCTCGTCCGGCAGCAGGCCGGGGGTCAGGCCGGCGGCGACGGCCGTTTCCTCGGTCACCGGGCCGATGCAGGCGATCTTGACGCCGGCCAGCACGGCCACCGGATCTTCCAGACCCATGCGCTTCAGGATCTCGATGAAGTTGCGCACGGTCGAAGAGCTGGTGAAGGTAACCGCATGGATGCGTTTCTCCTCGAGCAGGCGCAGCAGCTCGATGTCGTCCTCGCCCGTCACCACCGTCTCGTAGGTGTCGATCTCGGTCACTTCCAGCCCAAGCCCGCGCAGCTTGGCCGGAAGCCACTCCCGCGCGAGGTCCCCGCGCGGCAAAAGAACCTTCTGGCCCGCCTCAAGCCGCGGGCCAAATGCCTCCAGCAGCCCTTCCGCCTGGAAGCGGGCGGGCAGCTCCTCGGCCACCAGCCCGCGCTCCGCCAGCGCGGCGGCTGTGGCCGGCCCCACCGCGCCGATGCGCGCGCGGTGCAAGCCGCGGATGTCCACCTTCAGCTCCGCCAGGTGGCGCCAAAAGAATTCCACGCCGTTCGGGCTCGTGAAGAAAACCCAGTCATAGGCTTCCAGCGCTCCCAGCGCGGAAGCTATGGCGGCTTTCTTCCCGGCATCCTCCGGCATGACCGTCTCAATGACCGGGAACTCGTACGGCTCGCCGCCGAGCTCCTCAATGCGGTCCACCAGCTCGCTCGCCTGGCTGCGGGCGCGGGTAACCACGATGCGCTTGCCGAACAGCGGCAGCGCCTCGGCCCACATCAGCTGCTGGCGCTGGCGCACCACTTCGCCGACGACAATGACCGCCGGCGGCTTGAAGTCCGCCGCAATGACCTTCGCCTCGATGTCGGCGAGCGTGCCGGTCAGCGTGTCCTGCTCCGCACGCGTGCCCCAGCGCACCAGCGCCACCGGTGTCTCCGGCGGACGGCCGTGCTTGATCAGCTGGCCGCTGATGTAGCCGATCTTGGCGACGCCCATCAGGAAGACCAGCGTTCCGGTCGCATGGGTAACCTTGTCCCAATGGATGGAATGGTCCAGCTTATCCGGGCTTTCATGTCCGGTGATGATCGACAGGGAAGACGCATAATCCCGGTGCGTGACCGGGATGCCGGCATAAGCCGGTACGCTGATTGCCGACGTAATGCCCGGCACAATCTCGTAGTAGATGCCGTTCCGGCGCAGCAGCTCCGCTTCTTCGCCTACCCGGCCAAAAATCGTCGGGTCCCCGCCCTTGAGCCGCACGACCGTTTTGCCTTCCAGAGCAAGATCAACCAGCAGCTGGTTGATCTCCTCCTGCTTCATGGTGTGACGGTCGGGCAGCTTGCCGACATAGATTTTGTCACCGCCGGGCTTCATCTGCTTCAGCAGCCTGGGACTTGCCAGCCGGTCGTAGACCAGCACATCCGCCTTGCGGATGCACTCCAGCCCCTTCACAGTGATCAGCTTCGCATCGCCCGGTCCTGCACCTACCAGATATACTTTCCCCGTCTTCTCCGCCATCTCCATCATCCCCTTGTATCCGCCAGAATCTTCTCCGCACCCCGGGCAATCAGCTTGCGGGCTACCTCTTCGCCAAGCTGTACCGGGTCAACTCCCGTAAGCGTCTCTTTGAGAATTACCGAACCGTCCGGTGTTCCCACCATCCCTGTCAAAGTAATTACCCGTCCTGCAGGATTAGTTGACCCGGCAGGCCCGGACTCCTCCGCTTTACCCGAAACCGCCTCTGCTACCTTATCTTTATCCTCTAGACTGTCCGCCGATACGGCTTCCCCCTCGGCTTCCTGGTTCTCCGCAGTTGCACTCGCTCCTTCGCGCCCTGCTCCACCTTCCGCTCCCTCAGCTTCAAGCACCGCAAACGCGCCAATCGGCACCTGACAGCCGCCGTTTAGCGCACCGAGAAACGTCCGTTCCGCAGCTACAGTCAGAGCTGTCTGCTCATCATTATACAGCGCCAAAAGCTCACGCAGCTCGGTATCGTCCTCGCGGCATTCAATACCAAGCGCACCCTGGCCGACTGCCGGCAGACATACCTCCGGCTCCAGATAGGCGGTCACACGGTCCTGCCAGCCCATCCGGGTCAGGCCGGCTGCGGCCAGCAGAATGGCGTCGTATTCGCCGTTCTCCAGCTTTTTCAGCCGGGAGTCGATGTTGCCGCGCACCGGTTCAATCACCAGATCAGGGCGCAGCGCAGCCAGCTGGCTGGAGCGGCGCAGGCTGCTCGTGCCGACGCGCGCACCCTGAGGCAGCTCATCCAGGCTTGACGCACCTGTTGCAATCAGGCAGTCACGCGGATCAACCCGCTTCGGCACAGCACCGTTAATAAGGCCCTCCGGTAATTCGGACGGCATATCCTTCATACTGTGTACAGCCATATCAATGACTTTATCGAGCATGGCCTGTTCAATTTCCTTTACGAACAGCCCTTTGCCGCCTACTTTGGACAACGTGACATCGAGAATCCGGTCGCCTTTGGTGATAATCTTGTGTACCTCAAAGGTGAACCCGAAGCCGTGCTCCTCACTCAGCCGCGTAAGATCATCAATTACATGCCCAGTCTGGGTCAGCGCCAGCGCGCTTTGTCTGCTGCCTACTATAATTTTGCGCATTCTCATCTTCCTCCCGGTAACCCATTATTCAGCCAGTTTCCTTCCTCCGCTACTCCGCCCGGTTCGCCGCAATCCAAGCCCGGACTGCCTCGGGCGACCATTCTATAAAGGTGCCCTGCCGCACACTATTCAACACATCCAGCCGGCCGAGCCGGTGCAGCAGCCGTCTGCGTTCCTCAGCCGAGGGTACAAGCGACTTAATCTCAGTGCGCATCATGTGCAAAAAATCCAGATAAGGCCCGTATTCCTCGCCCAAAACCTCAGCCAGCTGCGACGTAATCTCAGCCGCAGCAGAGGGTCCTGCACCAGATGTGGAGACGGCCACAGTCAGCCTTCCCCGGCGCAGAACCCCCGGTGTTATAAAATTCCCCGCTTCCGCATGGCTGGCTACATTGACCGGCAGTCCAAGCGCCTTGGCTTCGGCAGCCGCCGCTTCATTCACCGCAGGATCACTGCTTGCAGCGTATACCAGAAACGCGCCCCGGACATCTCCGGGTTCATATCCGCGGGCAACCCACTGTATCTTGCCTTCCTCAACCAGCCCGGAGAGCACAGCCGTGAGCGCAGGGCTGATCACCGTAACCGCGGCCCCCGCTTCAAGCAGAGACTGCACCTTGCGCTCCGCCACCGTTCCGCCGCCGATCACAGCAATCTTTTGCCCGCTGACATCCAGCATGACCGGCAAATACCCTGCCATTCTGCTCACCTCCCGCTCCAGCCATGAAAGTCTGATAACGAATTCAGCAGGAAATTAAGAATAATAAAAGCATACCCCGAAATCGCCCAGCGGGCCATCGCCGTACCGCTTCTGCGCCTTGACCTTTTCAGCAGAATATAGGTTATATATACCCCAAGCCCGACCATTGTGGTCAGTACCTTGGAATCCTGAAATAGCGGTGTCCGTCCCTCGGCAACAATCGACATCGCGGCCAGTACCAGCGACACAATCATCAGCGGCACACCGGCCAGAATCGCCGTATACGAATATTTGTCCATCGTTTCCAGGCTCGGGAGCCGCCGGATGCGGTCATCCCATTTCTTATTCTTGAGCTTCCTGTGCAGGAACAGATACATTATCGCAAATACCGTGCCCAGTGTCAGTGCGCCAAAGCTCAGGTTGGCCAAAATAATATGCATCGCCAGCCAGCCGTGCACCGCCCTCCAGCTCTCCAGCCCATGATCTGCCGCCGTCAGCCAGACCCGGTTCAGCATAAAGACACTAAAGCCGGCCCCGCTGAGCAGCAGAATCGTAAATTCACCGCCGCGTGTATAGGCAATGGCTAGTGACGTAATGACAATAAGGAAGGAGAACCAGAACAGGAAATCATAAGGGGTAAAAATCGGCAGCCCGCCCTCCTGGGAGAACCGGACCGCAAGTCCCGCCATCTGCAGCAGACCCGTAACAGCAAGAAGCCCTGTGCCCAGCCGCTTTCCGCCCGGATTACGCTTAAGGCAATCCGAGAAAATAAACAGCAGGCTCAGGGCATATAGCAGCAGAGCGGCATCATATATTCCGTTCAGCAGTTGCATGCTGCTCACCCGCCCAGCAGGCCTGCCGGAGCAAAAACGGTCTTAGGCACAAGGAATTCGGCAGCAGATACACGGTCATTCTCTTTTTTCTGCACAGGAGCCGGGCTGCTTCCATTTCCGCCCCCGCCAGCTTCGAGCTGACTCTGCAGAGCAAAAATCTGCGTGAAATACGCAAGGGCTTCTGTTCCCTGATCGCTGCCGGACATTTCCTTGATTACATTAATCGGATCGTGCATCATCTGGTTCACGATGCTCTTGGTCAGCTGGCGGATCACCTTGCGCTGATGCTCATCCAGCTCAGGCAGCTTGTTGAACAGGCTGTCCATCGTATCTTCATAGATGCCATTGGATTTGTCCTGCAGCGCACGGATCACTGGTCTCACGCCAAGCGTCTTCAGCCACACCTGGAATTCGTCCATCTCTTCCGCAATCATCACTTCGATCTTCGCGGCTTCACTGCGGCGCATCTCCAGATTGCTCTCCACGATGCCTTCCAGATCATCAATATCGTACAGGAACACACCCTGCACATTGGCAGCTTCCGGATCGATGTCACGCGGCACGGCGATGTCGATCATGAACAGCGGCCGCGACGGGCGGCGCTTCATGCCGGCAGACACCTGGTCCGCAGACAGCACATAGCCCTCAGCTCCGGTGGAGCTGATTACAATATCAACCTCATCCAGATGCTGCAGCGCATCATCAATCGTGCTCGGCTTGCCGGAGAACTTCTCCGCCAGCTCAACCGCGCGCGAAAGCGTACGGTTCGCAACAATGACTTCAGCCGCTCCGCTGCTGTACAGGTGCTTGACGGTCAGCTCACTCATTTTGCCAGCGCCGAGAATCAGCACTCTTTTGCCGGTGAACATGCCAAAGATCCGCTTACCCAGCTCCACAGCCGCATAGCTCACTGAAACGGCACTCTCACCGATCGAAGTCTCGTTATGGGCACGTTTGCCGAGCGTCACGGCCTGCTTGAACAGCTGGTTGAACCAGGTACCGGTCACACCCTCGCCCTGGGCAGTCAAAAAAGCATTACGCACCTGTCCCAGAATCTGCGTCTCACCAATCACCATCGAATCCAGACCGCAGGTTACGCGGAACAGATGGGCAATGGCCTGCTCATCCTCGTATATATACATATGCTGCGTAAATTGCTCACTTTTTACATTGAACCACTGCTCCATAAAGCTACGGATGAAATATCCGCACATATGAAGGCGGTCGACGACCACATAAATTTCCGTCCGGTTACAGGTGGCAACGACAACCCCTTCCAGAACGCTTTTGGTCTTCATCAGCTGATGAAGCGCTTCGGGCAGATCCTTCTCTGCAAAAGCGAACTGTTCCCTCACCTCAACGGGAGCCGTACGGTAATTCAGGCCAACGACGACAATATGCATCGCTTGTTCACCATCCTAGTCTATATTCAGTGGTGTAGGCACTGTCTTTCACACAATCTCAAATCACGTGTGTTAAGTATATCACATCAAAATGCGGCATTTTACAAAACCTTTGAACTCTTTATGACATACAGATAATAATGATTATAAATAAAAAACCATAAAAGTACTATGGTTTATGATGGGTTATTTTTATTTTATTTATAAGTCAGACGAAACGTAACACCATTCCTGTTTTGCCAAACAAAGCCTTCATTATCATTAATGTTATATAACATTACATTAAATCAAGGATTGACACACACAAACCTCGGTGATAGCATATATAAAAATAATACGAGTCACAATATATAACATGTATATTACAAATGAATAACTCTTGTATAAGCTCATTAATCCGGTTTGAGCGTTTCTACAGGCAACCGTAAATTGCCCCAGGCTACAAGAGACACCGCAATAACAAAGAAGCTATGATTCGCACTGCTGCAGACTTTACTGTAACCGTGCGCTTTTAGCCGCATTTGCTCTGCGTGTGTCTCTTGTATTCCGGGGTTTTTGCATATTCAGACAAAGGGAGTGAAGGCCATGAGCGCATCCTATGCACGGCTCAGTGAATCCATCAGCAGCGCCAAGAACGTGAGGATCTTCAAAAATAAGGACACTACCTATGATTTTAAGCTGTACCCTTTTGGCGAACGCGGCACCTACATCCACCCGGAGCTGATCAGTGAAATTACCGCTAATCTGGCCAGCAGCATTACGGAGCAGTTCCCGGCCTTTGATTACATCGTATCGCCCGAGCCGGGCGGTCATACCTGGGGGATGCTGGCAGCCTACAAGCTGAACAAGCCGATGAACATTCTGCGGCTCAGCACCGAGCTGTACGACAATTATGAGGTATGCATCAAGCGGGAGACCGCGTATAACGAAAATTATATTTATTTTGACGGCTTCAAGTCGGGGGACAGGGTGCTTATTCTCGATGATGTCATCAGCTCGGGCGCAACAATCCGCTGCATTGCGGATCAAATGAAGATTATGGGGATCGAGCTTGTCGGGGTGCAGGGCATTCTGGCCAAAGGCGAGCACTATAAGAAGCTTGAGGCAGACTACGGATTTCCGGTTCGGGTGCTGTCAGCGGTGTAACGGACACGGACGGTTCAATGAAAGAAGAATACTGTGGAATTTACAAAAGCGGACTGCCTGCGGCAACAGTTAAGGAGACGCACTCACCATACCTTTAAGGAGTGAACACAATGGCTTACTATTATGAGCAGCCGTCCAGAACGTTCAGCGAATTCCTGCTCGTTCCGAGTCTGACGACCAAAGCATGTATCCCGGGAAATGTGGATCTCCGCACGCCCGTAACCAAATTCAAGCGCGGCGAGACGCCGGCCCTAACGATGAACCTGCCGGTGACCTCTGCCGTTATGCAGGCGGTCTCTGACCACAATATGGCGATTGCTCTGGCCAAAAGCGGCGGCATCTCCTTCATCTACGGCTCCCAATCCGTCGAGCAGCAGGTCGAGATGGTCCGCCGGGTCAAAAAATTCAAAGCAGGCTTCGTCGTAAGCGACGCTAACCTTCGTCCGGAGGATACCCTGCAGGATGTGCTCGCCCTCAAAGCCCGCAGCGGCCACTCCACCATCGCCATCACCGACAACGGGGAGCCGACCGGCAAGCTGATGGGCATCGTTACCAGCCGTGATTACCGCGAAAACCGGCTGCCCCGGGAATGTCCGATTACCGGATTCATGACCCCGCTCTCCTCCTTAATTTACGCTCAAGAAGGCATTACCCTGACTGAAGCCAATGATATGATCTGGGATCACAAGCTGAACTGCCTGCCGGTTGTGAACAGCGAGGGCAATCTGATGTACCTGGTCTTCCGCAAGGATTATGACAGCCATCAGGAATATCCGCTGGAGCTGCATGACAGCAACAAGCAGCTGATCGTCGGCGCCGGCATTAACTCGCGTGACTATAAGGAGCGGGTTCCGGCACTGGTGGAAGCTGGAGCGGATGTGCTCTGCATCGACTCCTCAGACGGCTATTCCGAATGGCAGGCCGAGACAATCCGGTATATTAAGGAAACGTTCGGGGAGGCTGTAAAGGTTGGCGCCGGCAATGTCGTGGATAAGGAGGGTTTTCTCTACCTAGTGGAGGCTGGAGCAGATTTCATCAAGGTCGGGATCGGCGGAGGCTCCATCTGCATTACCCGGGAGCAAAAAGGCATCGGCCGCGGCCAGGCCTCCTCTGTAATCGAAGTAGCTGCCGCCCGCCAGGAGTACTACGAGCAAACTGGAATCTACGTGCCGATCTGCTCTGACGGCGGGATCGTTCACGACTACCATATTGTGCTCGCCCTGGCGATGGGCGCTGATTTTGTTATGCTGGGCCGCTACTTTGCCCGGTTCGACGAGAGCCCTGGCCGCAAGCTGCTGGTCGGCGGGAACTTCGTCAAGGAATACTGGGGCGAAGGCTCCAGCCGGGCCCGCAACTGGCAGCGTTACGACTTCGGCAATGCCGACAAGGAGAGCAAGCTGGAATTCGAGGAAGGCGTCGATTCCTTCATCCCGTATGCCGGCCGGCTCAAGGATAATCTCGATCTATCCATCAGCAAAATCAAATCAACCATGTGCAACTGCGGCGCCCTGACCATCCCCCAGCTGCAGCAGCACGCCAAAATCACCCTTGTCTCCGCAACAACTATTTACGAAGGCGGGGCACATGATGTTATGCTAAAGGAGAAGGATCGTACATCCTGACAGATAATATCGACGCACAAGGAGCAGTGGTTATGAACGAATTACGCAAGGTACTGGTAAGCAAGGCAGAGCTGGAGAGCAAAGTACGGGAGCTGGGCGCCGTCATCTCACGCGATTATGAAGGCAAGGAGCTTGTCCTCATCGGCATCCTGAAGGGAGCCGCCGTATTCATGTCCGATCTGATGCGGGAGATCACCTTCCCGGTCGCCGTTGACTATATGTCCGTATCCAGCTATGGCAGCAGCGCTACCACTTCAGGTGTCATCACCATCAAGCAGGACATCGACACCGACATCCGCGGCAAACACGTCCTGCTCGTCGAGGACCTGATCGACACCGGCCTCACCCTGCAGCACCTGAAGCAGCTCTTCGCCCTCCGCGAAGCCGCCAGCGTCCGCATCTGCACCATCCTCAGCAAGCCCTCCCGCCGCGTGGCCGATATTCCTATCGACTACAACGGCATCGACATCCCCGACGAATTCGTCGTCGGCTACGGCCTCGACTACGCCGAGCAATACCGCAACCTGCCGGAGGTATGGATTGTGGAGACGGATGGCGGGCATTAAGCTGTAGGAAAACAAAGAAACCCAGGGTCTTCAAACGACCTGGGTTTCACGACATTCTGACGGAGGCCTTTAGGCCTCCGTTTTGCTGTCCACTTTCTGCCGACTCAGCAGCTGCCGTCTCCGTGATCCGAACTTCACCCAGACCCGGTCATCATCATCCCGGAAGAAGCGGATCTTCACCCACTTCAGCGGTGTCCAGATTTCCTTGAAATAATAATTTGGCATAGGACTTCTCTCCCAGAAAATAACTAGATTTGAATCTAATTATAGACCGGGATAACTAATTTGTTTGTCAGAACCTGTCAATGGAAATATGAAATGTTTTATGATTTTTTATCAGAATCAGTGAAACCAGCGCTTGATTTCCTGCAAGGTCTCTTTGGCTTCGAGCCCATTATAGCCGAAGGCATTGCCGATCATTTTACTCGTTAAAGGTGGTTTCCCGGCTGTAGCGGTCGTTCCACCACCATTTTGCGTTATAGCGAGTTCGCACTTACGTAAGTTAACTTAATTCCAGAATTTTTATATACATGATCAAAGATAAACTTTACTCTTCGCATGTGAAAGTCTAATGATACAACTATCGCAGAAGTGAAACCTTGCTGTTGCATGATAGGTAACGTAAGTTCAGCGTTCTGGTAGGTGCTGAGGGCTTCGTTTTCGGTAAGAATGGCATCTTGGGGGATACGTAGAGAAAGCGCAGCCCCCCCCCGATGAGTCGAAAGGGCACAACCGGATTGAATCCTTCCAACGTCGTCATTACTTTACACGAAATCGAAACCACTATAAATCCGGCATTCTCATTGAATGTAACCGTCATCGGATGTTGGATGGATAGTCAAGCGCTGATTTTGAGATTGAACCGAAATTTCTTCACATAATCTTTTTCCTTCTAGAAATTACTTTTGCTGGTATCCCCCCCACACTAACGTCGTCGGGTACATCTGCATTTACTACAGCATTTGCTCCTATTTTAACATTATCACCAATTATAATTCCTCCGAATATCTTAGCTCCAGGTGATATGTACACGTTATTCCCAATACGAGGACACCCATTCTTGCCCTCTCCAATATTAGTAGCTGAATGAATTCTACAATTCTTACCAACACTAGATTTTCCATTTACAACGATACTCCCGTAATGGGCAATACTTAGGCCTGGTCCAAAAACATTTAAAGGAATAGTTAATCCTAATTTGACTGATACCTTGAGAAATCTAAACTGTAAAAATAAAAAAGCTATTCTTCCAAAAAAATCCTTTCGACAATTTTTATAATATTCACATTTTCTTAGAAGACGTTGAAAATAAAGATTGGGAATAGTATATTTATATTTAAATTTCCACTTTTTTATATTATGGGATTTCATATCTTCTTTTAAATAATAATAATATTCCTCCTTGCTACTAATCATTTTAGTCTCTCCTTTAAAGTTAATTTCTCCATTACTCCATAATTGATCTCCACTCAATAATACAGCTACTCATAACCGTTTGGGTTTAATTTTTGCCACTTCCAAGAATCCGCACACATATCCAATAATGTTTTTTTAGCCTCCCACCCCAATTCATCACGAGCTTTATTAACATCTGCAATAGATACTGCAACATCTCCTGCTCTTCGTTCAACAAATTTGTATTTTATATTAATCTTAACTACATTTTCAAAAGTTTTTATAACATCTAAAACACTATACCCTTTTCCTACTCCTAAATTATATATACTCAGGCCAAAATTATTAGATAATTTTTGTAATGCCTTCAAATGACCCTTGGCTAAATCAACAACATGAATATAGTCTCGAATACCAGTACCATCATGAGTATCGTAGTCATTACCAAATACTTTAATTCCCTCCAATCTTCCCATTGCAACTTGTGTTAGGAATGGCATTAAATTATTTGGCAATCCTGTTGGATCTTCACCAATTAGTCCACTTTCGTGGGCACCTATAGGATTGAAGTATCTCAGGATAATGACACTCCAATCAGGTTCCGATATACACAGGTCAGTTAGAATTTGTTCAATCATGAGTTTTGTTGTACCATATGGAGATGTAGTTTTTAGCGAAGAATTTTCCTTGAAAGGTATATTGTTTCCGGTACCATAGACTGTAGCAGAAGAACTAAACACTATTTTCTTCACATCATTTTTCTTCATAGTTTCTAGTAATTCTAAAGTTCCTGCAATATTATTTTTATAATATTTAAGAGAATCTGACACTGATTCTCCAACCGCTTTAAAACCCGCAAAGTGAATTACAGCATCGATATGATTTTCTTTAAAAACCCCGTCAAGTTTAGAACTATCTAACAAATCTATCTGATAAAATTTCAATTTACAACCTGATATATCTTTAATTCTATTAATTACTTCTGGCTTACTATTACTAAAGTTATCGATAATAATGATATCTAAATCATTGTTTAGGAATTCAATTATTGTGTGACTTCCAATGTAACCGGCTCCGCCTGTTATTAATACACTTGCCATTTTTCTGCTCCTTCTCTACTTTATAATTTATAGCTTTTGTTAAAAGAACAGATATTTTTAGTATCCAATATTAGCTTTCCTTCAATTAAATCCATGTTTTCTTTAATATGTGTATGAGAAACCATTATAACAAGGACTTCTATTTCATTTAAAAAATCTTCAAAATTCATAAATTGATGATCGACAACCCTTGATTTCACCATTGGATCAAAAACTTTAATTCCATAAGCAAGATGTTCTGCCATATTTTCTAATAATTGAAGTGTTGGACTTTCCCTAGTATCTTCGACATCCTCTTTATATGTTAGCCCATATAAACCAACTTTTGAAATATCTTTAATATTGTGCTCTCTCATGATGTCCCTAATTCTTCCTAGAACATGTTTTGGCATAGAGTCATTTATTTTTCTTGCAGCTAATATCAAATTTGTCAAATCAGGATAATCGCCCACTAAAAACCATGGGTCAACTGATATGCAATGACCTCCGACTCCCGGACCTGGTTGTAAGATATTCACTCTAGGATGCATGTTCGCAATTCGTATTATTTCATATACGTCCATTTTATCTGTACGACATATTTTAGTTAACTCGTTTGCGAATGCAATGTTAATGTCTCTAAATGTATTTTCAACAACCTTTGTCATTTCAGCAGTTCTAATATCAGTAATAATAATCTCCGCATCACAGAAAGAACTATAAATCTGTTTCACTCTCTCCCCAATAGACTTAGTATCAGCTCCAATAGTACGAGAATTAAACTTAAGTTCATGTATCATATTCCCAGGAATGATTCTCTCTGGTGCATGTACTAAGTGAATATCTTTCCCAGTTTCTAATCCAAACGCTTGAATCAGTGGTCTAACATGCTTATCAATTGTGCCAGGTGAGATTGTAGACTCAATTACAATTATCGCTCCATCAAAACAAACCTCCAAAATTCTATTTACTGCAGATATAACATAGTTTGCATCTATTTTCTTACTCGCTTTATCATATGGAGTCGGAACAGCAACAATATAGATATCAGTACTAATATATTCTGTAGTAAACAATACTCCGTTTTCATTTGCTTTAATAAATAATTTATCTAGCCCATCTTCCTCAAATGTAGTCATCCCTGAATTAAGGGTATCAACTAATTCACGATCATAATCTGTCCCAGTCACACTCACTCCATTTGCTGCCAAAATCAATGCTGTAGGCAAACCAATATAACCCAAACCAATAATATTAATCATAAATGTTCCTCCTAAATTTTTAACCTGCTATGCTTGTTGTTTTTTCGATACAGATCATATTTCTCTTTAAGCTTAATCCTTATAAATTCAAATAATAAAGCAACAATAAAAGTAATTACTACCACTAGAAAGATTATAATGACTGATGGCAGATATTCTGGATAATATAAAAAATTCTCATCAGATAATATAACTTTATAAACTATTGATAGAATAACACTATGAAAAACATACATTCCAAAAGTCATTTTCCCTATAACGTTAACAATAGTATTTTTAATTTTTAAAGATGAGAAAAAATAAAACAAATAAATTGATGACATTAAAACAAATACATTATTATATTTAAATATAGCTTCGTATAGATTATAAGTTCTAGTAATCTCAGAACGATTTAATAAACTACTTAATATATTTATAGGAGTAAAATTAAATGAGTATGCTAAACTAAAACTTGCTATGAATAAAGAACAAATTATATATTTAATAAAAGCATATTTAATTACGACCTTGTTTTTCCTAAAATATGCTCCAATTAAATATAATGGTATAAAGATAAAAAAATTATAAAATCCAAGTTCAGTAAATGATGGACCACTGTAGAAATATGTGACTTTCAGTCCAAAAAAGTCAGATATAGAAGATATAAGTACAATTGGCAAAAGGCAAATAAATATTAGATTCAATAGTTTTTTACTTTCCAAATTTCTAATTATTAGGTTTAAATATGGAGTAGCCAGAAGTAATAATATATATGATGCTATGTACCACAAGTGAAAAAAAACCCCTCCAAGCGTTGGGATATATAGTAGTGATAAGAGGAGTGATTTGATTAATCCGTAACCATTTTCATTCAAACTAATTATTGAGTAAAAAAATAAAACAGGCAGAAAAAATAGAATTGGTTGCAACAATTTATTCGTACTTTTTTTAATGTTAATTACTTTATCGCATAAAAAATACCCTGAGATAATAATAAAAATGTTAACTGCTGGTCTAGCGAAAGAATATATCAAATAAGTAACACCAAGATTAATATTACTTATTTCTCCAAGTTTAATTTTTCCTAATGGAGTGGCATGAATTAAAATCACAAGAAAAACCAAGAAAATCCTAAGTAATTCTATACTAGAGTTTTTTTCATTAATATTATTCATCCCCTTCCTCTTATCAAATTTATTTTGATCGAGTCCAATTTAACAAGTATATAGTGCTAATTGCAGAATTCAATATTATCACCGTTAATGTCGCAACTGCCGCACCTGTTATCCCATAGTTTTTAATCATATATATATCTAAAATAATGTTGATACCTCCCATTACTAGGCTTAGATAAAAATTAAAATTCACTTTTCTAATCATAACTATTATATTACCTGTAATAATTCTAAAGGTACCCGAAAAAAAATAACCTATTGCTAATAATCTAAATGCCAATAAGGAATCAGAATATTGCTCACCAAATATTGTATATATAATAAAAGGAGCACAGATAAACAAAAAACCAGATACAACCACATTGAATAGCCCTAAATACTTTAAAATATCACAGTAATTCTTCCTAATCCATTTTTTATCTTGATTACGACTAGCAAAATAGGGGTATATGTAAACAGCTATAGAATACGGTATAAAGTTCAAGGCAAATGGAATTAAAGTTGCAGTTTTATAAGTGGCAATAAGATTAGTATCTCCGATAAACACACCTATCAAAAACACATCAATAATATATAGTAGTTGCGATATGCCATTATTAAAGGTAGCTATTAAAGAAAATTTCAAAAACCTTGTTTTTTCAATTTTCTTTAAATTATATTTACTATTTTTTAGTTTTGATATAACCTTAGATAATTTCAACCCCATTAAGATTGTAATAGAATACGCAAAATAATTAAAACAGACTATTCCGTATACCTTTAAAATATAGGCTCCTAAAATTGTAAAACTAAATACCAATATAGTATTGGTTGTATTTAAAATCGCAAATGCTTTATTATTTGCATTTGCCCTATGGTATATTTGAATTGATTCAAGAATAAACGCAGCCATAGGTATGCCTGACATTAACAATAGGAGTACATTAGCATTTTTAATAGAAGGCTCAAATAAGAAAGAATATAATACTATTGCTACAGTTAAAATAATATTAAAAACAATTCCAATCCATGTTCCGAAACGGAAATACGCATCACCTACTTCTGGCTTATCTTTAAAATTTTCACTACCGAATTGCATCATGCCTGTATTAGTGCCCATTCCATTTACAAGCAAAAACATTGACATAATATTTAAAGCATAGCTATATAAACCATATTCGCTTTTACTCAGTAATCTCACAAGGATAATTCCACTAGAAAACGAAATGATTTTATTTAGAACATTTGAACCAAATACTAAAAAAAAACCAGATGTTTTTAATTTTTTTATAATAATATTCATTGTATTCATTATACTCCAATGCTATAAATTACATATTGTATTATAGAATTCATAATATTTTTTCTCCGCATTGCATTCACTTTCCCAAAACTGTCTTGTGCTAATTCTTAACTCTTCATACTCTTGTTCACTTAAATTATTTAAAAACTTAATCTTTGTTGCTAAACTCTCAGAGCTAAAATCCTTATCAATTAAATAACCAGTGACTCCAGTTATTACAATTTCTTTTGTCCCACCCACATTAGTAGCAATAGCAGGAATACCAAAAGATAACGCCTCCATAATTGAAACTGGAACTCCCTCCATTTCACTTACATTAAGAAATAAATTGTAATCATTATTTTTGTAATCTTTGATGATTTCGGAATTTGGCTTAGCACCTTCAAATGAAAAGCTTATATTATGTTTTAAAGAAAGTTTTTCATTAGAAAGTGCCCTTAAACCTTCAAGTAAAATACCATCCCCATAATGTTTCCAAATGATTTCAAATTCATCTATTAGATTAAGTGCTTCAATTATTTTGTGTACACGTTTAACCTCCACTAAGTTTGAACAAGATATAATTTTTAATGGCAGTCTGCTTAGCCTATTTTGATTAAAACCATTGTCTATAGTTCCCAATCTAGAATAAGCCACATTCATTGAAAAATCATTGTACTTCTGATCAATATATTTCTTACCATCCTCAGAAATCGCAAATATCGCATCTTCATTTTCTAATATATACTTTCTTAAAGGTATATAATTAGAGTCATGTCTAAATTCATATAAATCATATCCATGACATCTAGTAATAGCCTTGCTACCTGGAAAACTTTCCTTTAACTTCAGGGCTATATAAGCATGAATATGCATCCAATAGGAATAAAATATAATTGATTCGCTGCTATACTTTTTATTAAGAACCTTCTTTATTTCGCTGACTTTAATATCTCCTGTTACTACAAAGCTTAATAGTTCTTTTAGCTTAGTAATTGTAAAGCTACCCTTTTTAATCATTAATAATATTTCTTTTATTAATGTTAGATTAAACATACCTTTTAAACATTTATATACTAACTTTAAAGCAGATAATGTACGAATTGAATCTTCTAATCGGATAACATTAATATTAACATTATGAAATATAGAGTTTCTTAATACGGGAGGAATATCATCATGACATGGAATAATTACGACTTCTGAAAATTTATTAAATATTACTTGTTCACTTTCTATGAATGCTTCCTTATTACCATATGGGAACTCACTAGTCAACATTATTAAGACCTTTTCATCTTCCATGTTCACACTCCTCTACTATTAAATTATCAGCCATTATATAGTTAAGATTCATCTAATAAATTGAACTTTTCTTTTTAAAGAAAACAAACTAACTAAATATACCAATGCTATAATTGTAATATTCGATAAACTAAGAGCTTCAGTTATAAAAGCAAAGGCTGTAAATCTCGGAGTATACAAAAACCATCTAAGCATACTTAAAGCCAGTGCAAATAGAATGACTTTATTTTTATTAATATTTGATATGCAAGCAGATATAATACCGTAAAAAACGCTTATAATGATGACTCCAAAATAATTAAAATCAGTGTAAACCTCAGCCAAAAAACTGCTCCCCATACCTACGCCTTGTAAATAATTATAAGGTGTCACATAGTAGCTTATTGTTGCAGCAAAATTATTTGATTGCTGGGCTAACTCAATAGTATTATCTTTAAATGTTTGAAAGTTGAAAAAGAACTCAGAAAAAAGATTATTCTTCAAGTAATCTGTAATAGCAAACAAGCTGTAGTATCTCTCTTTTGAAAAAATAAAATCAACAGAATCAGCATAACCAATTAATTTAACACTTCCACCCGTTTGTTCAAAAAAACCAAAAAAAGCATCAAAAAAAGAACTAAAAGTATTTTCAGTTCCAGATCTTATGGACTGATATATTGCAAAATAAGACATAAGAAATGGCAATCCTATAACCGTGAGTAGAAATTCTTTTTTTCCAAACCAAATTTCTCCGTTAAGATTATTCCTCATTAGCGAATATATAATTATAATTAATAAAACTAAAGCTAAATGATTTCTTTGCCCATAACCTATGGCCAGTACACCAT
Source organism: Paenibacillus sp. FSL R7-0345 (assembly GCF_038595055.1). NCBI lineage: Bacteria > Bacillati > Bacillota > Bacilli > Caryophanales > Paenibacillaceae > Paenibacillus > Paenibacillus sp. FSL R7-0345. The sequence continues at coordinate 5,615,752 of NZ_CP152002.1, forward strand.
AAAATATATATAGGAGCAAAGGTATCCTAGATTCTTTTTTAGTAGGCAGCGTTGCAAGAAAAAGAAATAAACAAATTTCAGTCATATTCCCAGCCCTTCGGATTATAGAAGGAATTTGAGACTGAAAATCTGTATAGTAAGATAAATAACCCATTTTTTGCACAAAAATTACCTTTTCAATAATAGAAAAAATAAAAGGAGCATATAATAAATAATATAGGTTTCGACTAATTGAACGAATATTTCCCTTCAAAAGCACATGGAATTTATCTGAAACACCAAAATTATCAACCTTTTTTAAGAGACTTTTTTTAAAAACAACATTTTCAATTACGTATTGTCCTAAAAATACAAATAACAAAGATAGATATATTGTGAAAACTATATGATAATTTACTTGTATCGAGAATTCTGAATTTAATGCTTCTCCTCTAAAGTAGTTAGGCACCAGTCCTCCTATTAGAAAAATATACATTGTACATTGAAACCCTAAAAATACATTTCTCATTCTTAGGTTTTCTAAAGAAAAAACAATATTATGAATTAATAGTAGAAGAATAGACATGAATAGTATCTTATAAGAATTTAAATAAACACCAAATAAAGCGGTGATTAATGAAATTAAAAATAATAACAATCTCGCTAAAATCAATATTTCTTCCTTCCTTCTACTCAAATATTTTTTTCATTTGGATTATCCAATCATAATTTTCTTTTGCAAATTGGTACATTTCACTTTGATAGTCGGGTATATTCTGAATTCGAGCCCAAAATGCATTCACATCTCTAATATTAAGGGGGGCTTCGTTTGACTCTATTTGAAATGCAAATTGAATTTTTTTGTTTAAAGCTACCTCTTCATACCCATAAACAAATGGAAAGGCTTGTGCACAGTATTCTTTTGTTTTGAGTGTAGATGCTATTTTCAACCCAAGTCGATGCATTCCCAGAGATGCCATTGCGATGTGCGATTTTTTATACACTTCTTTCAATTCATTTCCTTGAAGATTACCTGTGAACTTCACCTTTTCTTTTATATTTAATTGCATGGATAGTTTCTCCAAATCTTCTTTTGCCTCTCCATTACCAACTATAATAAATTCAACATCAGGTTCGTTAATAGTTTTATATTTATAATATTCTGCTATTCCTTTTATCACTCTATCATAACCATGCCAAATCGAAAGATTTGCCACCCCAATTAGAACAACTTCTTCGGCACTAAATTCTTTTTTCGGCAAAATTTCATATTCAGATATATTAACACCATTTTCTATAGTAATAGTAGGCGCTCCCCATATACTTTCAACAGGTGAAAATGTTATTATTTTATCTAAGAATTTCGCGCACATTTTTCTTGCTATTATATGAATAGAATACGCTACCGAACAAGTAACAAAATCTTTAAATTTTCTTTTTAAAAAGGAATCTTTTAATCTTTTAGTCATTTCACCAACAATCGGATAAGTAGGAACTTCTAAGTAAGTAATGATTCCTTGTGTTTTGAGAGCTTTAATCATTAAGTACATTGCTATATCTATTGATCCAGGAAATCTAATATAAACCATCTGATATCCATCTCGAATAATTTTAGGGGCTACTATTTTGTAAATAGAATATCGATATTTGGTTATTCCTCTTTTCAACTCAATTATATTTTTAACATTCCCCACTTGAATAACGAGTCCACTTTCATTACAGTAAGCAACATCGACTTGATGTCCTAATTCTCTCATTGCTTGAACTTGACTATATACTTTCTTTTTGACTCCCAAATAAGGTGTATTATCTAAATTCATATATATAAGATATAGTATTTTCATTATTACGCTCCTGAATCCAATATTTAAATATTTATGATAAATATTAGTACGAACGATTTTACGGAGTAAGACATCCTCACTGAAACTTCTTTTTTACGACAAATAAAATTTCTCTATCCATTCAGTATTATTTTTAACATCAAATTTTGTTTTTCTTATTTCTTTATATTTACCAGTACGTTTATTATCAAAATTCAGTGCTTTAATAATTTCATTAACCCACAATTGAGACGAAGATTCCAAGGATAACCTAACAACTAAATCCGTAATAACGGCTTCATTAGAGATAGTATCAGATATTATACATGGTAAGCCCGATGCCTGAGCTTCAATCAATGTAAAAGGTAATCCTTCATACAGCGATGGAAACAAGAATACATCCATTATTTGAAACAAATCAGAAACATCATCTCGAATTCCGGTGAACAAAATATACTTTTTTATATTGAGCATTTCAGCTTCTTTTTCTATCTTACTTTTAAGTGGTCCATCTCCTACCAATAAAAGCACAAACCTTTCACTATTTCTTACCATCTCTTTAAAAATTCGTAAAACAAAAATATGATTTTTTTGATTCACAAATCTACCTACATGTCCCACAATAATTTTACCGTCTAAGCCCATTTGTTTTTTAATATTTGTTCTTTTATTAATATCGTATTCAAAGGTCTTCGCATCTATAGCGTTATTAATAATCATGGATTTTTCTTTTCCAAACATCCATTTTCCAGCTTCTAAAGAACATGCAAATCTATCAGTAATAATCTTATTAATAAATAATCTATTAATTAAATGTATAAATCTACTGATTCTATTAACTGACTTTGTATTGTGTGAATGAAGAACAATTTTATTAAATTTATTAATTCTTGCGAATAATAGTGGTATTATATAGACCAGTGAATTAGCATGAACATGCATTATTCGATAATCACTATTATTTTTAAAAAACTTAATTAAATCTTTAAAATTATTGAATGGTTGTCTAGGAAAAGGTGCTGTGAAAAATATTTTCCCTCCAAGTTTCTTTACTTCCGAAGAATAAACATCTCCATTTTGATTCCGTATTAAGAAGTCGAATTGGATATTATTGCGGTCTATATTTCTGTAAATATTCATTATAAAAGTTTCAGCACCGCCACTTTTCAAACCGTCAATAACATGAAGTATTCTTACTGGTTTCATCAATCCGTTCTCCCATTAGTCATTACTGAATTATAAATATTTTTAAAAATATGTTTAACATTACTTATATCGAAAGAATTAGCAACTTTAGCATTATTTTTCCCAATTTTTTTCCTTAATGCTTCATTTCCGGCTAGCAAGTCCATAGCTTTTGCAAAACCATCAGTATCTTGAGGATCTAAACAGAACCCAGTTTCAGCATTTTTAGTATAATCTCTTATACCATTAACATATGAAGAAATCAGTGGTAAACTAGCAGACATACCTTCAAGAGCTGCAATCCCTAAACCTTCTCTTTTAGAAGGAAATACATATATATCCGAAATATTACATAATTCCGCAATATCTTTTCTATAGCCTAGAAAAAAAACCCTATCTAATATATTTAGTTTTTTGCATAGATCCTTTAAATATCTTTCTAACTCGCCTTCTCCACATATGACATAAATAAGTTTCTTATTTTTTGTCTTAGATAAAGCCCGAATTGCAACTTCATGGTTTTTCCTTTCGCCAAGCTCACCTACACTAAATAATATTATTGACTTACTTGATACTCCAATCTCAGCGCATTTTTCTTCTCTGTTAGCATTAACATTTGAAAAAGCCTTAGTATCTAATCCTATACCGGGTATATAAAAGACTTCCTTAGCATTAAATTTTTGTGCTCTTCCGTAATCCTCTTTATTAATTGTTACGATTGCGTCAGTTATAAATGACATTATCCTTTCAATCGGATAAAACAAAATCCAACTGCTTATTGGTCCGCCTTTAAAAAAATGAAACCCGTGGGCTGTATAAATAACTTTTAGACCTTTCTTTCTTCTACCTCTAGCAGCTAGTCTTGTTGTAATACCCATTACAGGTTCATTGGTTGAAATCAGATCATAATTTCCTTCATTAATCAATTTTTTAAGTTGTAAATACCCTCTAATATTCCTAAATTTAAATGGACTTCGATTTAAATCCACATATTTAATAGGTATTAAGTATTTCCCATCCAATTTACTTTTTAAAAGCTCATCATAACCTTTAAGATTTGTACAAACAAGTTCAACTATGTTCCCGTCATCAATTAAACTTTTTATATGAGGAACTAAAAAATGATATGCCATTGCATTAGTTGAAGTAATGAGAATTTTTTTTCCCATTTATACTTCACCTAAACTTTCTATTACTTTTTGTGTAATTGCCATTGCGCTCATCCCATAAACTTCTCTTAAATATTTCTGTGAACCGACTATGCTAGAATACTTATCGTCAATGCCAATTCTTAAGACTCTTGATTTAACAGAATGACTCTCTGCAATCACTTCAGAAATAGCACTGCCAAATCCTCCTACAATATTATGTTCTTCGACAGTAACTATTAAATCAAATCTTTTAGAACAATTCACTATGGTTTCTCTATCAATGGGTTTGACGGTTGGAAATGTGTATAATTCGGGATTATATCCCTTTTTATTCAACATTTCACTTGCTTCAATAACTTCATCAAAAATCGCACCAGTTGAAAATATTGCTATGCGATTACCTTTATTAATATTAATTGCTTTACCAATTTGAAATTTGTTAATATTCTCATGAATTTGTTTTTCTCCACCTCTACCAAGCCTTAAATAACAAGTTCCAGGTTGATTATAAATAGCTTTAGTAGCTTCTTCTGCTTCAGTCAAATCACCAGGTGCCAATACTGTAACATCAGGTAGAGCTCTCATAATAGATAAATCTTCTGTAGCATGGTGGCTCATTCCTAAAGAACCATAAACAAAACCACCTCCAACACAAACAACTTTTACGTTGGCATTATGATAAGCACAATCATTTCTTATTTGCTCAAGACATCTAAGGGTCGGAAAATTACCAATTGAATATGTGAACACTATTTTCCCTTCTCTTGCCATGCCTGCTGCAATTCCTGTCATGTTTTGTTCGGCAATTCCAGCATTAGTAAATTGTTCAGGGAGTTCCTCCCAATATGGTTTAAGAACGCCAAACCCTAAATCTCCTGTAATCAGGTGTACATTTCTATCTTTTTTTGCAATTTCAATTAGTGTTTTGACAAAAGTGTCTCTCATATTTTATTATTCTCCAATTCTGCAACAGCGGCATCATACTCTTCTCCCTGAGGTGATCTATAATGCCAAAGTATATTATTTTCCATAAAAGAGATCCCTTTACCTTTTATTGTATTCGCAATTATAACAGTTGGATTTTCAACAGAATTATTAGCTATTTTGAATGCATTTTTTAGCTCTTTATGATTATGTCCATCAATCTCGATAACATCCCAACCAAACGCTCTCCATTTTTCAGGAAAGGGTTCTAGCGCTATCGTATTTTCACAAAAATCTAAACTTTGCATTTTATTATGGTCTATAATAGCAATCAAATTATTTAACTTATAATGATGTGCAAACATAGCTGCTTCCCATATTGATCCCTCATTACATTCACCATCACCACAAATCACATAAACCTTGTGTTTTTTTGAATCTTTCTTTGCAGCAAGTGCCATTCCACTAGCTACTGATAATCCATGCCCCAGTGATCCTGTTGAAAACTCTACACCTGGAATACCTTTATGAGATACATGACCAGAGAGTCTACTACCATCAGCATAATGGGTTTTTAGCTCTTCAACATTAAAAAAGCCCTTTTCAGCAAGGGCTGCGTAAATAGATGCACCTGCGTGTCCTTTACTTAGAATAATTCTGTCTCTGTCCAACATTAGTGGATTATCAGAATCAACATGAGCTATATCGTTATACAGGACCGCCACTATATCTGCTACTGATAGGATAGCACCGATGTGAGAACCTTTAGATATACTAGTCATTTCAATACCATGGCGTTTAATTTTCCATGCAAGTTGTTCGCTCGTCATGCTGAATATCCCCCTATTGAACTTTTCTCACTTTTTTGTATATTATCACAAACATCTTTACCAATTAGTTTCTGTTCATCAGTTGAAACTCTTAAGTGTTCCACTTGAAATTTGTTAACCAAGAAACTCAATTCTTTAGGAAGCCTTCTAGTACGAGTAAATACTTTATAAACAGTGTAGATAATTATTTTAAAATCTCCAAAAAACGAGTTATTATCTCTATAATATAATTGCAATTCAAGTTTTAATGGTCGTATCAATTTTAGATACGCTTCATCTGGATCTTCAGCTTTGGTAAAACTCTCAAACTGTTCGAAATTAGTCAGTGATGCCCAATCTGTAATTCCTGGCTTTAAGTCGAGTATTTTTTTTTCATTCTCGGTATACATATCAACATAATACTGTAATTCTGGTCTTGGTCCTACGAAACTCATATCGCCCAACAATACATTTATCAGTTGAGGTAATTCATCAATTTTCGTTTTTCTTAAAAAATGACCTATAGATGTAATTCTAGTGTCATTCTCACCTACATTCCACTTACCATTTCCTTCAGCATCTTTAATCATAGAGCGAAATTTATAGATTTTAAATGTTTTCCCAAACTGCCCTACTCGTGTTCCTCTAAAAAATACACCACCCGGTGATGTAAAAAATACAATAGCAGCAAATAATAAAAAAAACGGAGAAACAATTATCAGTCCTAATAAACTGAATGTGATATCAAATAAGCGTTTCAAAATTTCTCCTCCTACATGTTAGCTCCGTCTACAGGAATAAGTGCTGTTTGCATAAATGACGCTTGTTCACTCGCCATAAACAATACAACATCAGCAACTTCTTTAACAGTACCGAATCGTCCAGCTGCCTGATGGTGCTTTAGAAAATCCTCACATCTAGCTGGATCAGTTTGCGTATAATTATCCCAATAACTCCCCGGAAATGCCACTGCACCAGGCATAACAGCAGTCATAACAATCCCTTTGGAAGCTAGTTCACGTCCAACAGTTGTTACATATGCATTTAAAAACTCTTTAGAGGATGCATATAACGGATTTCCTCTAAGCATCTTGGCAGAAATTGAAGAAATATGTACAACTCTTCCCCACTCTTTTTCTAACATAGGGGGTATTAATATATTATTCATATCAATAGCAATTCCCGCATTAAATTTCCATGCATAATGCCATTCTTCCAATGTTCCAAGAGCGTTCCTACTTACTAGAGATCCACCAACATTATGAATCACAATATCAAATGTCCCACGTTCTTCCAGAATTTTCTTAGCAAGCATATTGGCATCATCATTCATTAGATCAGAGACATAATATTTATTATTTTGATTATTAATCACAGATATTTCCTCATGTAAGTTAACTAAAAGCTCCTTACTACGTGCAATCGTAGTAACTATAGCCCCCTCTTCAGCGAAAGCTACTGCAATTCCACGTCCAATACCTTTACTCGCCCCTACAATAAGTACATTTTTATCTTTTATTCCTAAATCCATCACGAACCTCCAAAATAAAAATTCAAGAACCCATTTCTTCAGCTACTTTCCTTGCACTTTCTAAATCAGCTTCAAATGCCGCTCTATATTGATTAATAATATCTGTACTGAAACCATTAGCAGTCAATTGATTCTCAGCATCAGCAACAATATTATTGAAACTAGCAGTAAATGAAGCTAACTGCTGTTTACCTTGAGTTAAAATACTTGCCTTACTTGTATCATCTGTAGCAGTAAAATATTGAAATGCAAGACTGGTCAAAGTAGACTGACTCTGAGCTTTTAATGCAGAGAGCTTAGCTTCAGTCGCGCTGGTAATTTGCTCATATGTTACTGTCCCAGTTCCAGCAGATCCGCCACCAGCTGATGGTGCACTCGTTGGTGCTGGAGTCGTTGTTGCTGAAGGACTCGTACCTCCTGTTGTGCCACTTCCAGTTGAACCGTTATTCTGCTCCTGATAACCGGCAGAGGTTGCTGTAATGGTCTTCGTCTTCTGATCCCAGGAAATCTTATTACCTACAGATTCAGAAAGAAACCGAAGTGGAACATATAAGGAACCATTCAATATAAAGCTAGACTGGCCTGCTGGAACTGCCTTCGCTGACCCATTGAAAACATAGCTTGCCTTCACTTTACTAAGAACAATATTCTTTGCAGCTGCTGCTGAAGAATTTGTACTTCCAGCATTCATAAGGTATTCCTTAATAACAACCAGCTCGGAGCTGCTTGGCTCAGCCACAGTAACTTTCAAGTTTTTGGCATCCCAGCTTACACTCTTCTGCAAGGCATAGGAGACGAATCTAATTGGAACATATGTTGAATTGTTGTATATGAAGACATGCTGACCTGTTGGGGGCTGTATGCTTACTCCGTCAAAGACCATTTTGACATCCATACTCTGCACCTTGATAGAATCTGTAACTGCTACTGCAGCCGCAGATGCCGACAACGGCGCTGAAGCCGTTAAAGGCGCTGAACCTATAAGTACAAACAGCAATAATGCAGCTGCCGGGAATTTCATTCTGGCCAACTTATTCACTCCCCTTTTCTTGTGCTTTAAGCTGCTCTTCTTCAGCTAAAATTTCTTTTTGAGTTTTACCTTGACTCACACCATATTTCTTGGCAATCTGTGACAATTCATTATACTGATCCTCAGACACTTTTCCTAGAATGATACTACGTGCTTCCCGTTTCTCTTCATTAGTTAACCCGCCCTTAGCCAACTCTTGAAGCCTCTTAATATCCGAAACACTCAATTGCTGTGCCACTATAGAAGCGACATTGGCTTTATCCTTCATTGAGACACTATCTTGAACTTCCTTGGCCTTGTCAGTTGATATATGGGCAATGCCATCTACAACTTCAGGTGTCGGTGCAGGAGTAGAGACAGGCTTATCGGCACTAGCCGATGATTCTGATCCCTTGGCACTGTTACTATTTGAAGAAGACTGATCTGTAGCAGAAGTACCAGAAGGTGTTTCAGTTGATACTGGCTCTCCTGATTGTGAAGATCCAGCATCGTCATTATTTCCAGCAGCCACAACAGGCTCAACAACCTCACCCTGCACTGCATTATCAGCAGCATCCTCCACCTCAAACCCGCCTGCCATCGAATTCATTAACTTATCCACAGCATAGTTAGCTGCAAACAGTCCACCAACGCCAAGCACGACAATTACAGACAAGGTCCAGATTAATACTTTCTTCCATCTTTTCACTTCATGTACCTCCACATACAATAGTTAGCTAATCGCCGCCTGGGCTACCGGCTGCATTGGCACAATCTGATTAATTACTTCACGGATGGCCTCCGGCTCTTCCGACAAGACACGTTCCAGTCGCTTAAATTCCAGCTCCAGCTGATTCTGACTAACCACATTTGGTTTACCTATAAATATGCGGTCATGCTGTGTAGAACCCAGATTCTCTTCTGCAGTAAGCAGCTCCTCATACAGCTTCTCGCCTTCACGGATTCCAGAGAATACGATATCGATATCCTTGTAAGGCTCATAGCCAGACAAGGTAATTAAATCTTCTGCAAGAGTTAGAATCTTGACCGGTTCTCCCATATCAAGCACGAATACTTCGCCGCCTTTGGCGAAAGCCCCTGACTGGATAACCAGCTGTACCGCTTCCGGGATGGTCATGAAGTAACGGATCATTTCCGGATGTGTAACCGTCACCGGGCCCCCGGCAGCAATCTGCTGCTTGAAGGCAGGAATAACGCTGCCACGGCTGCCCAGTACATTACCGAAACGGACTGCCGAAAACTTGGTGCTGCTTGTAGGATTTAGACTTTGTACATACATTTCTGCAATCCGTTTGGTTGCTCCCATAACACTAGTAGGGTTAACAGCCTTATCAGAAGAAATCATTACAAAGCGCTCGGCTCCGTACTGCTCTGAACAATCTGCCACATTACGAGTACCGAACACATTATTCTTAATGGCCTCGGAAGGATTACGCTCCATCAATGGCACGTGCTTATGCGCTGCCGCGTGAAAGACTACATGCGGTCTGTGGCTCTCAAAGACCTCCATCATCCGTGTACGGTCCTGCACATCAGCAATCACAGTCACAATTGGCAATTCAGGAAAGCTCTTGCGGAGCTCCATCTCAATTGTATAGATGCTGTTCTCTCCATGCCCGAGAATCAGAAGCTTGTCTGGTGCATAGGGAGAAATCTGGCGGCACAATTCAGAACCAATTGATCCTCCTGCCCCAGTTACGAGGACCGTCTTATTGTGTACATAACCAAGAATACTGTTCATATCTTCAACGATCGGTTCACGTCCAAGTAAATCCTCAACACTGACATCCCGCAGCTTCTTGACTGATACCTTACCGGTAATCAGGTCACTGAGCGCAGGAATAATCTTCAGCTTCACACCAGTAGCCTTGGATAAGCTAACGATCTCAGATATAATGCTGCGTGAAACCGAGGGCATCGCTATAATAATCTCGTGAATCTCCCGTTCCTTCACTATTCTAGGAATATCATACCGGTTCCCCAGAACCGGCACTCCAAGAATCTTTAAGTGGAGCTTGTCAGCATTGTCGTCCACGAAGCCTATTAAGCGGGTATTGGCAAAAGACACACCAGTCAGCTCTTTGGCAATCAGAATGCCGCAGTCCCCTGCTCCTACAATCAAGGTGTGAACCTCAGTCTCTGTATTATTTAATTTGCCCCTACGAACTACCCTCCAGAATAGGCGTACACCGCCTACTAATAAAAGAATAGTCTCAACTGAACGCACTTCTATACTGAAAGGAACACGTGCCGGGAGCATAACAAAAGCTACTGCGTATGAAATTACTGCCCCTACTACAATAGCCTTCATAACCGATACGATCTCGCCGATACTGGCATACTGCCACAATCTGCGGTACAGTCCGAAATAAATCAGACTTCCGCCAAATGCAAGCGTACAGATCACTCCGTATAACAGCATCTGAACTACATATTCCTGAGGTATACCATGAGGTATACCATTAGAGAAACGGAACAAATACGACGTTACAATGCTGAACCAAATAATAGCTAGATCAATAAGAAACAACATAATAACTCTGGTTTTCGCTGTCATTTTTAGTGCCTCCAAAAATAACAATTTGATCTATAGAACAATGTCAATTTCCATAGTAGTAATAATAGTAGCCTTCGCTGGCTTTACGCTTGACATTATTCAGCACTACCCCCAGCATCTTAGCTCCCACTCTATCCAGGTTCGCCTTGGCCTTGGCAGCGATATCACGCTTCACCTTACCGTAGCTGACAACCATAATAACACCATCACTCTTTGAGGCAACAATCTGCGCATCGGTTACAGCCAGCAACGGCGGAGTATCAAACATGATCACATCGAATTGCTGACGCAGCTCCTGCAGAACCATACTCATCCGGTTGGAGGCCATCATTTCAGCAGGGTTAGGCGGAATCGGTCCCGATGTCATAATAGACAGGTTAGGAACACCGGATTCCTGAATAACCTCACTTAAATTGGATTGCTGTGATAACAATGACGATAATCCGTAGCGGTTGCTGAGTGAGAACGTCTTATGTGCAGTCGGCTTCCGCAAGTCGCCGTCGATTAGCAGCACTTTCTTATCCGCTTGTGCATACGCAGCTGCAAGATTGGCTGTAACCGTGGACTTCCCTTCTTCCGGTCCTGAGGAAGTAACCATAATGATCTGAATCCGCTCATCGATTGATGAGAAATCAATATTCGTGCGAAGTGCCCGGAAGGCTTCCGATACTGGAGAGCGCGGATTAGTCACGGTAATAAGATGGCGTTGTTTATTTGGCTGTTGTGACATGTTCGAGTTCCCCTGCCTTTCTGGACTGCTTCTGTACCTGTGCTTCTGTACCTCTTGTTTCTTCCTGGCCGAGTCTGGTAATCATAGCAATGGTCGGCAGACCCAGATACTTCTCGATATCCTCTTCCGTCTTCAATGTATCATCCAGATACTCCAGCAGGAAGGCGATACCCAGACCAATCATCAACGATACGATAAAAGCAATGGCCAGGTTCATCACGACATTGGGCTCAACTGGTCCTGGTTCAACAGGCGGGTTAAGCTTAGCCTCATTCAGGATCGATACGTTCTGTACATTGAACAAGGAAGGGATCTCCTGTTTGAAAACAAGTGAAATCGCATTTACGAGTTCCGCTGCCCTCTGATATGAATTATCTCGAACGACAAGTGTCATCACCTGCGTATTATTGACAGAGCTCACATTAACCTTCTTAAGCAACTCTTCAGCGTTGGTATTAAACTCCGGGTAGTTATTGGCTACAACGTCCAGAATAGCTGGTGTCTTGATAATTTCCTTGTACGTATTAATCATTTGAATATTGGTATTGATCTGGTTCAGGTCGAGCTCAGATGCTGCAGTCTGAACTTGCTGCGTCTGGTTAACAATAATCTTAGTAGATGCTTCATACACCGGTTTCTTGATGTACAGGCTGTAAATTCCCGCAAGCAGACATACAACAACTACAATACTGACAATCATCAACAGTCTCTTCTTAACAATCTGGAAATAATCGCGAAGATCCAATTCTTGTGCTGACAAGTGAATTTCCCTCCAAGCCGTTTCTGTAATATTTCATTTCACGCTAAAAAAGTGCCTCCTCTCATACTGACGAGAGGAGGCTCTCCACTTGCTTAATTATTGCTTACTTGAAGTTGATTGTACGGTAGATAATAACTGCAGCTTCTGCACGAGTAGCTGTATCGTTAGGGTTAAACTTACCTGCATTACCGATTACCAGGTTGTTGCTTGCCGCAAATGCTACGCCGTCTTTCAGAGAAGCGCTGATCTTCGCAGCATCCGAGAACTTGCTCAGTGCGGAAGCATCTGTAGTTGCAGCAGGGTTAAGGGATTTAACTGCACGAGAGATCATAGTAGCCATCTCAGCACGTGTGATTGTTGCATTTGGATCAAAGGTCGAAGCGTTACGTCCAGTAATGATGCCCTTCTCAGCTGCTACGGCAACATAAGGAGCGTACCATGCAGTGGAAGCCACATCGCTGAAGCTTTCAGTTGCTGTGCTGTTCTCAAGGTTCAGTGCACGGATCAGCATCTTGGAGAACTCAGCACGGGTTACATTGCTCTTAGGAGCGAATTTACCGGAACCGATTCCTTCAATTGCGCCTTTAGCTGCTACAACCTGGATCTGTCTTCCAGCCCAAGCCTGTACATTGGCGATGTCGCTGAAGGTTACTTTGTTCTCAACTACAGCATAGGAAGAGAATGTATCACGCGGTTCAACGATGTAATCACCGTCCACAACACCACCGTGGTATTGCAGTTGACCGTATACAATCTTCGCTACCGACAGAAGCTCTTTATCAAGGCCTGTTGTATTAACCAGTGGAAGCTTGATAATCAGCGGTTGTTTGAAGGCTGTTGTTTCCACTCCGCCTACTGTCAGGTCAAAGGAGTATACTTTAGAAGCCAACTTCAGGGAAGTAATAGAAGTTACTGTAGTATCAGCTTCAGTAGAAACTGTCAAAGTTACAGCTTCACCGAATTGGGTTACTGGAATCGTTACTGTCAAACCATTGAAGGTTACAGCTACGTTAGCAATACCTTTAGCTTTGGCAGCTTCAATAATTGCTTTGGACAGCGGAACTTCTACAATCGCAGCACTTACAGTGCCCAAGTTCAAGGTAAGGGTAAGATCTGTCTTTCCAGCATTTGCTGCTACCAGAGCATCGAATGCTGCGAGTACATTAGCATCTACCAGGTTCAGCGTCGCTTTACCGCCAACAGTAGTCACCTGAGCAGATACATCATAGATGCCAGGAGTTGTAGTTGGTGTAGTGACTGTTGTCCCCCCACCATTACCGCCGCCTGTATTACCCCCGGTCGAAACAAGCGGATATGCACGGATGTAACCAAGTGCAAGGGCCTGTGCTGCCTGCTTAGCAGATTTGATCTCTGCATTCACATTATTGAATGTGGTTACAATGTCATCGGCAGTGATACCCAAGTTGTACACTGCGTCGCTGACTGTCAGTGCGCCTGCGCCAGTCTTGTGCTGAAGCACACTGTACACGGCATCCTTAACCAGTGTCTTCTGGGATTCAGGATTAGCAATGATATTGATCAATTCTGCGTTGGTCTTGCTTCCCAGCAAAGTACGCAATTCTGCCTCTACGCCGTTAGTAGCGAAGAAGAAATCAAGAATATCGTCGAAGGTAAGGCCTTCTACCTGGGCTTTGGCTGCAATGCTGTTGAACAGCTTAACGTTGTCCACATCGTAACGAATTTCTTTCAGGGCATCGAAATCATCGGCATATACATTGTATACTACGCTGGATACGCTCTTGAACAGTTTCAGGGAAGTCGCCTTATCCTGCTCATTCAGTTCAAGCTTGCCAAGAACCGGAGCGAAAATAGCATCGAACTTATCTTGGCTCAGGCCTGCTACTTCAGTAGAATAGGCTTTCAAATAAGTTGCTTCAGTTACAGTCAAGTTGGAGTAGATTGCTTTGATCTTGTTCTTCACTGTATCGTGGGATACGGAAGCTGCTGATGCCACACCGTTCAGGTGCTTAGCCAATCCTTCGCTACTGAATGGGAATCCAGCTACGGATGCTGCTGCCATGCTTACTGCTAGAGTTGATACTGCCAGTTTCTTCTTCAAACTCACTTGTCATCCACCTCTTCATATGTATTTATATTTCTTATACTACTGAACTACCAGTTTTGTTTCGCCCTGCAACAAAACTATTTTGATAAAATATAACAATAACCCAGTAATAACCATTCTACCATCATTCACATGATAGGTCACCCCTTACGGGAAAAAAATCCGAACATTCTATGAAGCTTCTTGCCAGAATTACTATAAATAACTCGAATTAGCTCCTCGTTGTCGATGATTTTCTGCGAATTTTGGCGTAAATTGTCGCAAGCCACAGCACCCAGTTCCTTCTCCACAACCTTGAAAGCTTCACTAAGTCCAAAAGGACGATGATTGTTATCGTGTGCATCCGATGCGATAACATGAACTGCGTTTCTTCGGCACAGATCAATCGACAATTTCTGCAGCTTGCTTCCAAAGGTTCCGGCCAGACTCTGGGCAGTCACCTGCCCTACTGCTCCCAGCTCTATCAATCTCTCAAGCTTGGCAGGATTACTGGCAACCTCAGCATTACGTTCAGGATGGGCGATAACCGGAACGAAGCCTTGAATGATCAGCTCGTGGCAGGTCTCCTCCATTGTGCGCGGCACACGCGAAGATGGCATTTCCAGCAGAATGTATCTTGTATTTGCCAGCGCCAGAAGTTCCCCCTGCCCCAAATCATCCAGCAGATCCCCGTAGACACGGATCTCCTGACCGGGAAGTACAAGCAGTGGAAGTCCAGCCTGCTGTATTCTATCATTTAGCAGCTCTACCGCTTGTCCGATAGTTGGGGCGGGATTCATATATACTCCGTTCGCATGATGCGGTGTGGCAATAACTGTGGAAATACCATCCTTTACAGCATCCTGTGCCATGGCGAGGGCCGCTTCCCAGTCGACAGCACCATCATCCATAAAAGGCAAAATGTGGCTATGAATATCTATCATATCCTATTTATCGGTCCTTTTCCAGTTTATTTGTATAGTTTCGTCAAAAAAATACAACCATTTCACTAGGAAATGATTGCTAAAAATGAGTTTTAACTGTTTCTCTTAGGCTTCTAAGTAAAACATACTTTTTGCTATCAACGCAAGTTTTCTATCAATTTCAGCGAGTTCCTCATTAGACTGTACCTGATTACGATGATCCAGCAATCCGTCAGCCTTACGGCGCAGCTCGTTAATCTCACGCTCTATAGCATCTGATTTATAAACATCCACTATCTCTGACAGGGAGTGCTTGTGCTGATAGATCAGCTTGCTGCCTGAAGCCGTCAATTCCGAAATCCGGCGCACTGATCCACGTTCATAATAATAGATCATTGTAAAGCCTTTATAGATTCTGTTTACAGTCCCCGTTCCTTTATAGGTAACGAACAGCTTGCGGACAGCATTATTTAGATGTGCATTAACCACACGGCAAGATAACGTACATACGTAGATTCCGTGCTTATTCTCGACTGTGAGGCGGACTTCCTCGCCCCCGGCCTCTTCAAGAACAATTACCTGTTCCCCGCCCCCTGCAACCTTTACCCGGTGGCTGATATAGCAGGTATCGGCTGTGAGCAGAAACTGGTTCATCTGAAACTCTGTCATCTGCAAAGTCACATTTACATATTCTGTAGCCAAACGCTGAGCCATAACCATCCCTCTATTCTTTGTAACAGCCTTTACAACGATTATACATGGATGAGTGCGGGTTATCTCATGATTGGGAACAGCTTAATAAAAATCAGGACTCGGCTTCCTCATCAGACAGTACTTCCTGACCGGCGGTTACATCATCTTCCGGTTCCCGCGGGTCCAAAGACTCCTCATCTGACTGTTCCGTTTCATCAAATCTGCTGTACTCTTCAATTAGAGCCCACAGCTCATCCCGTCCAAGTCCAAGCTCGGACGAAAATGAAATGAAATTATCGCCAGGCAATACGCCAAGCTCCTGCTTCATAATCTTGATATGCTTGGGCCAGCGTGTCTTGGGAATCTTGTCTGCCTTGGTCGCTACGACACAGAGCGGCAGATCATAATGCTTAAGCCAGTCAAACATCATTTTATCATTCGCCGTCGGAGGATGACGCAGATCTACGACCAGCAGAATGAGCTTCAACGTCTCGCGCTCTTCCATGTACTTCTCAACCATTTTGCCCCATGAGGCCCGCTGGGTCTTGGATACCTTGGCATAACCGTATCCCGGAAAATCGACAAAATACATATCCTGATTAACCCGGTAATAGTTCATATGCTGCGTCTTACCCGGTGTAGAACTGGTACGTGCGAGATTTTTACGGTTAATCATACGGTTAATAAGAGACGACTTCCCGACGTTGGAGCGCCCTGCCAGAGCAATCTCCGGCAAGGCATCCGTTGGATACTGGTCAGGGCCTACGGCGCTGATGATAAATTCGGCGTTGTTAACTTTCAATTGGAACTTCCTTTCTAATGCACACTACTCGGCGCTTTACTGCTTAGGCTTGCCTGCTGATCTACAAGCGCATGCTGGAGTACCTGGTCCATGTGAGATACCGGTATAAACTCCACGTCATTACGTACGCTCTCAGGGATATCCTTGAGATCGCGTTCGTTGTCTTTAGGCAGCAGAATTTTTTTGTAGCCGGCCCGGTGGGCGGCCAGTGACTTCTCTTTGAGTCCGCCAATTGGCAGAACACGTCCGCGAAGCGTAATTTCACCAGTCATTGCTACATCCTTAGAGACATAACGTTTGGTGAGTGCAGAGATTAACGCTGTAGCAATTGTAATCCCCGCAGACGGTCCATCCTTAGGTATGGCACCCTCCGGTATATGGATGTGGATATCGTTCTTCTCGTGGAAGTCCGGGGCGAGTCCCAGCTCCTCTGCCTTGGAACGGGTATAGCTGAATGCAGCCTGCGCGGATTCCTTCATGACATCGCCCAGTTTACCGGTAAGCGTCAGCTTGCCTGTTCCCTGAACGACCGTTACTTCGATCAGCAGTGTGTCGCCGCCGACTTCAGTCCAAGCCAGCCCAGTTACGGTTCCGATCTGGTCCTCCAGCTCAGCCATTCCATAACGGAACTTGGATTCACCTAAGTAATCCTTAACTTCTGCCGGAAGGACCGTAACATTATCCTTCTCACTGGATACAATCTGCTTCGCAGCCTTACGGCAGAGTGCAGCTATTTGCTGTTCCAGGTTACGCACTCCGGATTCACGGGTGTATTCGCGGACAATTTTCAGCAGAGTATCATCTTCAATTACTAACTGTGCATCTTCCAGGCCGTGATTCTTGCGCTGCTTCGGCAGCAGGTAGCGGCTTGCAATCTGCAGCTTCTCAAGCTCCGTATAGCCGGGGATATACAGCATCTCCATCCGGTCGAGCAGCGGACGGGGGATGTTGTGTACCGCATTTGCTGTAGTCACGAACATAACCTTCGAAAGGTCGAACGGCAGCTCCACGAAGTGGTCGCTGAACGTATTGTTCTGTTCGGGATCAAGTACTTCGAGCAAGGCTGCGGACGGGTCGCCGCGGAAGTCAGAAGCCATCTTGTCGATTTCATCGAGCAGGAAGACCGGATTAAGGCTTCCGGCTGTCTTCATTCCTTGAATGATCCGGCCGGGCATTGCACCGACATAAGTACGGCGGTGGCCGCGGATCTCAGCTTCATCACGCACACCGCCAAGTGAAATGCGGACGAACTTACGATTCAGTGAACGGGCAATGGAGCGTGCCAGTGAGGTTTTGCCGACACCCGGAGGTCCAACCAGACAGAGAATCGGCCCCTTCAATTCCTTGACCAGCTTCTGCACAGCCAAGTATTCCAGGACGCGTTCCTTAGGCTTCTCAAGGCCATAGTGATCGGCATCCAGCACCTGTTCCGCTTTTACAATATCAAGATCATCTTCCGTCTCTTCACTCCAGGGCAGACCAAGCAGCCAATCCACATAGTTGCGGATAACGCTGCCTTCGGCCGAGCTTGCCGGCATTTTCTCCAGACGGTCGATTTCCTTCTCAATCTTCTCCTGTACCCGCTCCGGCAGGTTCTTCTCCTGCATTTGCGAGCGTAGCTCTTCGGCTTCACCAGCCCGGCCTTCCTTCTCACCGAGCTCCTTCTGGATCGCTTTCATCTGCTCGCGCAGATAATATTCCTTCTGGGTCTTCTCCATCTGCTTCTTCACGCGCTGGTTAATCTTACGCTCAAGCTCCAGCACTTCACGCTCATTATTGAGAATGTCGAGCAGCTTCTCCAGACGTTTGCTGACATCGATGGTTTCCAGAATCTCCTGCTTATCCTTGATCTTCAGCGCCAGGTGGCTTGTAATGACATCAGCCAGACGCCCAGGCTCTTCAATATCGGATACAGCTGCCAGAGTCTCTGGAGTAACCTTTTTGGATAGAGTAATGTAATGCTCAAATTGGCTGAGCACCGTACGCATCAAGGCGTCGCTCTCCTGATCGACATCCTCCTGCTCCGGCAGCTCGCGTGCCATAACCTCGTAAAACTCCTCATTATCCGTATAATGAATAATTTCGGCCCGTTCCACTCCTTCAACCAGCACACGGATTGTGCCGTTCGGAAGCTTCAGCATCTGCCGCACGTTGGCGACGGTACCGACCCGAAAAATATCTTCTTGTCCAGGCTCCTCAATATTCACTTCTGACTGGGAGCAGAGGAGGATCAGGTTATCTTCAACCATAGCTTTTTCCAGTGCACGAACGGACTTCTCGCGCCCTACATCAAGGTGCAGAACCATGCTAGGGTACACAAGAAGACCTCTAAGCGGCAATAAAGGAAAACGACGACCTTTGGATTTATTGGGTATCATCGCTTTCGCACCTCCCATGGTTCTCAAGTTATGTCATATACATCATTTTAACAAAAGCAGGTTGAAAACACCAACTGGGTACTGACAACTTCAAGATAAAACCTTATCCTTAAACTACGTTTAAATTATCAAAGACATTCTACACGTTGTATATAACGTTATTGTTAACTCTTCCTTTCCTGAGTATGCTCCTTAAGTACCTAGCTATTCACAGTTTCATTAATATTAAATCATCCAATAGGTAGTCATAAAAAAAGAAAAAACGAAGGATACCCCCTCCGTTTATTGGATTTCTGATTTATGAATGTTCTGCATTATCAAGCTCTCTCGTCACTCTCGCCGGATTCCCGAATGCAACTACGTTACTTGGTATATCCCTCACCACAATTGAACCCGCTCCAATAATTGAGTTTTCTCCTAGTGACAGTCCTTGAATTACTCTCGACCCTATACCTACTTGTGTGTACTCCCCAACCGTCACGTTTCCAGCTATATTCACACCTGGGCAAATATCTGCACCATGACAGACAACTGTATCATGCCCGATGGTTGCACCACTATTAATTATCGAGTAATCATTAATCACTGAATCTACACCAACCACTACACCCGGAGCAATAAACAAACCTTTCCCAAGTTTCGCAGAATCATATATATTCGCTTTTGGATGAATCGCATTCACACATTCAAAAGGTTCATCTTTTAAATAGTCAGCAATATCCTTTCTAACTTTGTTATTTCCTATCCCGATAAACACGCCTGTTACTCCAGCGTCTTTTAATGAATCTAACTGTTCCCTCCCCCCTACAACAGGAAGATCTTTAATGATATCTCCATGTCTGTTCAAATCATCGTCAAGAAACCCCACTACTTCATAACCCGTTATTTGCAATATCTCCATAGCAACTTTTGCATGACCTCCCGAACCAAACACAACCACTTTCATTAATATCACCTAATCTGTCGAATTTTGTAGAATATATTATAGCACATAAAGTATACATTTCTCTTCCTTTCACTTTAACTTTAAGGATTTATTCAGTTTATTTGAGTTTTAGCATTAATAAAAATAATTATCCTCATTATTTCCCCTTATTTAAATTCCAATTATTTCTAAATAAAACAAAAACATTTAATAATACAAACCAAAGAATAGTCGACACAGTATGACAGCTTTCCCATTTCCATAAGAGTATAATATTCATCAGCTTACTAAAAAGGGTGGTTTTTTTGAAGAATACTCAAATACAGAACATACAACTACGACGATTAATCCGATACTTCTTAAATGTCGCCAGCGTTGAGCAATTAGAAACTTTATCGAGTGTCCTTGATAGATGTATAGAGAAGCGAAAAATCAAGCAATCCCACGATTTCAGCAAAGAGCATACATTATAAAGTTTTATTCAGGTCAGAGGAGGGTTCTTTTAATAAAAAACCCTTCTTTTTCTTAACGAATCTAAACCTGTTATGGGGGATCCCCTGCTACACAGTTTCAACCCAAAAAAAAGACGCCTCACGGCGTCCGGCTCAATCTATATGATCTATAAGAATACTCACGGGCTTTCATTAGCAGTTCCATCCGTTTCTCGGGAACCAGGCAGTCTGCATAAAGCGTTTCATAATATCCGGCGAGTAAATCATTCCATTTCCGTCTTAGTTCGTGTAACATGAGCATCCCCCTTTGCTGGATTGTCAGTATAGATCATTAACCAAATCTATGAGGGATTAAGCGCAAATATGCCCGCAGCACAAAAAAGCCGGACACCCTGTGTCCGGCTCTTTGGCACTTACATAATAATCGTGAACACTGATCTATTGGCTCGTATACCAATGATCGGTTAACTCCGGCCCTATTCCGAGAATATTTGCTTTAACCGGCAGCAGGAAAGAAAGGATGATTAGCAAAATAATCAGAAAAGCAATGATGTACTTGTTATGTATTAACTTATTCAACATGCGCACTCCTATTTGATAATTTCACCTTATACAATATCCTTAGTTTACCATTTTGTATGTAAAATTTGCTACTTTTACAATAAAATAAGGCTGCTCCGCAGAGACAGCCTTATATCATGCCACAACTTCCTACGCCTGTGCACTCTCCCCGGCAGCATCCGCCTTGAGCAGCGAAGCCGAGGAGAACGTCTCGCCCGACACAGCCGGTAGGCGGACGTCGGCGGTGCCGGCGCCGAATAGATGGCGGAACACCTCGTCGACAGTGTCGACGGGGATGACCTGGAGCGGGGCAACATCGGCGAATAGGGACTGCCAGTTGTCTTTAGGGATAAAGACAGTAGTTGCGCCGGCCTGGAAGGCAGCCTCGACCTTGGCGATGACGCCGCCGACCGGCTTCACACGGCCGTGAATGCCGATCTCACCGGTGATGGCAACGGTATTGTCTACCGGCAGCTGGCGGATGGCTGAGACGATGGCTACAGCCATTGCGACGCCCGCTGACGGGCCGTCGATCGGTGTGCCGCCCGGGAAGTTCACATGCAGGTCGTAGCAGTCCGGCTCCAGGTTCATCATCCGCAGCACGGTAAGGACGTTCTCGACCGAGCCCTTGGCCATACTCTTACGGCGGATTGTTCGTGAGCCGCCGCCAATTTCTTCTTCGTCGACGACACCAGTGATGTTCAGTCTGCCCTGCCCGTTCTTTGCAGGTGCGGCAGATACCTCAATCTCCAGCAGTGTGCCCATACCGGGGCCGTAGACGGCCAGCCCGTTAACCAGTCCGATCTGCGGGGAGGTCGGGATCTTGCGCTCGGTGCGCAGCGGCAGCTGGCTGCTGCCGGCTACCCATTCGACTTCAGCGGCACTCAGCGTGTCCCGCTGCTCGGTCAGCGCCAGCCCGGCGGCCAGCTGGATCATATTCACGGCTTCGCGGCCGTTTGTCGCGTACTGCTGGACTACAGCCACCGCCTCCGGACTCGGCTTTAGGCCGATCTTCTGGATCGCATCCCGGGCGATCACCTCAATCTCCTCCGGCAGCAGCGGCCGGAAGTAGATCTCCATGCAGCGGGAACGCAGGGCCGGTGATATTTCATCCGGTGACCGCGTTGTGGCTCCTACCAGCCGGAAATCGGCAGGCAGGCCATTTTGAAAAATGTCATGGATATAAGCCGGCGTATTACTGTCCTCCGAATTATAGTAGGCACTCTCCAGCAGCACCTTGCGGTCCTCCAGCACCTTGAGCAGCTTGTTCATCTGGATGGGATGCAGCTCACCAATCTCGTCCAGGAACAGGATGCCCCCATGCGCCTTCGTCACTGCCCCCGGCTTCGGCTGCGGTACTCCGGCAATACCCATCGCCCCCGCGCCCTGATAAATAGGATCATGCACCGAACCGATCAGCGGATCGGCAATCCCCCGTTCGTCAAAACGCGCCGTAGTCGCATCAATCTCCGTAAATTTGGCATCATGCTTAAAAGGCGAGAGCGCGTTCTTCTTCGCCTCTTCCATCACGACCCGGGCTGCCGCAGTTTTGCCGACTCCCGGCGGCCCGTAGATGATCACATGCTGGGGATTCGCGCTGCAGAGCGCCGCTTTGAGCGCGCGCAGCCCGTCCTTTTGCCCGACGATATCTCCTATTGTTGCCGGTCGCGTCTTCTCCGAAAGCGGTTTGGTCAGGGAGATCATCCGCATTTTCCGCAGCTTATCCAGCTCCTTGCGCGACTCCCGGTCCACCGCGGTCTTGTTGGTCTTTTGTCCACGCAGCAGATTCCAAAAATAAACGCCGATAACCAGCGCGAAAAAGAGCTGCACGATCATCAGCAATATACCTAATTGCATAGGTCACCCTCCTGTTTCATTCATTTCTATCTGTTCGGCTCTTTTGGCTACTACTTGGTAGTATAGCCGTTTAGGAAATTCGTAAACGCCGCAGAGGGGATTTGCGCTGCACTATTTTTTTGCATACTACCCTATCCAGGCGGAAATACTGAGCGGACAGGAGGAGATGGAAATGACTGAGAAGTACCATCCGGAGAAGCGGCGGGAGCAGCTTCCCGCTACGCAGGCGCTTTTTCTGGAGGAGATGCAAAGCCGGCTGGGGCAGAGCACGGATATCATCTACCGTTTTCTGGCGCTGGGTTCCTTCTCTGCTGCGGTTGTTTTCATAGAAGGGATGGCCGATCCCCAGGCGCTGATTGAGGCGCTGCACCGGGATCTGCCTTTATTCTCGAAGCTGGACGGCGAAGAGCCTGCCCAGGGAGTGAAGCTCCTGAAAGAACGGACGATCACGCTCGGCAAAGTAGGGGAAGTCCATTCTCTGGAGCAGATTGAAGCGGAAATCCTCAGCGGCAACACGGTTCTTTACATTGAGAAAGCTGCAACTGCACTGTCCGTCGGGACCGAAAATCTGAAACAGCGCGCCGTGGAGGATGCCGCTTCACAGTCCGTCGTCAGAGGCCCGCGTGAGGGCTTCACAGAATCGCTGCGCGAGAATACTGCGCTTGTGCGCAGACGGATTAAGAATCCGCAGCTGCGGATTGAGGAACGGAAGCTGGGTGCAGCCACCAGTACCGCCATATCCGTCATGTATATGGAAGACAGAGTGGATATGATGGCGCTGGAGGAGCTTAGGTGCCGGCTGAATGCTGCCAAGCTTGATAGTGTGCTGGAGAGCAACTATATCGAGGAAATGATTCAGGATAAGCGCTACAGCCCATTCCCCACAGTGTATAACACCGAACGGCCGGATGTAACAGCTTCCGCTTTGCTGGAGGGCCGGATTGCTATTCTTGTGGACGGCACCCCGTTTGTACTGATTGTCCCCGCGCTGCTGGTCCAGTTTTTCCAGTCCAGTGAAGATTATTACCAACGCAGTGATTTTGCCAGTCTGGTCCGCTTGCTCCGTTACCTCTGCTTCCTGCTTGCCCTGCTGACGCCGTCCTTCTATATCGCGATTACGACCTTTCACCAGGAGATGATCCCTACCAGTCTGCTGATCAGCCTGATCGGACAGCGTGAAGGCATTCCGTTCCCGGCTTTTCTGGAGGCCTTCATTATGGAGGTTACCTTCGAAATTCTGCGCGAGGCGGGCATCCGGCTGCCGAAGTCGATCGGCCAATCGGTCTCGATTGTCGGAACCCTGGTTATCGGCCAGGCGGCTGTGGATGCCGGACTCGTCTCTGCCGCCATGGTCATTGTCGTGGCCATTACCGCAATTGCCAACTTCGCCCTGCCGGCATTTAATGTGGGCATCTCCGTGCGGATCCTGCGGTTTGTGCTGATGGCCATTGCCGCCTCATTCGGCCTGTACGGCATGGTGATTGCGCTGATTATTCTTGCTCTGCATCTCTGCAGCCTGGAGTCGCTGGGCGTTCCATATATGAGCTCTTTCGCCCCGCTGCGCCGGGAAGCCCAGAAAGATACTCTGCTTAGGCTGTCACAGCGGATGAAGAAGCGGTATTTTGGCCGGGTTTGATTATAGCAGAAAGAGGAGGGCTGTCTTTTGCATACCAAATCACTAGGCTGCATCCTGCTGCTCATCAGCTTAACCGTTCTCAGCGGCTGCTGGAGCCGCAGGGAGCTCAATGATCTGGCCATCGTCATGGCACTCGGCGTGGATCTGGATAAGGACGGCTATGCGGTCTCAGCGCAGGTAATGAACCCCAGCCAGGCCGGCAGCCTCTCAGGCGCATCTAACGGGAGTCTGCCTGTGGTTACCTATAAAGCTACAGGCAGAACGATTCCGGAAGCGCTCCAGCGTATGCTCAGTACAACTCCGCGCAATTTGTATCTGGCCCATGTCCGGGTGCTGGTATTCGGGGAAGCTTATGCCAGGCAAGGAGTAGGCGATGCCATCGATTTCCTGACCCGCAGCCACGAGCTTCGAACGGATTTCTTTTTGCTTGCAGCCAAGCATACCGACGCATCCAAAATCCTGGATGTCATCACTCCCTTTGAGCAGATCCCGGCCAACTCCCTCTATTCCTCCATCCTTGTCTCACACAAAAATTGGGCGGGCACCGGAAAAGTAACGCTGCAGCAGTTCATTGTAGAGCTGGAGCGCGGCGGTTCAAATCCGATCATGTCCGGGGTTCAGCTGCAGGGTGACACTTCTGAGCAGGGCACTCTCAAAAATATACAGAACGTCATCCCCAAATCCCTGATCAAGCAGGCCGGCATCGCCGTATTTAAAAAAGACAAGCTGATCGGCTGGCTGGGGGAGGCTCCCAGTAAAACCGTCAATTATGTACTGAACGAGGTAGATACAACCGAAGGCAGCGTCGAATGCCCGGACGGCGGCTTTGCCGGCTTTATCATCACCGATGCCAGAAGCCGTATCAGGATTGCGATCAATGAACGGGATGAGCCTGAATTTGTTATCCATCTAAAAGCCGAAGCCAATCTCACCACGCTGCACAGCAGGCTGGATCTCAGCCAGACAGCCAGCATCAAGGAGCTGGAGCAGCGGATGGAAGAGAAGTTTGATAATCTGATGGCTGACAATATCAGGCTGGTCCAGGAGAAGTATGACTCTGATATTTTCGGGCTGGGTGAGGAGCTGCACCGGCAGTACCCGAAGCTGTGGCGCAGCTACCGCAAGCACTGGGATGAGAGCTTCCAGTCCGTCAGGGTCAGCGTCAAATCCGATGTAACCATCCGGCGGATCGGTTCAGTCGTGCAGCCGCAGCAAAAGGAGATGGAACGAAAATGAACTGGAGCCTCTTTTTATTCATTTCGCTCATACTGGTGCCTGTGTTCGAAACGCCGCAATTAATTAAGTCCCGCTCGCCGCGGGATCTGCTAGTTTTTTACGGGATGTGGGCCGTCGCCCTGGCATCTACAATCGGTATTATGGCCGGTCTGCCGCAGTGGAGGGTGCTCGACTGGGCCCGCAGCTTCATTCAGCTTTTTCCGGGCTGATTAATCAAGAGATGAAAGGAGGCTGCCTGTGAAGCGCCAAACAGGGATAAGTGCATTACAGTTCTTCATATTGACCTTCGGCCTAACCATAGGCACCTCCATTCTGGTCATACCCAGCGGCATGGCCCATATCGCCAGAGAGGATTCCTGGATTGCCTCATTAGTCAGTATGGCGATCAATCTGCTGATGGTCACTCTGTATATCGCCCTTGCCAGACTGTACCCCGGACGGTCCTTGTATGAGATTCTGGAATCTGTCACCGGAAAATGGCCCGGCAAGCTGCTGACACTGGTCTACCTGTTCTACTTCATCTCACTGATCGGTACTCTTCTGGGCAATCTCGGCTTCTTCGTCTCCGGTGAGGTGATGACGGAAACGCCGCCGGAGGTAGTGCAGATTATATTCCTGATCGCCGCTATTATCAGCGTCCGAAAGGGGATCATCATCCTGGCCCGGGTCGGAGAGCTGTTCTTTCCGTGGGTAGTGGTGCTGCTGCTTATCCTTATTCTGGCCCTGATTCCGCAGATCGAATGGAATTATATCAAGCCCGTGCTGGAGGACGGATGGATGCCGGTGCTGCAGGCCGGACTGCAATCCTCTGTTTTTCAGGAAGTGATTGTGCTGATGGTCTTCCTCCCGCTGGTCAAGCACCAGAAGTCCCGTGAACGCGCCTACTTTCTCGGAGCTGCTGCTGGGGACCTTGTCCTCGGTGCCATCGTGCTGCTCAGCGTGCTTGTGCTTGGCATTGAACAGACGGAGAACAGCACCTTCCCCGCATATGCCCTGGCCAAAACCATTAATATCGGCAATATCCTGCAGCGTGTGGAAGGTATACTGATCACTATCTGGATTCTGACCTATTTCATTAAAATCTCTATTCTGTTTCAGTCCATGCTTCAGGGACTGCGCAGTATATTCGGACTGAAGCAGGAAAATCATCTGATCTATCCGCTGGCCGTCCTGTTCCTGATTATCGCCTGGAATACCTATATCAACACTGTGTATGTTAATGACATCATCTCTACCGTATGGATGAAATTTTCTTCGCTCTTTCTGTTGGTTATTCCAGCCGTTCTCTATCTCATTGCCGTGGTCCGGTTGAAGCTCCTGAAGCAGCAGCAGGAAAGCCAAAAATCCCCTTAGACTCCGGAAACTCCGGAATTTAAGGGGATTTAATGTAATTAGCGTATGGTCGGATGAGTACATTCTTATAGGATAGCTCCGGGTGCAGCCGGCTCAGGCATTCCCCGGCTGCACAGCCGGAGCCAGATTGGCATGCTTACGGCCCGGAATTTCGCCTGTACGTTCAAAATGTTCGACGATTACATCGATTTCCTTCTTCAGCTCGGATACCAGCTCAGCCTCAGGGACCTTGCGGATCATCTGGCCGTAACGGAATAGCAAGCCTTCACCACGGGCTCCGGCAATCCCGATATCCGCTTCACGCGCTTCTCCGGGACCGTTAACAGCACAGCCCAGCACAGATACCTTAATAGGCACCTTGAGCTTGGAGATATACTCTTCTACTTCATTCGCGATGGAAAAGAGGTCGATATCCAGACGTCCGCAGGTTGGGCAGGAGATGAGCGTAGCCGCATTGGAGATCAGGCCAAAGGTCTTGAGCAGCTCACGCGCTACTTTGATCTCTTCTACCGGATCAGCACTAAGCGAGATACGCACTGTGCTGCCGATACCCATCGCAAGCAGCGCACCAATACCCGCCGAGCTCTTCACCGTACCGGCAAACAGCGTACCAGACTCCGTAATCCCGAGATGGAGCGGATAAGGAATAACTTCTGCTGCCTTACGGTAAGCTTCAATTGCCATTGGCACATCCGAAGCCTTCAGCGAGACGATAATGTCGTGGAAATCCAACTCTTCCAAAATGCCGATATGGTACAGGGCACTTTCGACCATCGCTTCCGGTGTAGGATAACCGTATTTCTCCAGGAGATGTGTCTCCAGGGAACCTGCATTAACCCCGATCCGGATCGGAATGCCTTTCTCTTTACAAGCTTTCACTACCGCTTCTACCTTATCGCGGCGGCCGATATTACCGGGATTGATCCGCACCTTGTCGATGCCGTTCTCAATCGCCAGCAGGGCCAGCTTATAGTTAAAATGAATATCCGCTACAAGCGGAATATGAATCTGCTTCTTGATCTCTTTGATCGCCGCAGCTGCTTCTTCATTGTTGACGGTTACGCGTACGAGCTGGCAGCCTGCTTCCTCCAGCCGCAAAATTTCAGCCACTGTAGCTTCTACGTCAGCGGTCTTGGTCGTACACATGCTTTGAATAGCAACTTCATTGTTACCCCCGATAATGACCCCGCCGACATTGACGGGCCGGGTCTGGTGTCTCAAGAACATGGTTTCTCTCTCCCCCATAACGATCAAAGCTCCACCCCTCCCGCTCCGCGGTGAAGCGGGATAAGCGGAAGAACGGTGGAGGCTGTGATGTAGATTATTGTAAGGTCAGCAGCCTTTTAGGCGCTTTCCTCTTTCTTTTTGTCTTTCTTGATGCCCAGCTCAGGCAGCGCCTTCTCTTGGACAACTTGCTCGGTGATCACGCAATCCTTGATATCGTCGCGTGACGGAACCTCGTACATCACATCGAGCATGATGCTCTCAATGATAGCACGCAGACCACGGGCACCGGTGTTACGTTTGATCGCTTCCTTGGCAATAGCTTCAAGGGCCTGCGGTTCAAACTTCAGCGCCACATTGTCCATTTCCAGCAGCTTGATGTACTGCTTGGTGAGTGCATTCTTCGGTTCGGAGAGAATGCGTACCAGCGTAGTTTCATCAAGCGGCTCCAGGGTAGAAATAACCGGAAGACGGCCCACAAACTCAGGAATGAGACCGAACTTCAGCAGATCTTCCGGCAATACCATGGACAGGTATTCGCCGGCTTTCAGATCCTTCTGGCCTTCAGCAGCCGCGTTGAAGCCGATGACTTTTTTGCCGATCCGGCGTTTAATCATCTGTTCCAGACCGTCAAAGGCACCGCCTACAATGAACAGGATGTTCGTCGTATCGATCTGAATGAATTCCTGGTGAGGGTGCTTACGTCCGCCTTGCGGAGGAACGGAAGCGACTGTGCCTTCCAGAATCTTCAGCAGCGCCTGCTGCACGCCTTCACCGGAAACGTCGCGGGTAATCGACGGGTTCTCGGATTTACGGGCTACTTTGTCAATTTCGTCAATATAGATAATGCCGCGTTCGGCCTTCTCAACATCGTAATCTGCAGCCTGAATCAGCTTCAGCAGAATGTTCTCAACATCCTCGCCCACATAACCGGCTTCTGTCAGGGAAGTCGCGTCAGCAATAGCAAAAGGTACGTTGATAATCTTCGCCATTGTCTGAGCCAGCAGAGTCTTACCGGAACCGGTAGGACCGAGCAGCAGAATGTTACTCTTCGTCAGCTCAACGTCCTCAATCTTGCTCTGGCTGTTAACACGCTTGTAGTGGTTGTATACCGCAACGGAGAGGGATTTCTTCGCCTGCTCCTGGCCGATTACGTACTGGTCAAGAATGTCACGGATTTCCTTCGGTTTCGGGATATCCTTAAGATCAAGCTCTTCCTCGTGGCCGAGCTCCTCTTCCACGATTTCCGTGCATAGCTCGATACACTCGTCGCATATATAAACGCCTGGTCCTGCTACAAGCTTGCGGACCTGCTCCTGTGATTTACCGCAAAAGGAGCACTTCAGCTGCCCTTTTTCATCATTAAATTTAAACATCTAACCACCCCTTTAAGATATGATCGGTGAAGAAAGTATCTGGTCGATAAGCCCGTATTCCTTCGCTTCTTCCGCGCTCATAAAGTTATCGCGGTCCGTATCCCGTTCGATTTTTTCAAGGGGTTGACCTGTGCGCTCCACATAAATCTGATTCAACTTCTGTCTCGTCTTGAGAATCCAGTCTGTATGAATCCAAATATCGGATGCCTGCCCCTGAACACCGCCGAGCGGCTGATGAATCATAACCTCGCTGTTGGTCAGCGCATATCGCTTACCTGGCGCTCCGGCTGTAAGCAGCAGTGAACCCATACTGGCAGCCATACCGACGCAGATCGTTGACACGTCCGGTTTGATATATTGCATCGTATCATATATACCCATGCCGGCTGTAACAGAACCACCGGGAGAGTTGATGTACAGGTGTATGTCTTTCTCCGGGTCATCCGCTGCCAGGAACAACAGCTGGGCAATGACCAGATTGGCAACATCATCGTCAATCGCATTGCTCAGGAAGATAATGCGGTCCTTAAGCAACCGGGAATAAATATCGTATGAGCGTTCGCCACGACTAGTTGATTCCACAACCATAGGTACCAGACTCATGCCACCAACCTCTTTTCTCTATACAGATTAGTCTTACCGTTTCAAAAATATTTTAACACGTTCGCGGCGTGATGTCATTTTTTCACTTTCAGCAAAAAATGCATGATACCGCGTGCCTGCCATTATAGCGCACTTCCTGGCAGAATGCCAATCACAGCTGCTGGTTATGTACACACAAACGTCCTCCACCGATAAAAAATAAGGCACGTAACAGAACTTACGTGCCTTATTGACTGCTATTATGGAGGCCGGCTTACCTGGCCGCTCTAGGTAAAATGGAGTTTACAGCTGAACTTACTCAGCGCTCGCTTCTTCAGCTGGTGCTTCTTCAGCTGCAGGTGCTTCAACTTCAACGCTGCTTGATACAAGCAGGTCGATTGTTTTGCGCAGGGAGATTTCTTCGTTCAAACTGCTCAGGGAACCATTCGCTGCCAGAATGCTGCGGATCTCTTCAGGTGTACGTTTGAAGGATTCAGCCATGCTAGCCAGTTCCTGAGTTACTTCTTCTTCGGAAACCTCGATGTTCTCTTCCTTAGCGATCACTTCAAGAACCAGGTTGTTGCGAACGCGCTTCTCGGCATCGCCCTTCATCTGGCCTTCAAGATCTTCACGGGTCTGACCGGAGAAGCTGAGGAACATGTCCATGTTCATGCCCTGCTGACGCAGACGGTTGTCGAAGTCACGAACCATGTTCGCAATTTCGCTCTTGATCATCGCTTCAGGAATTTCAACTTCAGCGTTTGCTGCTGCTGCGTCAACTACCGCATTTTCGCGTGCGCCTTTGAGTTCTTCCTGCTTGCGGGATTCAAGCGTTGCTTTCAGGTCTGCTTTGTATTCTTCCAGTGTGTCGAATTCACTTACATCCTTAGCGAACTCGTCATCCAGCTCAGGAAGCTGTTTGCGTTTGATTTCGTGCAGCTTCACTTTGAATACTGCAGCCTTACCAGCGAGGTTCTCTGCATGGTAGCTCTCAGGGAAAGTAACTTCAACATCCTTGAAATCGCCAGTAGCCATACCAACAACCTGCTCTTCAAAGCCAGGGATAAAGGAGTTGCTGCCAAGTTCCAGGGAATGACGCTCAGCCGAACCGCCTTCGAATGGAACGCCGTCAACAGAACCGTCAAAGTCGATTACAGCGATGTCGCCGTTAACTGCCGCGTCTTCTTCAACAACAACCAGCTCAGCATGACGCTCCTGCAGGCGTTTCAGTTCAGCATTCAGCTCGTCTTCACTAACTTCAGCCTTCTGGGCAGGAACTTCCAGGCCTTTGTACTGACCCAGTTTCACTTCCGGCTTAACAGTGATCTTCGCTTTGAAGATGAAGGCTTGGCCTTTAGCGAATTGCTCGATGTCCACTTCAGGACGGTCAACAGGGAAGATGTCAGCCTGCTCAACAGCTTCGCCGTATACTTCAGGAAGAAGGATGTCGATTGCATCCTGGTAGAGGCTCTCTACGCCAAAACGGGATTCAAAGATCGGCCGCGGCACTTTACCTTTACGGAAGCCAGGTACGTTTGCTTTCTTAACCACTTTATTAAAAGCTTTGTCGAGGGCAGCAGCTACGCGCTCTGCTTCTACTTCGACTTCAAGAACTCCAAGGTTCTTCTCTATTTTTTCCCAGGTTGCTTTCATAATATACTTTTCCCTCCAAAAATAGGTTGCATGTTAACTTTAGATTATTTATATCTTCACGCACAGAATAACCATTATATTATATCCAACATCGCCTTATTTATCAAGTATGGAACTCTTAACAAATCCCCTCAGAGACCGGTAAGCCCCTTCAAATTGAAAGCGCATGCCTCCGGTAATGCCATACATGGACCGGGTTTCCTCCTCCTGCCGGGTTCCGTTCAGGCTCTCTGATACCAGCTGATGCAGCGCCCCCGCCCAAATATCGAGCTGCTCATCCCCGCCATCCAGCAATTTACGATATTCACCCGACCCGTAAATCGACATAATAAACTGTCCCCAGAGCTCCTGGGCAAAATAATACAGCGTAGGCTCATGCACCTCAGCCTGCTCAGCCACCCGCTCCATAACCTGGGCAACCTGCAGCGGAAAATCCTCATTCTGCAGCGGGACCGCTTCAATCTCAATCTGCGCAAGCTCGCTGCCGCGGGCCAGCCTGATGACGCCCTGTACCCCGCGTTTTTTGAGCGTCTGCAGCGTGCGGAACTGCAGCAGCGGATGCACCGGGGTCTTTTGCAGCCAATTGGTTAGTGTATCATCTACATGGCCGCCCTCCAGATAAGAGAGCTGCTCCAGCGCCAGGATTGTTCCCTCCGACAGCGGCTCATTCATCACCTTGCGCAGCAGCTTATCAGGGTAACCCGCGTCATCCTTCAGCTTAGATTTTGCCAGTATACGGGCCATATCCTCTTCCTTCAGATCCTGCTCTTCATTAGAAGCAGCCCTGTCCGACTGTGTGCTTCGGGCATCGTACGGAAACGCAGCCTCCAGCCAGTCCAGCAGCGACTGCCATTCCTCGTAGTGCCGCTCTTCCTGTCCCTGGCATTGCAGCAGAAACCGCAGCAGTTCCATCGCTTCCCCGTAACGTTCACTTTCCAGCATCACCGTTAGCTGGATCTGGTAATAGTCCAGTGTCTTCGGAAACAGCACGATATTCTCTTTGGCAGGGGAATTGAATTGATTAATGAGGGCACCTCCTTTTTGTCCGAACCATGATCAATTGTAGATTATAGCATATCCTGTAACGCATTCAAAAAAACAAGTTGAAAAAATTATTCATCTATGATAACATAATTTTTGCTTGCTTTTGAGTATTCATGTCCCGGTAGCTCAGCCGGATAGAGCATGCGCCTTCTAAGCGCACGGTCGGGGGTTCGAATCCCTTCCGGGACGTACTAAGCTGAAACAGCCTTCCTTCGGGGAGGCTGTTTTTGCTTTCCGTGGCTTCCGGGGCAACACTGAGCCCCCCCCCCGGCTACTTCTAACGGACTCAGATAACGTTATTCGGCTCGTTTTCCGCTCAAACCCGCTTTAACGGACTCCACAGCCGCTATTCTGCTCCAAATCGGAACATTTGCTGCCCATCTGCATAAATAACGGCAACTGAGTCCGTTAAACGCAGAAAATGCCCCGAAACTAACCAATAGCGTCTCCTGAGTCCGTTAGAATTCGAAACGCAGGGTCGTTTCCCGGCTGTCAGCTAGGGGCCGTCAGTATACGTTACAACCCCGGCCTAAGGAAACAAATTGCAAAATAAGGTAGTTGAAATCCCCCGCCAGCCTCGTACAGGCGCATTCCCTACCTTCCAGCATCCCAAACTCACCGGACTCTTTTTGCAGACTACTCCATACAACGCACAAACTGCGCTCCAGCCATACCCTCTATACAAGCTCCCACAATAACGCGAGCGCGTTATTTCGACTCCATCTCCAGCTTAACCCCGCGGATATTCTCCGCGTCGAATGTGATGTTCTCCAGCGGCGTGGTGATGTCTGCGGTGTAGCGGTCGATGGTGATGCGGCCGGTGTAGATTTTGCGCACGGTAATGCTGTGCTTGGCTTTGAGAAAGGACTGCGCGACGCTCTCGCCGCCGACGTAATATGCGCTGATACTGCCGCCTGCTTCCAGCTTGGAGCCCCGGCACACCGCGAACACCTTGCGGAAGGTGATATTGCCGGAGGAGAACAGCTCGCTCTGTACGATCCCGTTCCGGTGGATATTGATGTCGCCGTTGGACTTGAGCGTGCTGTTCTGGCATTTACCGATGCTGATCTCGACTTTGTTCTCCTGCATCCGGGCCACGCCTGCGTGCAGCTCCTCGACCATACTGATCACCCCGCTCAGCGCAGCCTCGTTCATAAAATCAATCAGCTTCACCGGCTTCAGCATCAGATTCAAAAAATGCAGCGTTTGCTCCAGATCCTGATGATACGAAGCCTGGACGGTAGCCAGCAGGGAGAGCAGCTCCTTAATGAGCTGCGGGATTTTTTGAAACTTGCTCTCCAGCAGCAGCACCACCGCCTGACCGTACTTTACGCTTTGCTTGCGGGCCTGGACGGCCTGGATCAGCATGCGGACCGCTTTTTTGAGCAGAAGAGCCTCCTCGATCAGCAGCTTGGAGCAGTTAAAAATCCGGTTGTACATCACGCCGAAATAGCCGGAATACAGGTTGCTGTTGACAACATTCCCTTTTACAACAATACTTCCCGTCGCTGTAATAGTAGAGTTATAGATATTGCCTTCCACGTAGACATTGCCGAGCGATTCGATAATCATATTGTCTTCGACATTGCCGCGCACGACCACATCACCGGAGAAAAGGATATTGCCTGTTTGGATGCTGACGTTGCCCGGAACCGTGTAAGTAGTCGTAATATCAAAATATTTAATCTTCTCCCCCGTTACCCGGGGACGGCCCTCGCGCAGCGCACGGATCTCGTTGTTGATCAGCAGCACCGTGTTATTCTTGGCAACTATCGTAATATCGCCCGGGAGCGGCGGATACAGGATCTCCCCGTACACGTCACAGCCCGGAATCCCTTCCACACAAGGAATTTTGCGGGCGATCACCTGGCCCCTGATTACGGAAGGAATGCGGAGATGGCTGCGGAAGTCCACCTGGCCCTCAATCTCGCTGAACTCATTCTCAATCGTCTCCGAAAAAAACAGCTCCAGCGCCGCATTCTCCCCCGGAACCGCCGCCCGCCCCTTGGCCGCTGTAATCGGCTGGTAGGTTGGGTTTTGCAGCTCGGCATGAATGCCGGAAATGTTCAGGTTCTGCATAATGCCCCGCTGCTCAAAATCGGCAATAATCTGATTGAGGCCCAGCAGCCCGATCACGGTATCTGTATCCATCGCCGCTTCTACTTCGATCATGCTGGAGGAATAACAGTCACTTAGCTTCCACTGGTAACGCCGGGTTGAATACAAGGTGAAAAAAGCCTGCAGATGATCCTCGGATACATGAATCCTGTACAGCGGGGGCTCCGTTATCGACCATTCGATCTTATCGAGTGAGGTTACTTCGGCGGGACCGGAAATCTGCTGTCCGTTTACCAGGACTACGACTGGTGCAGCGGCAGATATAACGGCCGGACTGCCGCCGGGCAGCGGGTCCTGGACAAAGATTTTACCAGCCCGGACGAGCACCCGCCCTCCGAGATCATTTTCGAATTCAGGCTCAATAAAAAGATGATCCAGCTCGTTCTCATCCACATTCTCCGAAAGCTCCAGCATGTTGATCAGCTTGTTCAGTTCCTGCTCGTTCATGCGGTCCGGCATCTGAGTTGCCCCTCTCTGGTTATGCCTGTTTGTCGAAAAACTGCGGGTTCTGCGTATTTGCCTTCATTGTAGTATTATTACTAATTTTAAGCAATTACCGGAAGGGGCTATTTCGCCCTCTCTCCTCTCCCCTATCTAACACATAACAGAGAACTGTACCGGTACAATTCAGCGAATCTCCCGTTGCAGCACCCGGCCAATCCCTTTAATTTTAAAGTAACAGATGAGCGGCCATAACGGTCTTCTTCATCTCAAACTGCATTAAGGGAAAGGAATTTATCATCATGAAACAACCTGCCAGAGTTAAGCTTGCCTACCTGCTTGCCGTGTTAAATGCGGCGATCATCGGATTTTCATTTCTGTTTACCAAAAAAGCGCTCGATTTCTCCGGTCCGCTCGATACGCTGGCCTACAGATTCGCCGCCTCTTTTCTCGTAATGTCTGTTCCGGTGGCCTTCGGCTGGATTAAGCTTAACTACCGGGGCAAGCCGCTGTTCAAGCTGCTGCTGCTGTCCGCCATGTATCCGCTGGGCTTCTTTACACTCCAGGCGTTCGGTCTGCAGCATGCCACTTCGGCCGAGGGAGGCATTCTGTACGCCTTTACACCCGTGGTGACGCTGATTGTAGCTGCGCTGTTCCTGAAAGAAGCCACCACCCTGCTGCAAAAGCTGTCCGTCTTCCTCTCCGTCTTCGGCGTCGTTTTCATCTTCATTATGAAGGGCAGCAGCATCGATCTGGCGAATATGACCGGGATTCTGATGCTGTTCCTTACCTGTGTGGCCTTTGCCGGGTATAGCGTGCTGGCCCGCCTGCTGGCCAAGGCATTCACCCCGTCCGAAATCAGCTGTGCATTGATGGCGGCCGGATTCACCGTATTCCTCCTCACCTCGCTGATCAGCCACTCTGCTGACGGAACGCTGAACACTCTGTTTACCCCGCTTAAAAGCGGCACCTTTACGCTGGCGGTTCTGTATCTAGGTGTCATTGCCTCGCTGATCACTACGCTTACGTCGGCTTACATTTTGTCCGTCATCGAAGCATCCAGAATGAGCGTGTTCTCAAACCTGGCAACCATAGTCTCATTAGCAGCCGGAGCCTTGTTCCTGGGGGAACAGATAACCTGGTACCACTGGGCCGGGTCAGCGCTGATTATCGCCGGCGTGCTGGGAGTGAACCTGTTCGGGCGGAAGCAGCAAGTGCAGGCGGCGGCAGCCGGGTCAACTAAAGATTAAAACAGCTTCTCCATTAAAAAGCGGACAGCCGTAAACCGGCTGTCCGCAACTTACATCATCATTTACAGTCCCTTTTTCTTGAGGTCGTCCAGGTGGCGCAGCCGTTCCCATTTTAGTGTCCTTTTTTGCGGTTGCCCAGCCACAGCGGGAACCGGAAAATGAAGTTGATCAGCAGCACGACGAAGACCAGCACCGCCGCCGACTTGTCGGCGATCTGCCGTGCGTCTTCGACAATCGCCTCGGACTGCACATACCAGAGATGCACCGCGAGTGTTTCCCCCGGGGAGAACAGGTTAAAGTCCCACATTTCGCCGGAGGTACTTAGGCCGGCGGTCAGGATAATAACCGCTGATTCCCCGAAGGCGCGTCCGGCCACCAGGCAAATGCCGGTAACGATAGACGGCAGCGCCACAGGCAGTACAACCTTGCGGATGACGTGGAATTTGGTCATCCCCAGCGCATAGCCGGCTTCACGGATGTCACCTGGAACGGCGCGCACCGCTTCTTCGGTTACGCGGGCCAGCATCGGCAGGTTAAGCAGGGCCAGTGAGACACCGCCGCCGATAATGGTCAGGCCAATGTCGAAGTATTCGGCGAAGATGGCCAGCCCCAGGAGGCCGAATACGATCGAAGGTACAGAGGATAAGGATTCTACGCAGATGCGCAGCGCGCCGGTGAAACGGTTGTCCGGAGCGTACTCCGCCATATAAATCCCGGCTCCCAAACCAATCGGAATCGAAATCAGCAGCGAGATAAACAGGATATAGAAGGAATTGAACAGCACCGGTCCGATGCCGCCGCCCGGATCAATTTCCTCGGGCTGCCTGATAAGGAACTCGGGTCTGAGCTGCGGCAAGCCTTTGCTGAGAATCGTAAAGAGCAGCCAGAAGATCAGCAGCATGACCAGCGCACCCAGCGCATAGAAGCCAAATGTAGCGATCTTGTTGTTGCGGCGGGAGCGTGCAGTATGAGCATTACGCGTGAAGTTCATTATGCATCCTCCCGTTTACGGCCGATTACGCGGATAACAAGAATCAGCACAAAGGAAATCAGCAGCAGCAGGAAGGCCATCATATGCAGCGCGTAGTTCCAGTTCGAGTCAAATTCCACGTTCGAAATCTGCATTACAATGTTACTGGTCAGTACGGAGGACGGGGTGAACAGGCTTTTGGCCAGCTGCGGCGTATTTCCGATAACCATAACCACGGCCATGGTCTCACCGACAGCTCGGGTCATACCGAGGATAATCGCCGAGATAATCCCCCGCTTGGCCGCCGGCAGCACAACCCGCATAATGACCTGCAGACGGGTGGAGCCGAGGGCATAGGCCGCATCACGGAATTTGCGCGGAACCGCTAGTATGGCATCATCGCTGATCCGGCAAATGGTCGGCAGCACCATCAGTGCCAGGACAAGCGCAGCCGCCAGAACACCGTCGCCCAGTCCTTCACCGCTGATTCTGCGCAGGAAAGGAAGCAATACAGTGAGGCCCAGGTAGCCGTATACTATAGAAGGAATGCCGACAAGCAGGTCGAGCACGGGACGAATGAAGCTCTTCATCCATTTCGGGGCAATCTCCGCACAGAGCACAGCCATCCCCACAGAAATCGGCACTGCAATCAGCAGCGTTAGCGCAGTCAGTGTAAGTGTATTTACAATAAAGGCTGCTGCACCAAAAGCCTCCTCCTCCGGTGTCCAGTTAAAGGACAGGAAGAACTCAGCCGGAGAGACATCGCCGAACAGGAGCAGCGCCGTTTTTCCGATAAATATAATGACAAGTGCAAGCACGAAGCACAATGCCAGGATGCTAAAAAAGAAATAATAACGCGATAACCGGTTGCCAAGCAGGTGTCTTCTGTGGCGTTTTTCATTAATGTTGCTATGCTCAGCCTTCTTTGGCGATTGGGATGCCAGGCTTTGGACGGGTGCCCCCATACTTTCCCTCCTGTAAGCGGCCACCCCCGTACATTCCGGAGCTGGCCGCTGTTACCGTTCAATATAATGAAGCTTTTGCTTAGCCTTTCATTGCTGCGATCGGGATGAACTTAAGCTTTTTAAGCGAGCCGTTCTGGAACTTTTTGCTCTGTACGTACTCGATGAATTCTTTAGTAGCGCCGGTTGGCTGGCCTTTAGTCATGTAATAGCCGTATGCCCAGATCTTGTAAGATCCGTTGATTACGTTATCTGTAGTAGCTGCTACACCGTTATGCTTTACAGCCTTGATGTCGCTGCCGCTTACGTATACAAGGTCAATATAACCGATGGCGTTAGGAGTAGTGGCAACGGCAGTCTTCATGTCACCGCTGGAGCCTGTTTCCTTGTAGTTCTTTTCTTTCTTCACGATGTCTCCGCCGCCCAGTGCTTTAGCCTGGTAGTTAACGCGCGTACCGGAACCGAAAGAACGTGTGATTACTACGATGTTAGCATCCGAACCGCCAACCTCTTTCCAGTTAGTGATTTTACCGGAGAAAATACCAGCCAGCTGCTCAGTAGTCAGGTTCTCAACGCCGACATTTTTGTTAACGATGGTTGCAAAAGGAATAACCGCTACCTTGTTCGCTACCTGGCCGTCAAAAGCCTTGAAGCCCGGAACGTCCATGCTTGCATCCCAGTCGCAGGCGCCGATATCAGCGATGCCTTTTTTTACAGCCTGTGGTCCTGTTACGGAACCTTTACCGGAAGCGGCGATTTTCACCTTAGGGTGCAGCTTCTGGAATTCTTTAGCCGCCTGCAGTGTGAGCGGAAGCAGTGCCGTAGAACCGTTGATCGTAATTTTACCTTTGAGTGTGTCGGCTGCAGCCGCAATACCTGCGAATGATGCCGTCACCGCGATTACTGCTGTCAGTGCCGTTACCGTAAATTTTTTGAAAAGCTTCATTGTCTGAATTCTCCTCCCGGCGCTATGCCGTTATATTGTGTGGGCTATGAGGGACGTGTCTTATTTAGTCAGCTGCAGTGCTTTGCCGCCCTGGATCAGCAGGACTTTGCCATCGCTTACTACCGCCAGCTTGCTGCCGTCATGGGAAACCGCAACCTCGGATACATCTTCCGTTGTCTGGTACAGGACGGTCTTATTGCCGCTTGCATCGATGGAATAGATTGTAGTGCTGCCGTCCGCAGCCACACCGGATACGACCAGGCCAGTGCTTACTCCAGTAGACCAAGTAGCTTCTGTATCCAGCGCAATGTTCGTAATTGCTCCGTCTGCTGCGATAGATTTCAGGGTGTTAGCCGCATTTCCGTCAGCATCTGCGCTCAGATATACGATTCCGCCGTTAGCCAGAATCTCAGGGTACAGCTTGTTATCAAGAGCGGTGGTCAGTGCTGCAGGCTTGGCATCCTTCGTTACAATGTCCAGCTTGTAGAGCTGCTCTCCGGC
Organism: Paenibacillus sp. FSL R7-0345; assembly: GCF_038595055.1. Classification (NCBI taxonomy): domain Bacteria; kingdom Bacillati; phylum Bacillota; class Bacilli; order Caryophanales; family Paenibacillaceae; genus Paenibacillus; species Paenibacillus sp. FSL R7-0345. Next base: position 5,656,179 of record NZ_CP152002.1, read on the forward strand.
TTTGCTGTAGTCTACAGTCAGGGAATCTTCAGTGCTGTCGGCATCGTTTTTGGCTACGCCGGTTACATTGACGATATACACTACGCTTTTTGCATCAGAAGCAAGACGCAGTTCGGATTTGTTTTCCACCTTATCTTCGAGCACGGTTTTTACCGTTCCCGTTTCAACCGCGATCTGGGCAATCTTCTCCTGCTTATCGCCCTGGATGAAGTAGATGTTCTTGCCATCCTGCGACCACACCAGATCCGTCTTCACGCTGGTATCCGTACCGAGGGAGGAGATCGCGCCGCTAGCCAGGTTGATCAGCTTCAGCTGGCCTGTCTCATCGGTGAACGCGCCCCACTTCTGGTCGGCGGAAACAGCGAAATCAAGTGCACTTTCATTGGAAGAAAATACTTCATAGTCACCCGGATATGCGCTGAACTTCAGCAGCTGGGCAGTTTCGGAATCACTCTTGTTCGCAATGATGTTGCCGTCTGCAGTCCAGTGCAGGGTATCAAACTGGCCTTCCGGACGGGCAAAGCTCAAAATGTCCAGATCATCCGCCGACAATTCGCCGCCCAGTGCGGTTACGAGCTTGGTCAGCTCCACATAAACTTTTCCGTTATATACAACAGGTGCTACCGTAAACTGCTGGGCGGCACCATCTACCACGAAGTTCTTGGAGCCTGCCTGAAGCTGTACGGTATGCAGCCCTTTGCTGTCGTTCAATTCAAAACCGCTGTTTGTGAGAATCAGCTTGGCACCAAGCTCACCGGCTACCTGGCTAAGCGAATACAGTTTGTAGCCGCTGCTGTCAATTGTGCTGAACTGGGCCGGATTGCTGTTTACAGTCCATGTAGCTGTACCCGTTTTAACTGTACTTGCCACGGCCGCGGCGCTAACGCTGCTTGCCCCCAAAATCGTGCCTGCTCCTCCTGTTACAAGAAGTGCAGAAGCCAAAGCCGCGCTGAACCATTTACTATTTCTCAATTAGATTCACCCTTTTCATATAGGTAACTGCTAATGCTATTTTCTGCTATATGTGTGAATTCTGTTCGAGAGGAATGTTTTGGAAATATTAAGTACGCAAAAAGACCAGCCCCAAAATGACCTGAGGATAGCCTGAACGTTAACGCTATGTAAAATCTCCGGCAAAAAATTCGATGGACCCTGTATTTAAGCACGAAACTTTTAATTTTCGATCCAGGTTAAGATGATTTCGGCACCGCCGGGCTTCGCCGCAGAGCTGCTGCCGATGATCGAATAGGAATAGCTGCCCGGTGCTTTTCCGCTGATCAGCAGGTTATCCTTATCCAAAATCTGCGTCCCGCTCTCAAGCGCTTTTTCCTTTACATATTTGAGGTATGTCGTGCCCAGTTCGGCCATCGTTTCGTCTGTCTCATAGATCAGCATGGATGATTTCTTGCCGCCCGTAAGCTCGCCCTCCGTAAACGTAATCCCCGCCCCCTCCGGAATCGGCAAATCCCCGGGAAAATACTGCGGCCCGCTAATCTGCTCATCAGCCAGCGTATGAAAACTGCGGGAGTCCGTTGCGGCTGTATCCGCCCGGCTGCACGCAGCCAAGCTTAAGCTGGCGGTCAACAGTACTAGCAGGGTCAATATTGGCTTCCTGTCAGACATTAGCAGAAACCTCCTCTTTATCATTAGGACAGAGATTAGTGAGTGCTGATAGGGCTGGGACTGGTGCTATAGCTGGAAATGATGATTAGAGTGCGATTAATAATGCGATTAATAAAATGCTGATTAATAAAATGCTGAGACTAACGATGATTGGGGTTATTTGCACATATATATTTATTTAACCGTATTAATCACGCGGAAAACGGTTTGTGTAAAATCAGGCCAAAGGGCTTATTAAAAATTTTAAATTTAATTATACCTGGCAAGTTGAAAGCAAGCTGAACGTTTACAATAACTTACTAACGGTTTCGCACACAGCTGCGAACCGGGCGCGCCTGCTTGTCGCGGAATCAAGGGCATTTTTGCCCTTGATTTGGCCGTTCCGCCTGCTTGGGGCGGAATCAAGCGCATTTTTGCCCTTGATTTGCCCGTTTCGCCTGCTTGGGGCGGAATCAGAGGCACTTTTGCCCTTGATTTGGCCGTTCCGCCTGCCTGGGGCGGAATCAAGGGCATTTTTGCCCTTGATTTGCCCGTTCCGCCTGCTTGGGGCGGAATCAAGGGCATTTTTGCCCTTCATTTGGCCGTTCCGCCTGCTTGTGGCGGAATCAAGGGCATTTTTGCCCTTCATTTGGCCGTTCCGCCTGCCTGTGGCGGAATCAAGGGCACTTTTACCTTTGATTTGCCCGTTCCGCCTGCTTGGGGCGGAATCAGAGGCACTTTTGCCCTTGATTTGCCCGTTTCGCCTGCTTGGGGCGGAATCAAGGGCATTTTTGCCCTTGATTTGTCCGTTTCGCCTGCCTGGGGCGGAATCAAGGGCATTTTTGCCTTTGATTTGCCCGTTCCGCCTGCCTGGGGCGGAATCAAGGGCATTTTTGCCCTTGATTTGCCCGTTCCGCCTGCTTGGGGTGGAATCAAGGGCATTTTTGCCCTTGATTTGCCCGTTCCGCCTGCTTGTGGCGGAATTAGAGGCACTTTTGCCTTTGATTTGGCCGTTGCGCCTGCTTGAGGCGAAATCAGAGGCACTTTTGCCTTTGATTTGGCCGTTGCGCCTGCTTGAGGCGAAATCAGAGGCACTTTTGCCTTTGATTTGGCCGTTCCGCCTGCCTGTGGCGGAATCAAGGGCACTTTTGCCCTTGATTTGTCCGTTCCGCCTGCTTGTGGCGGAATCAGAGGGATTTGGGATGTAGTTTATACCATAGGTGCGGCGGTAGCGGCTTTTTTTTGCAAACAGGAGTGGGAACAGGGAAAGTGCGCCCAATAAATACTGCAAATAAAGATTTACAACGCACAGGGAACACCCTACAATAATGAGTGAGTACTCACTCACAATGATTAAACCCAATCAAAGGAATCGAGGAGATAGTCATGAATCAGGATACTCCGGTCATTTCTGTTAGCCATGTCAGCAGGGCTTTTGGCAGCAAAACGGTGCTTGAAGATATCAGTCTGCAGGTAAACCGTGCAGAAACGTTCGGGCTGCTGGGCCCGTCGGGCTCCGGCAAAACGACGCTGGTGAAGCTTTTGACCGGCATCGACGAGGTTAGCTCCGGTGAGGTGCAGGTGATGGGCATCAAGATGCCCAAGCTTGCCATGCTGCAGAAGATCGGGTATATGGCCCAGTCGGATGCCCTGTACACAGAGCTGAGCGCCAAGGAGAATCTGGAATTTTTTGCCGCGCTCTACGGGCTGAAAGGAGGAAACCGCACGCGGCGGATTGCCGATGTGATGGAGCTTGTGAACCTGCAGGAGCATCTGCGCAAGCGTGTGGACCAGTATTCCGGCGGGATGAAGCGCCGCTTGTCGCTGGCCATTGCCTTGCTGCATGAACCGCCGCTGCTCATTCTCGATGAGCCTACCGTCGGGATTGATCCGCTGCTCCGCCAGTCCATCTGGCAGGAGCTGCGCTCGCTGAACCGCCAGGGGACGACCATCGTTTTGACGACCCATGTCATGGATGAAGCTGAAAAATGCGACCGGCTGGGCATGATCCGTGGCGGCGAGCTGCTGGCCGTGGATACTCCGGCGGGACTGATGCAGGCTACCGGCTCTGCAACGATTGAGGAAGCTTTTTTAACCTACGGGGGTGCCCGCAAATGAGAATCCGCGCGATAACCTTACGCATTCTGCGGCAGTTCATTCATGATAAACGGACGATGGCGCTGATGTTCATCGCTCCCCTACTCGTCCTGAGCCTGATGAGTCTTGTCTTTAACGGTGATGCCTATAAACCGAATATTGGTCTATCCGGCGGAGCCGCTGTCTTCTCCTCGGCACTGGAGGCGCAGGATGCTGCCGTTACAGGCTTCACCACAGCTGAACAGGGAGAAGCTGCGCTGAAGGACGGCGACATAGACGCCCTGATAACGCTCGACGGAACCGCACCTTCCGTAATGCTGGAAGGCAGTAACCCCACCGCTAACAGGGCGGTAATGCTCGCCCTGCAGGAAGCCGTTCTGCAGCTGCAGCCGGCCGGCACCAGTCAGGGACAGCTCCAGCCAGCCATCAGCTACTTGTACGGCGCTGAGGATATGACCACGATCGACCGGTTCGGGCCGATTATGATTGGTGTGTTTGTTTTCTTTTTCGTGTTCCTGATTGCCGGGGTGTCCTTTCTGCGTGAACGGACGACCGGTACACTGGAGCGTCTGCTCTCCACACCGCTGAAGCGCTGGGAGATTGTCATCGGCTATGTCTGCGGCTTCGGCATTTTCACAGTGGTTCAGGCGCTGCTGATCTCCTGGTTCTCCATTCAGGTGCTCGGCATCATGATGGCCGGCAGCTTCGGCTATGTGCTGCTCATTACACTGCTCCTGGCGATTACCGCGCTCACGCTCGGCACGCTGCTCTCGGCCTTTGCCGGCAATGAGCTGCAGATGATCCAGTTCATTCCGCTCGTCATAGTGCCGCAGATTTTTTTGAGCGGCCTGTTCCCTCTGGATACGCTGCCGCTGTGGCTGCAGCGCGTCGGCCTGGCGACTCCGATCTATTACGGCGCCCAGGCACTGATGGATATTATGATCCGCGGCAAAGGCTGGAGCGCAATTTCCCTGGATGCCTATGTGCTGGTCGGCTTTTCGCTGCTGTTCATGATTCTCAACGTGCTGGCTTTGCGCAAACACCGCAGAATGTAGCCCGGTGTAACTTCGTCCGCGCCCGTGATACTATAGAGGAACAGCAACATTTTGGAGGGCCATGACATGAACAATGAAAGTGCGGAGCAGCAAGAAAAAGAGCAATGGATCGAAGAGCTGCTCGCCGTCAAGGAAGACGGGCAGATGACGCCCAAGCAAATTTCCATCCTGGAGGCGGCAATCGAGATTTTTTCCGATAAAGGCTTCTCGGCAGCATCCACCAGTGAAATCGCCCAGAAGGCGGGCGTGGCTGAGGGGACGATTTTCCGCTACTACAAAACTAAAAAAGACCTGCTGCTGTCCATCGTCGGACCGACCATGAGCCGGATGATTGCCCCGTTTGTGATGCGTAATTTTAATGGGGTGCTGGATATGCCGTTTGAGAGCTATGAGGCTTTTTTGCGGGCGTTTATTGTAAACCGGCTTGATTTCGCCCGCAAAAACTTCAAAATCATCCGGATTCTCGTACAGGAAATCCCTTTCCAGCCGGCACTGCGACAGCAGTTTGCCGAAAATGTCCTGGATCAGGTGCTGGAGCGGGTGACCGCGATTACGGAGCATTTTAAGGCTGAAGGTGAGGTTATTGATGCGCCTACCCCGGCTATTATAAGGTTCACTATCTCCTCGGTGATCGGTTATCTGCTGGCCCGCCTGCTGCTGATGCCGGAAAAGGACTGGGATGATGAGGAAGAGATCCGTCTGCTGATCAGCTTCATGCTGCACGGAATCGGCGGGCCCGCGCTGCATGAGCAGTGAAGTCTGGCTGCATTTTGGCGTGATAGAAAGAACAGAGCTACCGCAGAAGGCAAACCTTCGCAGTGGCTTTTTTTCTATATACAATGAAATGGGTAACTTTCCCTTCACGCGCTCTGCAATCTGTCCCGGGCTTTAAGGCGTACGCGTGTTCTGCTAAGATAAATACTATCGAATATCCGGGAAAACCGGACAGGTGTGAGGAAGTGAATGTGACATGGGTTATTATGTTCCGGAGCGGGTAATCCGGCTGCTGTGCGGCAGTGAAGCCTTGGATAAGGGCCGTGCAGACTACGAGGCCGGGAGGGTCCGGCTGAATTATAGAGAGAACGACGACAGGCTCGATTACTCAAAATACCGGGCTGCAGTGCAAGGGCTGGAGAGCTATGATGTGGCGCTGGCCGTCGACAGTGACGGGGATGTAAATGCGGAATGTACCTGCCCTGCCTATTATCACGGGGGGGCTTTTTGCCGGCATATTGCGGCCAGCCTGTTCACCATTCTCCGTCTGGAGGAAGGTGGCGCGGACGATGAGATTGGCGGCCCGCCTCATGAGGAATCTGACCAGCTGCCGGCGGAGACTGGCGTTCTTACACCGCGCACCGCACATAACGCTACTACTGGTGCAGCACATAGCGGTGACCGTCAGCTGGTGAACGGCATGCTTGAGGTGTTCGCAGGCTTAAGCCGCTCCCGGCCGAGCGTTACAGGCAGCTACTCCGATCTCCGGACACCGCTGCAGGTGGAGTTCATCATCAAGCCGGTCACGGTCAGCTACAGTACGCAAATGCTCGGCGTCGAATTAAAGGTCGGTCCCAAGCGGCTGTATATCGTACAAAAAATCAGAACCTTTCTGGAGCATGTCCGGCGCGGCGAGCCGTTTGAGTTCTCCAGGCATTTCAGCTATGATCCTGCGCTGCACTCGTTCAATAAGGAAGACAACGATGTTCTGCTGAAGCTGATTGATATATCGTCGAATGAAAAGCTGTACCGTGCAGGTGTCAATCCTTATACTGCGCAATCTGCCGGGATGGGCGGGGAACGGCTGCTGGCGGTTCCGCCTTTTTTCTGGGAGGGCCTGCTGCCGGCGCTGCTTGCCGCCCCCTCTGCTTTGCTGCAGCAGGGTGATCTGATCCTGGAGAAGCTGGAGCTATCTGCCGAATCCCCGCCGTTAAGCTTCCGGTTCGACCAGTCGGCGGAGGAAGGCTATAGTCTGGACATTGAAGGCATAGCCCAGGTTATGGTGCTGGAGGATTACGGGCTGGTGCTGTCCGGAGGCAAGCTGCTGAAGCTGGATTCCGAGGAATGCCGCAGGCTCGCCGAGCTGAAGCGGATGCTGGCCGCTGCCCGCAAGGACGGAATTGCGATTGCGCCTGAGCAGATGGAGCCTTTTATGGAGCAGGTCATTCCCGGGCTGAAAAAGCTGGGCCGAGTGCACATCGCCGAAGCCATCGCTGACCGGATTGTCCAGACTCAGCTGCAGGCGCGGCTATACCTGGACCGGGTACGGGACCGGCTGCTGGCCGGCCTTGAATTTCAGTACGGCAGCATAGTGATCAATCCGCTGGACGAGGACAGCCGCAGCCGGGGCAGCGAGGTCATTCTGATGCGTGACGGGGAATCGGAGCGGCGGATTCTTGCACTAATGGCGCATGAGTCTTTTGTACGGACGGAAGGCGGCTTTATCATGAGTGATGAGGAAGCGGAATATGATTTTCTCTACCACACGATCCCGCTGCTGGAACCGCTGCTTCAGGTGTACGCCACCACTGCCGTCAAAGGCCGGATTGCCGCTGATACCTACACGCCTAAGGCTGTATTGACCTGGAACGAAAAGACCGACTGGCTGGAGTTCAAGTTCGCGGTGCAGGGCATCGGGGAAAATGAGATTGTGCAGATTCTTGAGGCGCTGCAGGAAAAACGCAGATATTACCGCCTCCCGGACGGTGCTTTGCTGCCGCTGGAAAGTGCAGAGTTTCTGGAGATTATCGCGTTCATGAATGAGCTCGGGGTACACAGCGTTCCTTTTAACAAACCGCAGTTCACTCTGCCGCTGGTCCAGGGTCTGCAGCTGAATCCGGAATCCCGGCATGGCGATGCTGTTACGATCGGACGTTCCTTCCGGCGGTTAATGGCCAATATGGCCAGTCCCGAAAATCTCGATTTTCCGCTGCCGGACAGCCTTGCCCCTGTGCTCCGCGACTATCAGCAGTTCGGGTTCCAATGGATGAAGACGCTGGCCCACTACCGGTTCGGCGGGATTTTGGCTGACGATATGGGACTCGGCAAAACACTGCAAAGCATCGCTTTTCTGCTCTCTGAGCTTACCGATATCCGTGATGGCGGCAAGCCGGCGCTGATCGTCGCCCCCGCCTCCCTGCTCTACAACTGGAAGAATGAGCTGAAACGGTTTGCCCCGGACATCAAGGCGGTCATTGCCGACGGCAGCCTGAATGAGCGTACCAAGGCGGTTCGCCAAGGAACAGGCGCTGACGTGATCATTACCTCCTACCCGCTGCTGCGGCGGGACATTGAGCTGTATGCCCGGCTGTCCTTTCATACCCTGATTCTGGATGAGGCGCAGATGATCAAGAATCATGCAACCCAGACCGCCCAGGCGGTAAAAATATTGCAGGCCCGCTACCGCTTCGCCCTCACAGGAACACCGGTGGAAAATGCGCTGGAGGATTTGTGGTCGATATTCAGCGTTGTTTTCCCTGGCTTGTTCCCCGGCAAAAAAGCGTTTCATGATCTGCCGCGCGAAACGGTCGCCAAGCGGACCCGTCCCTTCCTGCTGCGCAGGCTGAAAAGTGATGTACTCAAGGAGCTGCCGGATAAAATTGAGTCCCTGCATGCCTCCGAGCTGCTGCCTGAGCAGAAAAAGCTGTACATGGCTTATCTCGCCAGACTGCGTAAGGAAGCGCTGAAGCATCTCGACAATGAGAGCTTCGGCCACGGCCGGATCAAGGTGCTGGCCGGAATTACCCGGCTGCGCCAGCTCTGCTGCCACCCCGCCCTGTTCATTGAGGGCTACGACGGCGGCTCGGCCAAGTTCGACCAGCTGCTGGAAATTATCGAGGAATGCCGCAGCTCCGGCAAACGGATGCTCATCTTCTCCCAGTTCACGGAGATGCTTGGGATGATTGGACGGGAGCTGGCCCTGCAGGGCGTCCGGCATTTTTATCTGGACGGCAAGACACCGGCCGACCAGCGGGTCGAGTTGTGCAGCCGGTTCAATGAGGGGGAACGCGATCTGTTCCTCATCTCGTTAAAAGCCGGAGGCACCGGCCTTAACCTGACCGGAGCGGACACGGTGATCCTGTACGATCTGTGGTGGAACCCTGCCGTCGAGCAGCAGGCTGCCGACCGGGCCCACCGGATCGGGCAGAAGAAAGTGGTGCAGGTGATCCGCCTCGTTGCCCAGGGCACCGTCGAGGACAAAATGTATGAGCTGCAGCAGAAGAAAAAGAATCTGATCGAAGAGGTCATCCAGCCGGGGGCGGAGACGCTGTCCGCCCTGACCGAGCAGGATATCCGCGAAATTCTGATGCTCTGATAAGTTGAAAGATTTGGAAGCGCAGAAGAAAATAAAGTATAATGACAGGGATTGTTACTGCTTAAGCAGCAGGCTGTTTGGGTCTGCTGACGCTTCTCTCAATGGTTATATACTATTTTACGGAGGTGCATTAACATGAGCTTTACCCTGGAACCGGGTGCTTCAGCTCCCGATTTTTCTTTAAAGGCAACCGACGGTCAGACGTATTCACTGGACAGCTTTGCTACAGCAAAAGCACTGGTCATCTTCTTCACCTGCAATCATTGTCCGTTCGTCGTCGGCTCCGATGAAGTCACGCGCCAGACTGCCGAAAAGTACCGCGAGCGGGGAGTAGCTTTTGCAGGGATTAACGCCAACAGCGAAACTACCCATCCTGACGATTCCTATGAGCATATGGTCAGCCGGATGGAGGAGCAGAAATTCCCGTGGCTCTATCTCCGCGATGACACGCAGGAAACCGCACGGGCCTACGGTGCGCTGCGCACGCCGCATTTCTTCGTGTTTGACCAGGACCGCAAGCTGGTCTACACCGGCCGCGGCGTCGATAACCCGCGGGAAACCGGCAAGATGACAGTCAACGACCTGGACAACGCGTTGTCCGAGCTGCTCGCCGGACAAGCCATCAGCACACCGCTGACCAATCCGATCGGCTGCAATGTCAAATGGGACGGCCAGGATGCGCATTGGATGCCGGCGGAGGCTTGTGATCTGGTATAGATGGACTTTGAATGGATTGAGAGCTAATTAGGATAAATTCAGTTAAAAAAAGGGAAATGTATAGGTCTAGGCCGCCCGGGGTTCGTTGAGTTAAAGGGATTTTCCCCTTTATTCCGGGCTTGAGTGGTTGATTTATGCGTGAGCTTGCAAAAAAGAGGGACTTTCCAGCCGCAGGCGGCTGGAAAAGTCCCTCTTTTATGTTGCTGGTGAGTAATTTTGCGTTTAGACGATAGTCAATCCGCCGCTGGCGTATCCTGCTACTGTAGTAGCCACATCGAGGCCTGCCGTAACTGTGGCAGAGAAGACCATCAGCAGCCGTTCGCCTGCAGTAACCGGGATACTGAGCCCCGAGGTAAGGCCGCTGCTAATTGTACCTAAAGCGATGGCACCAGTCAGTGGCGGTGCCAAGGTAACCAGTGCACCCGGTACAGCGGTAAACGTATTATCCGGTGTTGTGGAACGGAATAATTGAGCTGTTATAGTTACTGTAGATCCTACCAGTGCCAATGCTGCAGTAGTACTAAAGTATGCGGCAAGGGAAGTAATTGTACCCGCACGCGGCACGGAGAAGGCAAAGTTAAGCAGTGTACCCGCAGCTCCTGTGAGGTCGATGGTTCCACCGGCGATGCTTACACCGGTAGCACTGTTTCCGAAGCCGATCAAACTGGAGGTATTAAGCAGACCGCCCAGCACAGTGGTCAGTGCAGCCGGCAGACCTGAAGCGTAAGGAATGATTGCGCCCGAACCGGTTGGTCCGGTAGCCCCTGTTATACCGGTCACGCCGGTTGCACCAGTCGCTCCCGCCAAACCCGTCGCACCCGTCACTCCGGTCGCTCCCGCCAGTCCAGTCGCTCCCGTCACCCCGGTCGCTCCATCCAAACCAGTCGCTCCCGTCACCCCGGTCGCTCCTGCCAACCCAGTCGCACCCGTCACCCCGGTCGCTCCATCCAAACCAGTCGCTCCCGTTACTCCGGTTGCTCCTGCCAGTCCAGTCGCGCCCGTCACTCCGGTCGCTCCATCCAACCCAGTCGCACCCGTTACCCCGGTTGCTCCCGCTAACCCAGTCGCGCCCGTCACCCCGGTCGCTCCATCCAAACCCGTCGCTCCCGTCACCCCGGTCGCTCCTGCCAACCCAGTCGCACCCGTCACCCCGGTCGCTCCTGCCAGTCCAGTCGCGCCCGTCACCCCGGTCGCTCCATCCAACCCAGTCGCACCCGTCACCCCGGTCGCTCCATCCAATCCAGTCGCTCCCGTCGCTCCGGTTGCTCCGGTCGCACCGCTGCCCGGGCCGGTTGCACCCGTTGCGCCTGTTGCACCTGGAGCCCCGGCTTCGCCTGGAGCACCTGTTGCACCGGTCACTCCGATAACCTCGCCCATCAGCTCAGCGGATACCAGCCGGTGGGCTGTTACGAGCTCGCCTGCACTATTTTTACCCCATAAAGAGATTTGGATCGGGTCATCAGGCGGGCTGGTAGGCGTAACGAACAAAAACTCAAAACCATCCAGATCTGCATAATAGTTAGTCGTAATCACCTGGTTAGGAGCCACATTCAGCGTCTCGCTGATATACAGATTTCTTACACCGCCAAGCAGATAGTAACCCTGTACAAGCACGTCAGATGCTGTGATGCTGCTGCGGTTATCTACACGGAGTGTAACTTGAGTGGTGGGTCTTACACCTGCAACCATATTGTTTTCAATCGGTCCAGTAGAATAAAAACTCATCTGAGCAGCTCTCCTTTTCTATAAAAGATCTCACTAATCTAAGATTTCGTGATCGACCACACGGTGGGCTTCCACCAGTTGTCCGTCTGTCTGCTTGCCCCATACCGAAATTCCCAGATCATTTTCCATAATCTCGCCGGTTGTAAAGACAAACTCATAGCCGTCCAAATCTGCAAAATAGTTCCGGGAAACCGCCTCATTCGGAGCAACATTGATAACCTCACTCACGTACAGATTTCTGATTGTGGTGAAGTAGAAGCCTTCAATTACAACACTGGCAGCCGTTTGGGAAGAACGGTTGATGATCCGTATAGTTACAAGCTGGGCTGGTCTGACTCCGGACACAGGATTGTTTTCGATCGGTCCAGTTGATAATATTGCCATCTTGTTTCATGCCTCCTTTCCATTCTCCCATCTATGAACTTTGAACTATAAATCTAGCGGCGCCTCTGACGAACCGCACAATATATTACTATTCCGGCACAGCGCCGGCGGTGTGGACATGAGACAGGCTGCAATCACCAAAATCTCCGAATCCGCATATGCTGTTCACTAGGGAAGAAATATCCGCAGTACTGCCGCTTTCCTGAAAGATTGTAAATGGAAGAAGGGAGTCCCATGCCCCCTGCCGGCAAAGGAAAGAAAACGAGTGTTAAAAAGCAGCCGACCAACCCCAAAGCTCAAAGCCCCAAGGGGCTGGAATTTGCAGTTGCCGCACTTTTGCTGACCGGTAAGCTGAAGGTGGATTCCATTCAGATGTTTACGGACGCTTCCCTCGTAGTCGGCCTGGTCGGCAAATATAAATCTTTGAGCAATCTGAGCCAAAGTAATATGGATAAGCTGGTCAGCTTTCTTGACGATAACAGCAGCCTGACGCTGAACGAGATCATGTCCGCCCTGAAGCAAAAAGCGGATAACACATAAGGAGTACGGCCAAAAAAAAGGAGGATAACAGAAATGGGAAAAGCCGATTTTGACGGGGAGGAATTCGCCGGCGGGCTTTTGCTGGTCATTGTGATTGCACTGCTGATCTATGGCTCCACAGATATTAAAAACCTTACTGCAGCACCGGCGTCGGATTAATTTTTTTACAAAAGCCAGCCAATCTTCCGCCCGCCTCTTGCTTTCTCGCGGAAATTCGCTATACTGATAAAAATCCATATGTAATCGATGAACGGGACAGTAGTGTGTTGGATCTAGTCTCAGCGAGCCGGGAATGGTGGAAACCGGTACAGATCCAGGCATGAAGCGCACCCGGGAGATGGACTTCTGAACTTACAGTAGGAAGCCCCGGCTGAAGACCGTTAACTTTTGAGTGGTTGAACCTCTGGTTCAGCAACGAGAGTGGTACCGCGAGCGCTAACAAGCCTTCGTCTCTTTGATGAGATGAGGGCTTTTTCTTATGTCTGGAGTGACGTTCACTGATGCTGCAGCTCTGCCTATTTAGGAGGTCCTATTCATGTTAAGCCAACTTATCAAAAACAGTCTGGAACACAGCGTCCGGCAAGTTTTCACAACCCTCGGAGCTGATGCAGAACCCCCCGTCATTCTGCTCGAGCAGCCTGCCAATCCCGATTTTGGCGACTACTCCAGTAACATTGCAATGCAGCTGGCCAAAATACTGCGCAAGGCGCCTATGGCAATCGCAGAGCTGATAACAACGGAGATAGAACAATCTAGCGGATTAGATGGACTATTTTCCAAAATAGACATCGCCGCACCGGGCTTCATTAATCTGTATATTAACTGGCAGGACTGGGCGGGGCGCCAATTCAGGCTGCCTGAAGCTGCCGGGGAAAAAGTAATCATCGAGCACACCAGTGTCAATCCAAATAAGTCCATGCATATTGGCCATCTGAGAAACTCCTGTATCGGGGATGCGCTGGTACGGATTTTGCGGAAAACCGGGTACAGCGTCGAGGTGCACAACTATGTGGATGATCTCGGCAATCAGCTGGCGGATACGGTAGTCGGGCTGCTGAATGTGCCGCTGTCCGGGGAGCATGTCCGTTTTGGTGATTACTGCTGGGACATTTACGCCGGTGTGAACAAAGAATATGCGCTGCATCCGGAGAGTGTACACAAGCGGACAGAGATCCTTCACGGGCTGGAAAAAGGGGACGGCAATACAGCCTGGCTCGGCAGCCTTGTCGCTGAACGGATTGTGCGGGAGCATGTCGCCGAGATGAAGGGATTTGACATCAGCTATGATCTGCTGGTCTGGGAGAGCAGTATTCTGAAGGAAGGCTTTTGGGCTTCGGCCTTTGCGCTGCTTAACCAGACGGAGGTGTTCGTGCAGGAACGTGAGGGCAAGCTGGCAGGCTGCTGGATTCTCAAGCAGGCGGCTGGAGAGCCGGCTGAGGCTGAAGTAGATGAGCATCAAAAGGATAAGGTGCTGGTGCGCTCGAACGGAATTTTGACCTATACGGCCAAAGATATTGCCTACCATCTCTGGAAATTCGGGCTGCTGGATAAGGATTTCAGCTACAGCGAGTTTAACTCGGGACTTTGGACTACGGGGCTGAGCGGGGAGCAGCGGGCTTTTGGCCGGGCTGACCGGGTAGTGAATGTCATCGACTACAGACAGGAGTATCCGCAGGCGATGGTCAAACAGGCACTCGAGATACTGGGATACACAGAGCAGGCTGAACAATTGCATCACGTAAGCTATGGCGTGGTTTCCCTCAGTCCGGCGTCTGCAGCCGAGCTTGGCATTGATATTTCTGACGGCAAAACCTCTTACGCTATGTCCGGCCGTCAGGGCATCGGCATCAAGGTCACCGAGCTGTTGCAGCTGATGGAGCAGACGATTGAAGCCACCCGCTCAGACAAAAGCGGCCTGTCCAGCCGGCACATCGCCACCGCTGCCATCCGTTACTACCTGCTGCGGTTTAATCTGGGGACGGAGATTATTTTTGACTTTAAGCAGGCGACCGAGATTTCCGGCAACACAGGCGTGTACCTGATGTATACCTATGCACGTGCGGGCAGTGTGCTCAGTAAAAGCGGGGCTTTGGCTGTAAAAGAGGACTCCAGTGCTGGAATAGTTAAGCCTAGTGATGATACAGCTGTAGTTGGTGAAGAAACAGTTAATACTGGGGAGGCGACAGCTTACTTTGGTGATGCCATGGCTAACTTCGGGAAGGCGGCAGCTAAATCTGGTGACGCCACAACTGACTTCGGTAATGCCACAGTGTACTCTGGTGGTGTACAGGCAAACTTCCCTGCAGCAAAAGCCGGCAGCCCTCCGGTCTTCCCGGCAGCGCTCCAAAAAGCTGAGCTCGCCCTGCTGAGACACCTCAGCACCTGGCAGGATACGCTCCACAGCGCCAGCGTACAGCTGACGCCAAATACAGTCTGCAACTACGCGCATACGCTGGCTTCGCTGTTTAATAACTTTTACTCGGCCTGCCCGATTCTAAAAGGCGAAGCCCAGTCGGTCGCCTTCCGTCTCTGGCTCACGCAGAGATTCAAGGATACACTTGGCGAAGCGCTGGAGGTGCTTGGCCTGCCGCGGCCGGAGCGGATGTAGCGGATGCAGTGGATGCAGTGGATGCAGTGGATCTAGCAGATGCAGCGGCTCGTATAGCGGTTACAACGAACTAATGAGTGACTGGGTTGTCTATCTGGCTGCGACAAATTGAACTAACTGCATTCTGTGCAGCTATTCCCCGCCGAAAAGCACGCTTCATGGGGTTTAAGTGTATTCCGTGCAACTATTATCAGCAAAATCGTCCATTTAGCCGGATTTCAGTAGTTTTAGTTGCACAAAGTGCAGTTATCCTGGTTATGGGGGGCCAAACAGGATTTTTAGTTGTACAAAGTACACTTAAAGCAACCTGCCCTCTCCGCAGCTGCTCCATTTCGGCCAGTTAACGAAGCGGAGGCTCCAACGCTCCTCTGTTCCGGAATTCTACTTCTCCGGACACAGAAACAGCCTTCCCGAAGGAAGGCTGTTTCTTGTGTTACGTCCCGGAAGGGATTCGAACCCCCGACCGTGCGCTTAGAAGGCGCATGCTCTATCCAACTGAGCTACCGGGACATATAAAATGTAGCAATACTTTTAAACTATGTAATTAACGCAACGTTATCTATTATACCGCATTGAAATAATTTTTCAAGGCTTACTCCAAGAAAATATACTTTTCTGCCCCCGGCAGCGGGTGAAACGGCAACAAACGCCGCTCGCACCTTTCGCCTCCCGCTGCCGGGGCAGTGACAACATTGCAGCAGCAGGCTATCAATGCCGCTTCAGCGATACTTGCCGGAAATGCTCACCAAGCTGCTTTTTCAAATGGCCGAAGATCAGCAGCTCACGCTGGAATTTGGAGCGCTCATCCTCCGGGCTCATGACAGGACTTCCGGTGAACGCACTGATTGTCACGTCCTCAAAGGCATTATGCATATTATTATCAAACCAGTCGGTCTGGGTGTCTGCATCATTCGTCAGAATACGTACAATTTCATACCCTTCCTCATGCTGGTCTTCTACAATGTATACCAAAAGCGCTGAATCCCCAACCGCTCCCGGCAATACGCCAACTTCGGCACATGGTGCACCGTCAAATTCAGTCATTCTGCGGATTTTGGCGTCTTTAATGTAATACACTTGTCATCATCCCTCCTGGCAAATTTTCCTCTACCCTAGTGTTCGGATAAGGACATACATTTTATCCCTTCAATCGGCATATATCTGTATTACTTGGCAAAAAAGAAGCAAGTGATTACACCTGCGTTTAAAGGGAGCCCTGCTTCCGGAGCAGCAGTATCGCACAAAAGAGAGGATGAACACCATGTGCGGAATAACCGGCTTTATCCAGTGGCGCGGTGACCTTACCCAGCACTCGCAGCTGCTCGTTAAAATGACTGAAACCTTATCCAACCGCGGGCCGGATGCCGCCGGAACGTGGATTTCGGGCCCTTGCGCCCTCGGCCACCGCAGACTAAGCGTCATTGATCCCGAAAACGGCGCACAGCCGATGATCGCCCGCCAGGACGAGAATATCTACGCGCTTGTGTACAACGGCGAGCTTTATAACGCAGATGAGCTCAAAAATGAGCTCAAGCAGCGCGGGCACCATTTTCTGACCCAGTGTGATACCGAAGTCCTGCTGCACGCCTACATGGAATGGGGGCCGGACTGCACCGGGAAGCTTAACGGTATTTTTGCTTTTGCCGTCTGGGACAGTGTGCGCGAGCATCTGTTTCTGGCCCGTGACCGGCTTGGCGTCAAACCGCTGTTCTACAGCCAGGTGGACGATGTATTTGTCTTTGGCTCTGAGCCCAAAGCGCTGCTGCAGCACCCCAAGGTTCAGCCGAAGGTCGGACCGGAAGGCCTGGCAGAAATTTTCATCGTCGGTCCGGCCCGCACTCCGGGACAGGGGGTATACAAAGATATATTCGAGCTTCGCCCGGGTCATGCCATGATTTATAGCCGCAGCGGCATCCGCAAATATGCATACTGGGAACTGGAAAGCTATGCCCACACCGACAACGTGGATGAAACAGCTGCCAGAGTGCGTGAATTGCTGCAGGATACGCTGGAACGCCAGCTCGTATCCGACGTTCCGGTCTGCTCCCTCCTATCCGGGGGACTGGATTCCAGCGCCTTGACTGCCCTCGCCGTGCAATACTACAACCGCACCGGCCAGGGCCGGGTGGACACCTATTCAGTCGATTTTGTCGATAACGACAAGCATTTTAAAAGCCATTCGTTCCAGCCCGGCGCAGACGGACCGTGGATTAAACGGATGGTCGATGAACTGCAGACAAATCACCATTACATTAATTTTGATACTCCGGATCTGGTGCCGGCACTCGATAATGCCCTTTACTCACGAGACCTGCCGGGGATGACGGATGTCGATTCGTCGCTGTATTTATTTTGCCGGGAGATTAAAAAGAACGCGACAGTTGCCATCTCCGGCGAAGCGGCTGACGAAATCTTTGGCGGTTACCCCTGGTTCCACCGTGAAGAGGCGCTCTCCTCCGGTACCTTCCCGTGGTCAGTTGCCCCTAAAATGCGTGCAGGTCTATTGTCGCCCGAAGTCCGCGAATGGATACGTCCTCTGGAATATTTAGGCGACCGGTACAGCGATGCAGTGGCTGAAGTGCCTAAGCTTGACGGCGAGACCGGCAAACAGGCGCAGATGCGCGTCATGTCCTACCTTAATATCACCCGGTTTATGCCTACACTGCTGGACCGCAAGGACCGGATGAGCATGGGCGTCGGGCTTGAGGTCCGCGTTCCCTACTGCGACCACCGGCTGGTACAGTACGTATTCAATATTCCCTGGGAAATCAAGACAGTCGGCAACCGTGAAAAAGGCATTCTCCGTAAAGCGCTGGAAGGTGTACTGCCTGATGATGTGCTCTACCGCAAAAAAAGCCCTTATCCAAAAACACATAATCCTGCCTATCTGAACGCCGTTCGTACACAGATGCTGAATATTCTGGATGACCCGTCCGCTCCAATCCTGCCGCTGATTGATCCGGCCAAAATCCGCGAGATCGCCGCCTCACCGGAATCCTCCAGCAACCTGCCATGGTTCGGCCAGCTGATGTCCGGTCCCCAGCTGTTTGCTTATCTGGCACAAGTGAATCTCTGGCTGCAGAAGTATAATGTATCCATTGGATAAATGGATACACGCATCTGCAACTATAGATAAACATATTTAGGTCATGGGGGTATTATCCCTGATGCCCAGCTATGCAAAACGTCCGGACTATCCGCTATTCAACTGCTTCCCTTCATTTAACTAACTGTGTTTTTACCTGGCCAGGCCGGCTGCCGCTGCTGACTAACAAGCAGCTGGCAGCCGGCCTTCCAGTGCTTCCCGGTCCATTCTATGTAGCTGATACCGTAGATGCTGCTGTCCCGCGGATCTCTCGCTGCGTAATCTCATGGGGCTATACGGGCAAAATCAAAGGCATTTTTGCCCTTCATTTGGCCCATTCGGGCGACGCGGGCAAAATCAAAGGCATTTTTGCCCTTCATTTAGTCCATTCGGGCGACGCGGGCAAAATCAAAGGCATTTTTGCCCTTCATTTGGTCCATTCGGGCGGCGCGGGCAAAATCAAAGGCATTTTTGCCCTTCATTTGGCCCATTCGGGCGGCGCGGGCAAAATCAAAGGCATTTTTGCCCTTCATTTGGCCCATTCGGGCTGCACGGGCAAAATCAAAGGCATTTTTGCCCTTCATTTGGCCCATTCGGGCTGCACGGGCAAAATCAAAGGCATTTTTGCCCTTCATTTGGCCCATTCGGGCGACGCGGGCAAAATCAAAGGCATTTTTGCCCTTCATTTGGCCGAGTCGGCCTGCGCGGGCAAAATCAAAGGCATTTTTGCCCTTCATTTGGCCCATTCGGGCGACGCGGGCAAAATCAAAGGCATTTTTGCCCTTCATTTGGCCGAGTCGGCCTGCGCTGGCCCTCCCTCAGCCCCGATGTATCTTCTTTGTCCGCCACAGGCACAGTGGCGCCTGGTCCCGTCAACTTCAAGTACAGCACAAAGAGAGCAGGCCCCGTACGTTCCGGTACATAAGGCCTGCTCTTTGCTTTGGCTGTCCACTATGGATTTATATCATCATGTACCCTTTTCCTGAACTTCCCCTGGCACTCTTAGAAATTAAAATTGTCCGGGTCCGGTCCGAAGCGGTGGTTCTGGTTCAGGTCTTCAATCGCCTTGACATCTTCGTCGCTTAGGGTGAAGTCAAAGAAGCCGGCATTCTCGACAATCCGCTCAGCATGCACCGACTTAGGAATGGTGATAACGCCTTGCTGGAGATCCCAGCGCAGGACAATCTGCGCAACGGTCTTGCCGTATCTTTCAGCCAGCTCCTTGAGCAGAGGCAGATCCAGGTTACCCTGCATCAGCGGGCTCCAGGCCTCTACCTGGATGTCATGCGCCTTGGCGAATTTCAGCACCTCACGCTGGGTCAGCAGCGGATGGAATTCAATTTGGTCGACCGCAGGCACCACGCCGGTATCGTCAATGATATCCTGGAGATGATGTACCTGGAAGTTGCTGACGCCGATGGATTTGACGAGCCCTTCCTTTTGCAAATGGATCAGTGCTTTCCAGGTATCCCGGTACTTGCCGGCCACCGGCCAGTGGATCAGGTACAGGTCGATGACATCGAGGCCCAGCTTTTTGCGGCTTACCTCGAAAGCCTTCAGCGTCGATTCATACCCCTGATCAGGGTTTCGTACCTTGGTTGTAATGAACAGCTCGTCCCGCGGCACTCCGCATTCGCGGATGGCTTGTCCGACGCCTTCTTCATTATTGTATCCGGCTGCCGTATCAATGCTGCGGTAGCCTGTTTCTATTGCTGTCTTAACCGCATGGATAACCTCTTCGCCGTCTTTAGTCTGCCATACGCCCAGGCCCAGCCACGGCATAGTTGACCCGTCATTCAGCGTCGGTCCGCCCGAAAATGGTCCATTCAATTCGCTCATTGTTAACCCTCCAAGCCTATTGGTGTGATCAAGCTTCTATAACCTTAAAAAGGGCCGAGTAATCAGCCGGGTGCAATAAGATTATAACAGATTGCGGCAGCGCTACCAAAAGTGCAGTCCCGGGACGTTCAGATCTCAGCAGCTTACAGTCTGACCGGCAACAACTGCACGAAAAAAAAGCGTCCGCTGCATCAGCAGCGAACGCTCTATATTATTTCTCGATCAGCTTGAAATCATCAAAGCTGAATTCCGGCGATACGATGCAGGAAACCAGCACCGGCTCATCGCCGAGGTTCCGTGCCGCCTGCCATACGCCTGAGGGAATAACGACCTGCGGCTGCTGTCCGGCCAATACGTCGGCGCCAAGCACAACCTCAGTTACGTTCTCCGGCTGGCTGCCGTCGCCGCCCAGGCTAAGTACAACCGGGCTGCCGGAATGCCACAGCCAGATTTCATCGGAGAGCACGGTGTGCCACTCCGAGGTTTCACCCGGATGAAGCAGGAAATAAATCGAGGAAGCCGAGGCTCTCGCTCCCGAATAGTTGCTGCCGAGCGTTTCTTGAGGAATTTCAAAGGATGAGTTCCAGAGTCTCTTGTACCATCCGCCTTCAACGTGGGGTTCCAGGCCCAGCGCTGCTACCAGCGGGGAAATTTCTTTTTGCGTCACAGTATCTTCTCCTTAAAGTATCGCCGCATATAAGCAACCACTTAGATTTGGGTTTGCTTTTACTTTAACGGAATGTGCCGCAATTGTAAAACCTGCCGTTTACTTACCGTCCTTGCCTGCCCTGAACACCTCGGCGATCGCTCCGAGCGAGCCCAGCGCCTCAACCGTGCTGCTTGGCAGGAACACCTTATTGGCCGGTCCTTTGGAGATTTCGGTCAGCGCATCAAAGGACTGGTACGCCAGCACCCGTTCATCCAGCCCGGCAGTGCTGATCAGCTGAATCCGCGATTTCTCGGCTTCGGCTACAGCCTGGATGGCCTTGGCCTGACCAAGGGCTTCCAGCTCCTGAGCCTGCCGCAAGCCTTCCGCCTGACGGATCCGCGCTTCCTTATCCCCTTCGGCTTTGAGGATCTTACTCTGCTTGTCACCTTCTGCACGCAGGATCATATCCTGCTTGGCAGCTTCCGCTTCAAGCACAATCGCACGTTTACTGCGTTCCGCCTTCATCTGCTTATCCATCGCTTCCTGGATATCGAGCGGCGGCTTGATATCAATAACCTCGACGCGCTCAATCCGCACGCCCCACTTTTCGGTTGCTTCATCCAGGGCCAGCCGGATATCAGCGGAGATTTTTTCACGGCCGGACAGGGTTTCATCCAGCTCCAGCTTACCGATAATCTGCCGCATCGTTGCGGTGGAGATATTGCGTACCCCATACACATAATCGGAAATACCGTAAGTCGCCTGTTCCGGGCCGACCACCTGGTAGAAGATGATCGTGTCAATCTGCACCTGTACGTTATCCTTCGTAATAACGGTCTGCGGCGGAACATTGGCCTGCTGAATCCGCAGATCATGATACGTCCGTACCTGATCAATTACCGGAATCAGAATGTTCAGACCCGGCGTAAGCAGGCGGTTAAATTTCCCGAGCCGTTCCACAACCCCCACACGCTGCTGGGGCACAACTTTGATCGTCAGTGCCACAAATACAACTACAACTGCAATAATAATCACAATAATGATCCATGAATCCATCAGCTAAAACCCTCCCATCGTTCTACTTCGATAATTGTGGAGCTTCTGCTTACGACTCTGACTAATTCATCTTTGGCCAGCACCTGGCCGGATACTGCACTCCAGGTGTCGCCGCCGACCTTAACCTGCCCGTAACGCCCCGGCTCAAGCGGCTCTGCCACAATCCCCTGCCGCCCGATAATCTCGGTTCCCACATCCTTGAAACCGCGCGAGTTCTTGAACCGCGCAACCAGCGGCTTCGAGAATACGGTCAGCAGAACCGTCACCAGCGCGCCCGCTATCACCTGCAGCAGAACCGCCTCAGGCCAGATAAGCGATACCAGCAGTGCTGCCACTGCACCGATGCTAAGCCAGAATAAATAAAAGGTAAGCGTGAACATTTCAATGACAAACAGAACACCGGCCGCAACTAACCACAGTACCCATGCAACCATAGGTGATCTCACCACCTTCCGCTATATACTACTATAAACGAATAAACCGGCAGCGCGTTGCATCATTTTTACCAATTGGGACAAAAGCAGGCATTTTTATTATATTTCGGGCTGTGGCAGGTTATGAACATAAATTCTTTTGTTATTCCGGCTGCACATGCGGTTCATGCAAAACAGCCTGCAGAGAAGTAGTGCTTCTCCGCAAGCTATTAGAAGTTACCGGTTGAGCTGATGTTATTTATTATTTCAGCTTCCAGAGCGCCGGCGTAGTTGCCGGTTCCCAGCCGGCAAGTGAAGTGTGCGCCTGCAGACAGATATACGACAGCCCATTATAAGACACTGTATCTCCTGCCTTATAAGCGGTGCCCGCTGCCCAGGCAGCGGCTCCCGGAGTCGCGGTAGCGGTAGCAGCAGGAGTAGCAGTCGGCGTTGGCACAGCCGTTGGTGCAGGGGTGACTGTGGCTGTCGGGGCAGGCGTTGCGGTCGCATTGCCGCAGACTCCGATTACCTTCCAAGCTCCATAAGCACCGCTCAGATCCGGACGGTCACCCTGGTTCCACCATTTGGCTTCATATACATAGCCGGCATACGAGACCTGCTGGCCCTGAGTATACACACCGGCCGAAGTCCAGGCAGGCGCGGTACATTGTCCCGGAGTTGCTGTAGGCGTCGGCGCTACCGTGGCGGTTGGTGCCGGAGTTGTGCTTGGCTTCGGTGTAGCAGTTGGCGTTACGGTCGGCACTGCCGTAGGCGCCACCGTCGCGGTTGGTGCCGGAGTTGTGCTTGGCTTCGGTGTAGCAGTTGGCGTTGCGGTCGGCACTGCCGTAGGCGCCACCGTCGCGGTTGGAGCCGGCGTCGGAATCACCCCGCCGCCCAGTTCGGCACTGAGTTTATTCTGAAGTGTCCGGTTGCGGTCACCGCTCGTCTCCCAGAACATCGCTCCAGCCAGTCCCTTGGACTTCAGGTAGCTGATTTTGTAGCCCAGGGATTCCGCATCATCATAGCTGATATAAGTCTGATTCGAAGGATTATACAGATAAGGCACCTTGGCTACGTTGTTCCAGTATCGGGTGTAGCCGTTTTTGTTGATATAATTTGCTTCCAGATCATTGAAGTCATAGTTGCCTTTTTCCCAGGTGCCGGTTGAGGAAATGCCGGCCGATATCTGGTATTGCCCGTTGCCTGCAGCCGGTGCACCGCCCCAGCCGCGGCCGTAAAACGGCATTCCCAGCACGAGCTTGCTTGCAGGAACTCCAGCGCCCAAATAGGTGGTAACGGCCTTGTCGATATTATAATTCGCAGGCTCAGTAAGTCCGGTGGAGGCGGTGGCAGGGTCATAATACAGCGGCGCATTATGTCCGGTCGTCGTATTCCAGCTTCCGTTGAAATCGTAGGTCATGATGTTGATCCAGTCTACCACCGCAGCAATCCCGCTGAGATTATTGTTCTGGACATACGCCGGGCTGGCGCCGGAAGCGATGGTCAGGAGATAGGTTTTCCCGTCGGCGGTACCTGCCGCGTTCAGCTTTTCACGTATTTTTTGCAGCAGCAGCACATAATTCTGTTTATCCTCGGGGCGGTAGCTGTTGCCGGCTAACCCGCCGCTGACCGGATACTCCCAGTCCAGGTCTACTCCGTCCATCTGGTATTTGCGGATAAAGTCTACTGCTGAATTGGCAAACACCTCACGGGTCGCCGCCGTTGCCGCCACATCGGAGAAGCGGTTCGACCAGGTCCAGCCGCCGACGGAGATCATGGTCTTCAGATTAGGATTTTTCTCCTTCAGCTTCCACAGCTGCTTCAGGTTGCCTTTGATCGGATCATCCCATTTGTCATCCCCGAAGCTTTTTTGGGCATCGATCCAGGGATCGCCCAGCACAATGGTGCCGTTCGGCACGCTGATTGCCTGCCCCTGCTCATTCTGGCAGGTCCAGGTGACCGGGTTAGGCCCGGTCGGGTCCGGATTGCCGTGTACCCCGTTCCAGCAGATGTCGGCAAAGGCGTAATTGATCACATTCATTTTGGTGGCATCGATATCCGTTACGTTAAATGCCCTTCCATAAGCGGCCCAGGATGCATAATAACCGACTATTTTATAGTTATTCCCATCGGCCTTAGCCGTCTTGACATTCCCGCCAAGTGCGGCAAAAAGCGTAATAAATAGTGCAGCCGCAAGCCCCAGCGCCACAGATTTCCGCGATTTCTTTTTTAGCATGCTAATGTTACCTCCCCGGTTCATTTTCACAGCACATTGCCTTTCCTAAGCCCGGACACTCACCCCGCTCCCGGATCTGGATTCACCCTCAGTCTCTTTGCTTTTCTGGTAACGCTGTTTAAATCTTTTAATAGATTGGCACCTGAAAAAAAGCGCGCGAAGCCGCCCTGCAGGCCATTCTGTTACCTGTAATGCTGAAAGTCTGCGGGTTCATAAATCTTATCGTAGGATGAACTGATGTCAGGCAGGAGATAGGAGGGGAGTTAAACTATAGATAATTGGATATTTATGACACCATTAAGAGAAGAAGGTAATTCTAATTTTCAGGCATTGCGGCTTGATCCGCCAGGGGGAAATTTCTGTAATCAGGGGATAAAATCATCTTATGCTCAAAAATAGTCGTTGCAGAGTATTGCATTTGCATTTTTTTTGATGGGATAGCACATAAAAAAGACCCTGACCGCCAATCAGGCAGACAGAGTCTTCAATACTAAATCATATGTGGAACTACCCGTTATTCCCCTGCTTCGCGGCCAGCTTATCCGTCAGCAGGCGGAGCGCCGTTCCGCGGTGGCTGATCTTCTGTTTCTCCTCCAGCGTCAGCTCGGCCATCGTCTTTTCATACTCCGAAAGGTAGAAAAGCGGATCATAGCCAAAGCCCCCGGCGCCTGCCGGCTCTGAGGTAATCCAGCCTTCCACTGCCCCTTCCGCTGTCAGCTCCGACCCGTCCGCCGGATCATAAAGGGACAAAGCACAGACAAAACGGGCCGTACTGAGCAGCGGCTGGCCGGTATCCTCGCCCTGCTTCATCCGCTCCAGCTCGCTTAGCAGCTTGAGGTTATTCTCCTCATCCTGCGCGCCTTCGCCGGCATAACGGGCCGAGTACACACCAGGTCTGCCGTCCAGCGCATCCACACACAGGCCGGAATCATCGGCGAGTACAGGGAAGCCGAGCGCTTCACCGACTGCCCGGGATTTCTTGAGTGCATTCTCGGCAAAGGTGGAACCGTCCTCCACTACATCCGGTAGCTCCGGGTAGTCGAACATGCTCTTAACTGTCAGTCCGAGCGGCGCAAAAGCATGCTGGAATTCGCGCACCTTGCCCTTGTTCTTCGTCGCAACAATCAGGATACCGCCGCCGTTACTCATACTTATACCTCTTGGCCGGGCTGGCCGGAAGGGATTTTGAGCGCAATCGGACCGAGCACTTCTTTTTGCACCGCGATCAGTTCATAAATCCCCTTCTCGCCGAGACCAAGCAGCTCGTCCAGCTCCTGGCGGGTGAACGGCCGTTCTTCGCCTGTCCCCTGCAGCTCGACAAAAGCGCCGCCCCCGGTCATCACCACATTCATATCCACCTTGGCCTTGGAATCTTCCTCATAGTTCAGGTCAAGCAGCGCCTTGTCTCCGACTACACCGACACTGATTGCAGCCAGGTAATCTGTAATCGGGAATACGCTCAGCTTGTGCTGGAGGGCGATTTTGTTAATGGCAAAAGCCATCGCTACAAAAGCTCCAGTAATAGAAGCTGTCCGTGTACCGCCGTCTGCCTGAATAACGTCGCAGTCCAGTGTAATGCTGCGCTCGCCGAGTGCATGCAGATTCACTACCGAGCGGAGCGCCCGACCGATCAGCCGCTGGATTTCCATCGTCCGTCCGGTCAGCTTGCCGCGTGCGGCTTCACGCTGGTTGCGTGTCTGGGTAGCCCGGGGCAGCATCGAATATTCGGCGGTTACCCAGCCTTTGCCCTGTCCCTTCAGGAACGGGGGAACCTTCTCGTCCACTGTTGCTGTCACGATAACCTTGGTGTCGCCCATTTCAATCAGTACAGAGCCCTCTGCATATTTATTAGTTTGGGTTGTAATTGTAAGCGGCCGGAGCTGGTCGCTGTTACGCCCGTTTGATCTTGTCATAGTCTGCCTCCTGCATCTTGAGTAGCTAAAGCCGTAAAGAACGCGTCTGCCTTAGCGCGCGAAACGGATAACACCCGGGAAGGGCATTATCCGTTTTTTGCTTAGCAAACTTTATTCTACCAAAGAGGAGGCACAAAAGCATCTTTTGCCCAGGTAAAAATCTTTTACAGCGCCAGCGCGTTCACATATTCCGGTGCGGATACCGGCTGTCCATAGTTAACCTTATCCGTTCCGGTAACAGTCTCCTGTCCGTTCAGGCGGATCTGGACCGGAGCATCCCCTGCATTTTGCGCTACGGTAAGTACTACGGATTCCAGCATTTCCGCCGGTACATTCTGCGCATCTGTAAACATATCATCGGTCAGCGACACCGTCACCACGCCGTTCTGGCCGGCCTCCACCGAATCAAGCACGGTTCCTCCGGTCATCACCATCTCCAGGCCGCCTGCCGACTCCGGCCCGGCAATCAGCTCATTCAGCGCAGCGGTCACCCGGTCTTCTCCGGCGGGTACAAAGCGCGTAACCGGAACATAATATTGTTGAGTGCCGTCAGGCGTTGCTGCGGAAAAATAAACGGTAACCGCACTCGAGTTCATCAGCACAGGACCATTACGCGGCAGATTGATTCCAAAAGAACGGGATAACGGATGGTCAAGCGGCGTGCCCTGGAGGGGCATTTCCGTCAGTTTTTTGCCGTCTACCCAGAGCTGCACGCCCTGAATGCCCTCCTGCCCGGTCAGGGTCCAGGTGATGGCCTCCAGAATCTTGCGTTCATCGGCCGGCTTGTAGTCGTTAAAGGACGAGTTGAACTCGACTACCGCCAGTTTGTCTTTATCTACAGAGACACTCTCCACTTGTGTACCTGCAGGAAGCACCCCCTGGAAGCCCTCCGGAACGGCTGAGGCATAAGATCCGTCACTGACCAGCGCGGTCAGCGAGTCCTTCAGCATCGCATTGCTCTCGCCTTCCGGCAGCTTCAGTGCTACCGGGGTCAGCAGGCCGTTGCCGTCCTGCAGATAAACCGTCGTCCGCTCTCCGGGAGCGATCGCTTCCGGCTGACTGGCGCCCTCTTCTGCAGCTGCCGTATCCTCCGCTACCGGACCGAACACACCCGTATCCAGCGTGGTGCCCTCGCTGATCTCCAGCATCTGCGCTTCGATCTCCTCCGGCGGCGGATCCACCGCTGCCGACTCCGAGCCGAACAAGCCGCAGCCGGACAGCAGAATCGGAACCGTGAGCAGGCAAGCTGCAGACAGCCCGCGGACTTTTGTCATAGGTTTCATTAATCATTGCCCCTTTCAACCACTAGGATCAGTTTGTACTGCTATGTATACGAGCCCTATGCGCAAAAAATAACACCGGCTTATCCTTAAATTTGGACAACGCACCGGGGCTGCAGCGGAACTGGTTGGAGGAGGGCAGACTCGGGGCTTGGTTACGGGTAAATGTGACTTGAGTGAAGGGCAATGAGCTAATCAGAGGCATTTTTGCCTTTGATTTCGGCCTCAGCGGGCAGAATGAGCACATCAGAGGCATTTTTGCCTTTGATTTTGGCCTCGGCGGGCAAAATGAGCTAATCAAAGGCATTTTTGCCTTTGATTTTGGCCTCGGCGGGCAAAATGAGCAAATCAAAGGCATTTTTGCCTTTGATTATGGCCTCGGCGGGCAAAATGAGCTAATCAGAGGCATTTTTGCCTTTGATTTCGGCCTCGGCGGGCAAAATGAGCTAATCAAAGGCATTTTTGCCTTTGATTTTGGCCTCAGCGGGCAAAATGAGCTAATCAAAGGCATTTTTGCCTTTGATTTTGGCCTCGGCGGGCAAAATGAGCTAATCAAAGGCATTTTTGCCTTTGATTTTGGCGCTGATGGGCGGGACAATTCCCCGGTTGACAAGTTTAAGGCAATAACAAGATGCGTCCGTTGCCAGCTGCTGAGGTAATAACGTTATAAGGCTGAGTTTTAAATGATAGCCATGGGTATATCCTGCCACTTACTTTTAGCCAGCCTACTCCTAAATCGAGGTGATTATTATGGATAAGATTAAAGCCCCTTACAGTCTCAACAGTAAAGCAGTTGCAGAAGCAACCAAGCACTGGATGCAGGAACGCGGTGTGACAGTGGATGAAATTGCTGAGCTTGTTATGTTTTTGCAGCAGAAATATTATCCGAATTTGACTATGGATGAATGTGTCCACAACGTCGAAATGGTGCTCAGTAAACGCGAGGTGCAAAACGCCGTGCTGACCGGGATCCAGCTGGACGTACTGGCAGAGGAGGGCAAGCTGTTCACACCGCTGCAGGATATGATCGAGAATGATGAAGGGCTGTACGGCGTGGATGAGATTCTCGCTTTTTCCATTGTGAATGTGTATGGCAGCATCGGATTCACCAACTATGGTTACGTGGATAAGCTGAAGCCAGGGGTGCTGACGAGATTAAATGACAAAAGCACCGGTCAGGTACATACTTACCTGGATGACATTGTCGGCGCCATCGCCGCCGCCGCCAGCAGCCGCATCGCCCACCGCAAACAGGCAGAACGCGAGCAGGAGCTCGGACTCCCGCATGCACCGGAGGACGTGGAGGAGGCCGCCAGAAAGCTGGCTGCTGAAGACAAACTGGAGTAACTTCCGCATGTGATAAATGAGCAGACGCCAGGTGTCGCGGGTTTTACAGTGGAGTGACAGTTTGATCGATGGCCAGGTATAACTGGAGGCGGATGGAAATTGCGGGTGGTTCGTGAACCTGATTAGTGGTGGGGAGTTCGATGACGGCTGATTAAGGAAACGTCGCAGGTCGAGGGCATCTTGTTACAAGACTAGTTAGTTAGTGGGGCGAGCGTGAACGGGATGGCGTATTGTGGTGCATCCAATATAAAGTTAGTCGCCGGACGTCAAATCGCGGCTCGCTCATCACGTGTTCATTGGTCGAAGGCGGTGTACTGAGCTCATAGGCGGTTGGCGTCATTCAGTGTGGACTGGATACGTGCGATATTTCCGTATATCCGTATACATGTGCAATTGGGGGATCGGCGGGTATTACATGCGGTCTGTTGGGCGTTCTTTGGTTGGCGTTCAATAGTAGATAGAGGGAAGCTACCTGGCCAGCTCCTTCTTGCATTACTGCTCACTCGCTGGCTTTAACTGCATTTTGTGCAACTAAAAATCCAGAAAAGACTGCTTTTTCTGTTTTAGTTGTATTTCGTACAATTATCAATCCACTTTTCGGGCCATTTGACCCTTTTTCGGTACATTTAGTTGCATGGAATGCAGCTATTGTAGCATTCGGGCCGTTTCCCGCCAATATAAGTGTACAATGTGCAACTAAGTTGCTCCATCAGCTACTAAATGACATCGCTGGCACCAAACTGCCAGCTCCGGCGGTAAACTTTAGCTCCGGTGCTAAATACAGTTCCAGCGCTTCATTACAAATAGCCGGGCCACGAAGCAGCGGGATTTTCCGCTTAGCTTAACCGAGGCCCGGCTGTTTAGTGTGTTTGTCTACTTGGGACATGAGTTCCTTCGGAACGCTGGCCTGTGTGGGGTGTGGCCTGCATGTGCAGGCCGGCGCTAACGCTCCGCCGCCGCGAACAGCAGCGGCCCGTCCGGCTCTGCCGCCCGGCCGCGGCGCACCAGCTCTGCCAGGTGCGCGAGCGCCTCGCTCATGGCGAAGCGCAGCTGATGCGCGCTGGTCACGCGGCTGCGGAACAGCGCTTCGCACACGGCGAACCCGCTCTGCGGTCCGCCGGCCAGCAGTTGAGCGGCAGTGTCCAGCCGCTCCTCATGGTGCCGGAGCAGGCTGTCCGCCCGCTCCGCCCACGCCGTGAACGGCTCCCGGTGCCCCGGGAACGCACGGCGCACTGGCAGGCTGCGCAGCACACGCAGCCCCTCCAAAAACGTCTGCAGCGGCTGCGGATCGCTGCCGGGCTGCAGGCCGACATTGGGCGAAATCTGCGGCAGTACAGCATCGCCGCAGAACAGGAGCCCGCTGCCGGCCTCATACAAAGACACATGACCCGGCGCATGCCCGCCGGTCACTACGGGCGTCCACTCCCGGCCGCCCATCACAAAAGCCGCCGCAGCGTCGATATAGCTAACCTCCGCCTGCGGTGTAACCTGGGTCAGGAAGCTCTCCAGATGCTCCCTGACCCCCTGGACCAAATCCTCCGGCATGCCGTGGCGGAGGAACAGCAGCGGCAGCGACTCGTTCAGCGTCGCCTCCGCTCCCCAGGACATGCGGACCTCGGCGTGGGCCCGCTCTGTCATCCAGACCTTACTGCCGCTGCGGGCCTGCATCCAGCCCGACAGACCATAGTGGTCGGGATGGTGATGGGTCACTATGATCTGCTGCACATGATCCCAGGAGAGATCAAGCTCATCCAGCACACCCTGCCAGGCCAGCTCTGCCTCCGGCGTATGCGGGCCTGGATCAATGACCGTAATGCCGCCCTCCGGCTCAGCCACGATATAGCTGTTCACCCAGCGCAGCGGGGGGTCCATTGGCATGCTCACCTGCAGGATGCCGCCCTCCCGGTCCTTGACCTCTGCCTTACGCATGATGCCGTCACCGCCTCTTTGAAGTCTTCTGCCTGTAACCATCTACGGACGGACACCGACAAAAATCATCCGCTTCGAATGCTCCTCGTCGTACTCCTCTTCATCATAGCTGCCATGGACGCTTTCCAGCTGCAGACCGGCGGCGGCAATCAGCTGCTTGAACGTCTCCAGCGGGTAGAGCTTCACCCGCTCATGGTATTTGCGCGGTGTATCATCCTCCTTGGAGGTGAGGGTGATATCTTTTTTGACATAACCGTCTTCAATGCGCCGGGATTCATCAATCAGATTCTCCCCATCCACACGGGTGGAATGGGGCACCAGATGTGAAATGACATAGGCGGGATTCAGAAAGTCGATTATACATTTGCCGCCCGGCTTCAGCATCCGGTATACCTCGCGCAGCACCTTCACCTGCTCTTCGTCATCCTCAAAATACCCAAAGGAAGTAAACAGATTCACCACCGCATCAAAGCCGCCGTCAAGCGGGAGCTCGCGCATGTCGGAACGCAGCCAGGTTACCGCTTGTGCGCCATCCTGGTTACGGGCTTCGTGCAGCAGGACTTCCGACAGGTCAACGCCGGTCACTTCAAAGCCTGCCTCAGCCAGTGCCAGCGAATGTCGGCCCATGCCGCAGCACAGATCTAGCACCTTCGAACCTTCCGGCAGATCCAGCCAGCCGATCATCTTCTCCACCTCATGCCGGGCCCCGCCGAAATCCCTGTGCCGGTACACAATTAAATAGTCCTCGCCAAAGCTTTTTTCATACCATTCACTCATCTAGCTTCTCCTCCCCGCGCCTCCTGCAGACTCTCTATGTATAATATTGTAACGATTGTAACCCCTTTTCTCCGTAAACTCAAAGAAGAGTCGCCATTCCGCCATATTTCCCGCGTCCTGGCAACTCCCCTTACCACGCCTAGATCTGCTGCAGATAGACCCGTGCTTCGTAGGGCCGCAGCTTCAGTGAATTCAGGTCATCCTCCTTCGCAGGAGGGTAGTTGGAAATCAGCAGCTCCGCCGGTCCGGCCGCAAGCTCCGCCGGCAGCTCAAACACCGGCTCATGCTCAAAGAAATTCAGGATGATCAGCAGCCGCTGACCCTCCAGCGTCCTGGTAAAAGCATAAATTTCCTCATGCTCCGCAAGCAGCAGGCCATATTCGCCGTAGACGATGACCGGATGCTTTTTACGCAGCTGGATCAGCTTCTTGTAGTAGTTATAGATGGAATCCGGGTCCTTGACCGCAGCCGCCGCGTTGATCTCCCGGGAATTGGAGTTGACCCTGATCCACGGCACACCTGTCGTAAATCCGCCCTCGTCCGAATCATCCCACTGCATCGGGGTGCGGGCATTGTCCCGGCTTTTTTTGTGAATATTGGCCATAATCTGTTCTTCCGGCATCCCCTGGTTACGCTTATCCTCATAATAATTGAGCGTTTCCACATCCCTATAATCATCAATGGAGTCGAACGCCGCATTCGTCATGCCGATTTCTTCCCCCTGATAAATATAGGGTGTGCCCTCCTGCATATGGATGAAAGTGGCCAGCATTTTGGCTGACGGCACGCGGTAGAACAGGTCGTTCCCGAAACGCGACACCGAGCGCGGCTGATCATGATTACACAGATAGTTGGCGTTCCAGCCCCGGTTATGCAGAACCGTCTGCCAGTTGCTGATGATTTTTTTGAGATCGGTGAGCTTCCAGGGTACAGTATCCCATTTGCCCCCGCCCGGAGCCGCGCAGTCCAGATTCATATGCTCAAACTGAAAGGTCATATTCAGCTCACGCCGCCCGTCCCCGACATAATCCAGCGCCTGCTCCGGCCCGAGACCTGAAGTCTCCCCAACCGTCATAATATCGTAGAAATACAAGACCTTGTCATGCAGGTTCTGCAGCATCGTGTGCACATCCGCAAGGTTCGAGAACATCTCATACGCCCGCACCGTCGCCGTTCCGCCGGGGTTAGCCGCATCCGGATACCCTTCCGCTTTGATGATATGGGCAATCGCATCGAACCGGAAGCCGTCAACGCCTTTCTTGAGCCACCACTCCACCATCTCATGCAGCTTGTCGATCACCACCTGATTTTCCCAGTTCAGATCGGGCTGGTATTTGGAGTAGAGATGCAGGTAGTACTCATCCGTCTGGGGATCGAGCTCCCACACCGAGCCGCTGAAATAGGATTCCCAGTTGTTCGGGGGACCGCCGTTTTTACCTTTGCGCCAGATGTAATAATCCCGTTTCGGATTATCCTTCGAGCTGCGTGATTCGATGAACCAGGGATGCTGGTGGGACGTGTGGTTCAGCACCAGATCCATCATCAGCTTCATTCCCCGGGCATGCATCTCCCGCAGCATCAGGTCAAAATCAGCCATCGTCCCGAATTCCTTCATAATGTCACAGTAATCACTGATATCGTAGCCGTTGTCATGGTTCGGCGATTTGTAAATCGGGCACACCCAGATGACATCCACACCCAGGTCCTGCAGATAATCGAGCTTGGAAATAATGCCGCGCAGATCGCCGATTCCGTCACCGTTACTGTCCTTAAAGCTGATCGGATAAATCTGGTAGGCCACGCTTTCTTTCCACCATTTTGGATTCACTTGGACTCTCCTCCGCTTCTCCGGTGTTTGCCTCAGTAAGGGATATTTAATATATCTTAACCAGACTGGTGGAAGACAATCACAGATTTTTCGGCAAGAAGCAGGCGGACGGATATCCGTTCTAGCTCTCTCTAAGCTTAAGCAGCTCCGGAATAACTTGCTCAATCTGCCGGAAAAGCCCCTGCCCAGTCCTCCCCTCATCATGAACATAAAAAATCAGCAGCGACTGCTCCTGGAACACTTTATGCTGCACCAGATCCGCTGTTGCCGTATGCTTTTCAAAATCAGCCCAGCCCGCTTTGCGCTCCCCGTTCCCGGCAAACTGATAGATAACCAGCTCCTCCTCATCCAGCAGAAAAACAAGCGGTTTACGCCCGTTCAGCTCCCTGTGAAAAATACTCTCCTCCCGCACTCCCACACTCTGCAGCTCCAGCCCCTGTCCGGTAAAAGCAGCTGTAATTTCGTCCGCGCTCAGCTCCTTCAGCTCTATACCCGTCTCATTACTCCCCTGACTGCAGCCGGCAGACAGCACTCCGAATATAAGGAGCATCAGCAGCACCGTTATCCTTTTTATGCCCGACATATGTGCTACTATGCTAGTGTTTTGGCTTGCGCCTTTCTTTGTGCGCATTCTATTTGTTAAAATCACATTCGCGTCCGCGTTCGCGCTAAACTTCATCCCCGCCACCCTCTTCCGCTTCTCTTATAAGTAACTGACGGCTGCGTTGCAGACTTTGTTGCGGTGCGGGGCAGAGCGGGCGGTGACAGTAGTAGTGATAGTAGCTTGCAGTATGAAATAGAACCGGACGCTTTTTCCACGCCAAAAAAGAGCTTATCTATCGCACATTCGGCAACAGAAAGCCCTCTGCTCTTCATATAACTGTAGTTTGTACACTTAAAAGCCGTGAAATTCCGCATCTGCACCAGATAACTGTAGTCCGTACAACTAAATATGCCCAAATCGGCCAGAACGAATAATCTCCTGCTCCTACAGCAGCCCCACCATTTTCAAACCTTCATAAATACCGCCCTCACTGACATGCTTGGTAACATAAGATGCAGCCGCCTTCACTTCGTCCTCCGCGTTGCCCATGGCAATCCCGTAGCCCACGTAGCTGAGCATTTCCACATCATTAAGCCCGTCGCCGAACGCATACACATCTTCTTTGTCCACGCCGAGGATTTCGAGCATCTTGGCAATGCCCCCCGCCTTGGAGCCGTTCCCCGGCAGTACGTCCATCCCCAGCGGGTGCCAGCGGACAAATTTGAGCTCAGGGTACGCTTCTTCATAGGCGGCCTGGCTCTCCTGCGGGCAGAAGATGATCGCCTGGTAAATATCGTTCAGCAAAAAATACTCCGCATCATAGGTTGGAAAAGCCAGCTTCAGCGAGCCGATGCTGGTCACGATATTCACATGCTCAGCTGTGTTGACCTTCATATCCGTAGCGTCGATATAAGCAACCGGATGGTCATTTTTATCAGCGAACAGGGTCAGCTCCTTCAGCACCTCCGTTTCCAGCCGGTTAGTATAAATTACTTCGCCTTTGTAGACCACATACTGGCCGTTGAGCGAGACAAAGGAGTCAATGCCCAGCTCTTCGCGCAGCTCCTTGAACATATAAGCGCCTCTGCCGGTCGCAATAACGACATTATGGCCCCGCCGCTGCAGCTCGGCAATCGCCTCTCTGGTGGAAGCCGGCACATTTTTATCTTCATCATAAATCGTTCCGTCAATATCAAAAAAAATGGTTTTCTTTGTTGTCATGGCTCTCCAGTCTCCCTTATGCGTCTCTGTATATATCCTGCCCAAATTGTAGAGGTTTACCGAAAACGGCGCAAGCTTTCATTTGCGGAGAGCAGATGCTTTTGTAAATTTCGCAGAATCCCTATAGCCCCTGTTAAACTCCATCCCCCTCCTGGCCAAAAGAAATAGCGGCAGCCCATAAAAGAGGCTGCCGCTGCCAAATAGTCATAACTTCCGTTTAATGCGCGCATCATCCTGCAACGTTCTCTTCCCGGTCCGGCTGTTCATCGACATGACAAACCGCCGTCCGGCAATACCAGTCACCTTGTAAATAGCCAGTGCTTTAGCTGCTTAAACAGCTCAGCTCCTATCAGCTCACACAGCACTCTGCGCGCGCTGCTGCTCCTCCATCAGCCACTGGAGCAGCATTCCTTCCGGCACATTGCTCTTGCGGGCCTCCGCGTATTCGCGGACCCGCTCCAGCAGCCGCGCTGCCGTCTCGGGGCTAATCTCAAGACCGCGCTGCTCCAGCACATGCGCCACCCCGCCGCTGCCGGAATGCTTGCCCAGCACGAAGCGGTGCGCCCGGCCGATCTCGGCCGGATCGAACGTCTGGTACGTCGCCCTCTCCTTCATCAGCCCGTCCACATGAATGCCGGACTCATGCGTGAACGCAAGCTGTCCCACAATCGGCTTGGCATCACCGACATTGCGGCCGGAGGCCGCAATCACTTTGTCAGCCAGCCTCTTGAG
Organism: Paenibacillus sp. FSL R7-0345; assembly: GCF_038595055.1. Taxonomy (NCBI): domain Bacteria; kingdom Bacillati; phylum Bacillota; class Bacilli; order Caryophanales; family Paenibacillaceae; genus Paenibacillus; species Paenibacillus sp. FSL R7-0345. The sequence continues at coordinate 5,692,065 of NZ_CP152002.1, forward strand.
CAGGTCCAGCCGCACGCCGCATTCGCCGCCGTACAAATGCCGCCAGGCCATGGCAACTTCCTCCATGGCCGCATTGCCGGTCCGCTCGCCTATACCGGCTACTGTAGTGCTGGCCCAGACCGCACCGGCGGCTATGCCGCTCAAGGTGTTGGCAACAGCCAGCCCGAAATCATTATGGCAGTGTACTTCCAGCTCCACATCGGCGGGAACGGAGCCGAGCAGGTTCTGAATCCGCTCGGCCATCTGTCCCGGATGATGGGCAGATACCGTATCCGCGTAACGGAATCTGCGGACCCCTTCTTGATACAGAACGTTTACCACGTCAATCAGAAATCCCATATCCGCCCTGGAGGAGTCCTCCATCCCGACTGACACCGTCATTCCCTGCCCCAGCCCGTATTCTGCTGCACGAAGCAGCTTGTTCAGCCCTTCCAGCGGCGTCAGGCCCAGCTTGCCCTGTAACTGAATGTCCGAGACCGGTATGGATACATGGCTCCAGTTCACCCCGGTGCTCCGTGCCCTGTCAATATCTCCAAGGACCGAACGGTTCCAGGTCATCAGCTTCATCGGCAATCCCAGCTCTGCTATCGCCGCGATGTCCTCCTGTTCCCGTCTGCCCATGGCAGGGATACCCACCTCTGCCTGTTCTACTCCGCATTCCGACAGCAACTTTGCGATTTCCAGCTTTTCCGCCCGCGTGAATGATACTCCAGCCGCCTGTTCACCATCCCTGAGTGTCGTGTCACATAGCTTGAGACTTTTCACGGTTTACCTCCTTCTCCGCAGCAAGCGCAATCCGGATTACGGGTAATAGTGACGCTGTAACAGGCGAAGTCGAGTGAGCTGAAGCGATGCATTACGCCCGCATAAGTTGTCCCTACCCCTGTAATCCATTTTACGGCTTCCAGCGCTGCCAGACAACCGGCAATACCGGAGGTTGCACCCAGAACTGGAAATCCGAACGGTTCCCAATATTGCTGTTCATCCGGGTAGAGGCATTCCAGGCAGGGGGTCTGCCGGGGAATCATCGTCGTTAAGGAAATCTCGAAGCCATACATCGCTGCCTCCACCATCGGTGTAGCAGTCTCCACACAAAGCCGGTTCAAGACATACCGCTCCGGAAAATCATACCGGGCATCGATCACAATATCTGCGCATTTCACCCAGGGTTTGGCACGTTCATACTCGATTTTGGCGTTGTAGCCCTCGATTTCCACATGCGGATTGAGACGTTTCAGCTGCGCTGCAGCCGTACTGATCCGCTCCATCCCCAGGGATTCACTGTCCATCAGAATCTGCCGGTTAAGATCCGGAGGAAGGATGATTCCTTCATGGGCCAGAATAAGCTTGCCGACGCCTGCCGCTGCCAGATACAGCGCAGCCGTTCCTCCTAATCCGCCGATTCCGGCCACCATCACCGTTGCATCCTTCAGCGCCTGCTGTCCGCTCTCTCCGAGCAGCTTCAGCTGCCGGGCATACCGTTCAAGCTCCAAACTTCCGGCAAGCTGCTCCATCTCTGTCGCCTCCTATGGCTGATGTATATATCTGCTAGCCCTCCAGGCTCAGCAATCCGTGCAGAGCAGTCACTTCCTTATATTTGTTCAAAAAGGCCAGCCCCTCCTCAATACACTCGACCCCGTATCTGATTACTTTCTCTTCTGTCATGAACGGAAAAGGAAATCCCGCCCGCAGGCTTTTCAGCACCAGAACGACCCTGCCGCTGTAGAGCAGCCCCCGGCCGAAGCCTTCCCCGTTAATCTCGGCCGTACTCTGAACCATCGTGCCGCTTCTTTCCTCCATCACGCCGGCAATAGCCTGAAACAGCAGCGGTACCTGCTGGCGTACCTTCGGGGAGACGGCACAGTTGAAATCGGACTTGCTTTTGTCATCCGGGGAGGCCAGAAACTGGCGGGCCAGCTTTTCCTGAGGCGATAACGCAGCGTAACGGCCAAAGAAATCCTCCGCATCCAGCAGGCTGCACAAGCGGCGTACCAAAGCATCTGCGGTCTCCTGATCCGGCTCCTTGCGGATTGTACGGCTGCGGCGCTTCAGAATCGCCCCCTCCTGACGCGCTTCGTCACTATAGAAAGAATTCTGCTCAGCCATGGGTTCCATCGGCTTCCTCCTCTTCCGCCCGCAGCACCTTGGCCAGCCACATCGGCGGCTTGCCCTGCAGCATTTCGGTAAGACGCTTCACCTGTTCCTCTATGGGACTGCCGAACGGAACCTTTACCGGCATCATTTTGCGCCGCGTCACCCGCGCGGCGGCCGAAGCGCCGATCTGCATAATGAAGATCAGGGTACAGTCGTTTACCGCTTCCAGGCGGCTGTCGATTTTACCGGCTTCATCCTGGTTCAGGACCACCGGCAGCCTGCGCAGCTCTACCAGCTCTCCGCCGTTCTTGTTCACATTGTATACAGCGAACATCGGACTCTGCCCGAAGTGGGCATTCACGCGGATTCCGTCATCTGTGGCGAATGCTACTTTCACGGTGCCCAGCCTCCCTTTGCATTAGCAAATTTCCTGCTTTATTCGTCCAATCCATAGCTCCTCTATATCCTACCGATGCTGACATGTATGCCCCCAGCTCATTCCAGACCGGAAAGCCCGCCGGCATGAATGCAGCCCCGATCCGGGCGGCTCCGGCCATTCCGTGCGAATTACTGATCCACAAATCTGCGTCTTTGCCGAGCACCTCGGCATCATCCATGTCTCCTATCCACACCTCACGCTCCATGCCGGCAACCACCGGTGTTTCATAAGAGGCGATGAGCGCCTTCTGCTCCACGCCGAGCTCCTCCAGCCAGCCGGACACGGAATGCAGATGATCCGGCTCAAGCGCCGTAACCACGGACATGCCGGCGAACTGGAAGTGGGCATCCAGCATGCTGTCGAGCAGGTTTTCCCTTTGCCAGCAGTATCGCAGCGGAACCGGCTCGCCGCTGATCTGATGCAGGAAATGCAGGAGATCATCTGATGCTTTAAGGCCCATCGCTCCGCTGAATACTTTATACGGTGTGCCCAGCGCGTTATGCAGCCTTCTTGCCGGGCGCTCCATGCTGGCACCGACGGCAATCGTCAAGCCGGACTGCAGGCTCTGCAGCATCGAATCCAGCGGTACGCCGCCCCGGGTCAGCGGTGAGAAGCCAGTCAGCAAATGGCCGGAGAGTGAAGTGGAGATATCCGGCACCGCGATGACTTCAAATCCGAAGGCCGAGATCATTTCCTTCAGCTCCATCACATCCGCAGGCGTCAAAAACGAACCCGGTAGCAGAGTAATCTGGCGGGTGTTCACTGTTCTTGAGCCGCGGTGTCCTGCCTGCTGGATCATTTCATCAATCATTGCTTCCACCGCCCCGCTGAAGCCTGATTCAAGGGAGCCGCGGAAATCGGGCAGCACCACGGAGAAGGCAAGGCCGCCGCGCAGGTTCCGCTCCCGCTTGTAGCTCTTGAGCATGGTCGCATAATCCACTCCGGCCACATCAGTCAGCTCCGTTCCGATGATACCGATGATGTCGGGACGATGCTTGCTGAGCACAATATTCAGCGCTTCCTCCAGATTGCGGTTCGCGTCAAAGATCACATCCATCTCCTGCAGCGCCGAGGTCTGCACGGCGATCGGCTCCCTGAAATGCCGGGTCAGCAGTGCTTTGGGGAAGGCCGAGCAGCCCTGCGAGCCGTGAATTAGCGGCATGGCGCGGTAGCAGCCCTGCAGGGCCAGCACGGCACCGAGCGACTGGCCGGTCTTGATCGGATTGACTGAAGCCGGCTTTTTCCGTTTGTTAACGGTCATAAGGCACCTCCTTATCCCAGGGTGCCGAGCTCGCTGCCAACTTCCAGATCGGATTGGCCAGCGAATAGGTCAGTTCCTTAGCCAGGCGCAGCAATCCTTCATAACCGGCATAGGCTTTATGTCTTTCCTGATTGATATCGATGAACGGAATCTGCTCCTTCATGGCCACATACATATTGCGTCCGCCGGCGATCATAATGTCGGCCTTACGCTCACGGACGGTCTTGAGAATCCGGCTGGCACCGCCTTCCGGAATATATTCCGTGTCATCGCCCACCCGGTCGGCAATCCGCCGCACATCATCCTCGGTGCTTTTGTTCGTTCCCACTCCCACCACCTGAACGCCCAGCTCCTTGAGCGCGGAAATGACGGACCAGCTTTTGACACCGCCGGTATACAGCACCGCTTTTTTCCCTTTTAGAATTTTGCGATACGGACGTAAATCCTGGGCAAGACGGCTCTCCTCCCGTTCCGTCAGCCGGTCGACCCGGCGCTCCATTTCCCGGTCATTCATCAGATACGCCATCTGGCGCAGGGAATAGGTTGTCTCCTTGGCTCCATAGAAGGAGCCTTCGAAAAAAGGAATCCCGTATCTGGATTCCATTTCCCTGGCCAGCCCCAGCAGGGCGCGGCTGCAGACCACCATATTCACCCTGGCACGGTGTGCCCAGGTGATCTCCTGATACCTCGCATCTCCTGTAATGCGTGAGGTAACGGAGATGCCCGCACTGTTCATCAGCTTCTCGATATCCCACATCTCGCCGGCGATATTATATTCGCCGATCAGGTTTACACCGAGCGGAGTTTCCGGCTCCGGCTCTCCCGTGCCAATTACATACTGCAGCAGGGCATCGCCGGCCAGCCGGTTGCCCAGATTCTTGCTTCCGACGAAGCCGGGGCTGTTGACCGGAATAACGGGTATGCCCAGCCGGTCGCCCGCTTCCTTGCACACGGCATCCATGTCTTCACCGATCAGCGCAGTTACACAGGTTGAGTATACAAATATTGCCGGCGGCGCAAAGCGCCCGGCAATGTAGTCGATACTCTCCTTCAGTTTCTTTTCTCCGCCAAAAATAATATCGGAATCGTTCAGATCCGTCGCAAAGCCATACTGGGAGAGCGAAGGGCCGCTTGAGAGCGTCCCTCTGCTCTCCCAGCTGTTCCCGGCACAGGCAATCGGACCATGAACCAGATGAGCAGCGTCCATAATCGGCAGCAATGTGATCTGGGCGCCGTCGAAGGAGCAGCCTCCGGCTGCTTCACCGGGCTTGGGCCGCGGACAAGGCTTGGACTTCGGGGTCTGGCTCCCGCAAGCTTCGGAATCAAAATCGACTTTTCGAACAGGGTCCATCGGCTTTCATCTCCTTCGCTAAAGCTGGCAATAATCCCGGCCTGCCCTGCTACCGCACTCTGCAAGTGAGCAGAGCAGGCGGAGAACGGAATACAGGGAACGCCGGGCCGGATAATCCTTTACCATTTATGCATTTTAATGTATGTTAAGCGTAAGATATCATTACAGAAACTTTCAGTAATTTCCATCACTAATTCAGACTGTCAAACTGTAAAATCCGGTTCTGCTGTTTACCGCACTAAATCATAATTAAAGCCGGAATTGTTGCGGTCCAGCTCATCCAGCACAGTGTTAACGATCTGACTGAGCAGGTTCAGCGCGCCCTGGTAGCCGAGAATCGGATAACGGTGCATATGATGGCGGTCAAAAATCGGGAAACCGACCCGGATCAGCGGAACATTCGCATCCTTGGCGGCAAATTTCAGATGCGAGCTGCCGATCGCCAGGTCAACCGGATCTGTCAGCAGCAGCGAACGCATATGCCACAGGTCATTTCCGATATACAGAGCAGCTTCCGATCCGTAAGGGCTGGAGGCAAGCAGCGCTCCGGCTTCCTCCTTGAACTTCACTTCATTGAAATCCACATCCCCGTTGGAGCAGACGATGTGCACCGGCTCAATTCCCACTTCCAGACAGAAGCCGATCAGTCCGATCAGGAGATCAGGATCACCAACCAGTGCTACCCGCTTGCCGTGAAGATACGGATGGCTGTCAGTCAGCGCATCCACGACCCGGCCGCGTTCTTCCAGCAGCGAGGCCGGAATCGGCAGTCCTGTCAGCCCGCTGACTGCTTCCAGCAGCCTGTCGGTGCCGGTAATGCCCAGCGGCGTGGACAGCGCAGTGACCTGCTGCTTCCAGGTTCCGCTGATGTAATCCTGCGTCTTCTTCAGCGTGTACTTCTGGAGCGACAGCGTACCAAGCGCATTGGCAGCCAGCGGCACATCGGCCAGCCTGGTTCCGCCATAGTAGTATTCGTATTCTCCGGTAGCCGGAGAATCATAATTGCCGCTGTGATCACCGAGCAGCGTATATTTTGTATCAAATGCCTCAAGGATTTTGCGGATTTCGGCGAAATTGCCGGTGTAAGGCTCGAAGCCGAGCATGACGTTCAATTTCTCTCCGGTCTCCTCACCGCTGCCCGGAGCCGCTTCAAGGCCCGAGCGTTCATACAGATAGCTCAAAATGCCCTTCATCATGGCATCGTAGCCGGTAATATGTGACCCGACGAAGCTTGGCGTATTGCAGTACGCAACCGGGAAATCCTCCGAGATTACGCCTTTGTTGCGGGCATTGCCGATAAAGGAGGACAGGTCATCCCCGATAACCTCAGCCATACAGGTCGTACAGACCGCTACCATCTCCGGCTTATACAGGGCGATGCTGTTCTCCAGACCGTCGATCAGATTGCTCATCCCGCCGAAGACGGCTGCATCTTCGGTCATAGAGGATGAAACAGCCGGAGTAGGCTCTTTAAAATGGCGGCTTAAGTGACTGCGAAAATAGGAGTTGCAGCCTTGTGAGCCGTGTACGAACGGCAGGGTTTTCTCGAAGCCGAGCGCAGCCATAATGGAGCCGAGCGGCTGGCAGGCCTTATGCGGGTTAATGACAACCGCTTTACGGTTAAAGTTCTTCTCCATATACTCCGCGGATTGCGAGTAAGCGAGCGCTTCAGCGGTTTCCTGTTCACTGCAGGGCGCCTCGAACTGCTGTTTGTTCAGCCGCTGCTCCACGAACCGGTGCTCCGAGAATAGCGTGTTATAATCCGGAATGCTCAGTCTGTCCTTGCTCATACGCCCGCCTCCTCTTTTTGGACTTTTTCCCGCTTCTTCATCAGACTCCATACCGGGCTGTTCACAGTCATATCCATATCCTTGGCAAAAATCTTAAAACCGTCAAAGCCGTGATACGGGCCGCTGTAATCCCAGGAGTGCATCTGGCGGAACGGAACACCCATTTTGTGATACACGTATTTCTCCTTTACACCCGAGCCTACCAGGTCAACATTCATTTTCTGGGCTAGCTCCTCCAGCTCGTAAGCAGTCGGGTCATCCATAATGATCGTGCCCTCCTTCATCATCGGGAAGGTCTTCTCGTAATCATCCTTATGGGCGAACTCGTAGCCGGAAGCCACGATATCCATGCCAAGGTCCTCATACGCGCCGATGGTGTGGCGGGAACGCAGGCCGCCGATCATCAGCAGCACCTTTTTATTTTCAAGACGCGGTTTGTATTTATTGATAACGGCATCCATTTGCGGCTTATATTTAGCAATCAGCTGCTCGCAATTCTCCTGAATGGTCTCGTCAAACAAAGCGGCGATGGCACGCAGGCTCTCGTATGTTTTGGAAGGGCCAAAGAAGTTGTATTCCATCCAAGGGATACCGTAGGCCTTCTCCATATGCTCAACCATGTAGTTCATGGAACGGTGGCAGTGGATCAGATTCAGCTTTGCTTTATGGGCGATTTCCAGCTCATTCAGCGTACCGTCACCGGACCACTGGGCAATGACGCGCAGGCCCATTTCTTCCAGCAGGATGCGTGAAGCCCAGGCGTCGCCGCCGATATTGTAGTCACCGATAATATTGACGTCGTATGGACCTGTTTCGGCCAGATCCGCTTTGCCGAGCACAAAATCGCGGATCGCATCATTGGCGATATGGTGGCCCAGCGACTGGCTGACACCGCGGAAGCCTTCACAACGCACCGGAACAACCGGCATTTCCAGCTCCTTGGACATCTTCTTGGATACCGCTTCAATATCATCGCCGATCAGACCGACAGGACACTCGGATTGGACGGAAATCCCTTTGGCCAGCGGAAACATTTCGGTAATCTCACGCATAATGACTTCCAGCTTTTTGTCACCGCCGAAAACAATGTCTGTCTCCTGAAAATCACTTGTAACCTGCATCGCAGTAAAATTATCGATCCCAAGTGTACCGCTCGCATAATTGCGCCGGGTACCCCAGCTGTATTGCCCGCAGCCGATCGGGCCATGGCTGATATGGACCATATCCTTGATCGGGCCCCAGACCACACCTTTTGAGCCTGCATAGGAGCATCCGCGCGGTGTCATCACACCGGGGCGGGATTTGATATTCGACTTCAGGGCACAGGTCCCGCAGGTTTGCGCTTCTTCTGTGTTGATCTGATAGTGCTTTTCCCGGTCTTTTTTTGCTTTTTTCGGATAGGCCTCCAGCACTTCCTCAACAAGCTTTTTGTTCGCTTCAATATCCAGTCCCATTCATGACCCTCCTGTTCTTGATGCGGGCGCCTTTAGCGCCCGCCCTCGCTTATTGTCCGGAAGCCTGCAGCTTCTGGATGGCCGCTTCTTCATCTTCGATAATGCCGAATTCCATCAGCAGCTCCTCCAGCTCTTCCATGGAGATCGGGGTAGGAATGGTCAGCATCTTGTTGTTCAGAATCTTCTCAGCCAGGATTTCATATTCCTTCGCTTGCTGATGCTCCGGATTGTACTGGGCAACGGTCATTCTGCGCAGCTCGGCATGCTGGACGACATTGTCCCGCGGTACAAAATGAATCATTTGCGTATTCAGCCGGCGGGCCAGCTCCATGATCAGCTCATCTTCACGGTCCGTATTGCGGCTGTTGCAGATTAGCCCGCCCAGCCTTACGCCGCCGCTGGTAGCGTATTTCAGAATCCCGCGGGCAATATTGTTTGCCGCATACATCGCCATCATCTCGCCCGAACAGACGATATAGATCTCCTGCGCCTTGTTCTCGCGGATTGGCATTGCAAATCCGCCGCACACGACGTCCCCGAGCACGTCATACGATACGAAATCCAGATCGCTGTAGGCACCCTCCTGCTCCAGGAAGTTGATGGCGGTAATGATTCCGCGGCCCGCACAGCCTACACCCGGTTCGGGCCCGCCGCACTCTACGTTGATAATGTCGCCGAAGCCGGTCTGCAGCACATCATCCAGCTCCAGATCCTCTACCGAACCCAGTTCAGCGGCCAGATGAAGTACGGTCTGCTGCGCCTTGGTGTTCAGGATCAGCCGGGTGGAGTCCGCCTTAGGGTCACAGCCGACAATCATAACACGTTGTCCAAATTTGGTGGCTAACTGAGCCAGGGTGTTTTGCGAAGTTGTTGATTTACCGATACCGCCTTTACCGTAAAAAGCTATTTGTCTCATTGTTCATCATCCCTTCGATATGTTTATATTTTCAAAATAGGAGCTGTACTTGACACTTTCGAGAATAGCTTCCTGTATTCCGCCTTTGCGGACGAGCGGCAATACCCCGGTTTTGTTCAGGCTGGTCCTTGGGCCGTCTCCGATCCCGGAGCAGAGAAGAAGGCGGCAGTCACTTAAGATAGAGATGATTTCCTGCAGCGTAGCAGCTTTATCACCGTTACAATCCGCCTTACCTTGGCAATATGCCTGAATCTTGCGGACCCCGACCAGCTTGACCTCAGCTCCGTCGGTATCATAAATCAGGAACTCTGTCGCATGGCCAAAATGCTGATTGACCTTGTCGCCGCCTCTGGTAGCTACGGCAACTCTGGTTGTGTGCGTGCTGTCCCAGCGCCCTTTGGCTCTGGCCTGCTTCGCAGTGACGCGTTCGCGGATCTTGGCATCCAGATCACTCTGGAACTGTGCCCTGGCTTCCTGGTTGATGACCGGATCAGCCTCCATCGCCTCCAGCGGAAAATCCTGGTTGCGGTCCTGGCCGAGCAGCCCGATGGCATCAGCCCGGCATTGCCGGCAGTGGCGCATCACCTTCATCCCGTCACGCCCCAGCAGCTCCTGCAGATTGTGCAGCTCCTTCGGACGCGGCGCCTTGCGGCCGTCCGCCTCATACTGGCTTCCCGGTGCGATAATCAGCGGTGTAACATTGTGCAGCGTGGCTCCCAGCTCTTTTACTCTTTTGGACACTGCAGGCAGATGATGATCGTTGACCCCCGGTATCATAATGGAGTTAACCTTGACGAGAATCCCCAGCTTCGCCAGCATCTCCAGCCCCTGCAGCTGACGGCTGATCAGCAGCTCCGCCGCTTCCCTGCCTTCGTACCGCATCCCTTCGTCAAATACCCAGGGATAAATATGCTGTCCCACGTCAGGATCAATCGCGTTGATCGTGATGGTGACATGGCGGATGCCAAGCTCAAGAATCTCATCTACATGCCGGTAGAGCGTAAGGCCATTGGTGCTGAGACAAAGGCTGACATCCTGCACATATTTCTTCACCCTGGCAAAGGTGTCGAAGGTCTGCTCCGGATTGGCCAGCGGATCGCCGGGGCCTGCTATGCCGACAACGGACAGTTGCATAAGCTGCGCTGCAACACCTTTAACCTTACGTTCCGCCTGCTCCGGTGTCAGCACCTCACTCACCACACCCGGCCTGCTTTCATTGACACAGTCGAACTTGCGGTTACAGTAATTGCACTGGATGTTGCAGGCGGGCGCAACCGGGATGTGCATTCTGGCATAGAACCGGTGAGCTTCCTCGCTGTAGCAAGGGTGGCGGCTGATCTCCTCCTCTGCTTCATTTGATATACACGACGGCTGCATCATTTCCCACCTCCTGAAAGATTAACGTCATATTACCTAACAACATTCTCGCTTACATGCTTGAATTACTCTCATCATATTTTTCCAGCCCTATACCGTCAATTATATCTAAGCCTAAAAAGCCTTTATTTCCCTTGTGTTTGCAGTATCGCCATATCGTACGTCATATTTCCTAACTCCTATATATCATGTTTCCGTTTGCAAGCTAGTCTGCTGTACTGCTGATATTTGTTTTCAGGACCATTGACAATCTTCCGGGGCTCATATATGATACTTTTAGGTTAAACGCAGGATTAATAAATACGTCACAATTTAATAGATCCCGTAAAGGGGAGTAGCTGCTTAAACAGAAACATCTGCCGGTTCCTTTTGAAACCGCGCCGTTTCTGTGGATGATATAAGACAGTTTCAGGCTTCGTGCTGTAACTGCTTATATTTCAGATAAAGTCGTCAATACGAGAATATGAGGATATTCTCCGGCTTTATCGGCAATGAACTATTGCTAGCGAGACCTTTACCAATCAGGTTAGACCTTTATCCCAAAGGCTGATCTGTTTGGTAAAGGTCTTTTTTATATACATTTGGGTCAAAATAAGGTATTGCAGGTATTTTTTTAAAGGGGTATTTACATCCACATGAGGAGGAAACAGTAATGGATTGGGGATTATTATTGGAGTACGGCTGGGTACTGCTCGTTCTGGTAGCACTGGAGGGGCTGCTCGCCGCAGATAACGCACTGGTGCTGGCAATTATGGTTAAACACCTTCCTGATGAGGAACGTAAAAAAGCACTGTTCTACGGTTTGGCAGGGGCATTCGTATTCCGGTTCGGTTCACTTTTTGTCATCTCGTATCTGGTGGATATCTGGCAAGTACAAGCTATCGGGGCCATTTACCTGTTATTCATAGCAGGGAATCATATCTTCCGAAAACTTCTGTTCAAAAAGCCGGTCACAGACGAAGCAGTGGAAAGCGGCAGCGCCAAAGCTGTCGACAAAAAGAAAGCCGGCTTCTGGTTTACTGTACTGAAGGTTGAAGTTGCTGACATCGCGTTTGCAGTCGATTCCATCCTGGCTGCAGTTGCCCTCGCGGTTGCCCTTCCGCCAAGCGGCATCGGCCACATCGGCGGCCTCGACGGCGGCCAGTTCCTCGTCATCTTTGCAGGCGGATTTATCGGACTAATCATCATGCGGTTTGCGGCATCCTTCTTCGTTAAGCTGCTGCATACGCGTCCGGGCCTGGAAATCGCCGCCTTCTTCATCGTAGGCTGGGTAGGGGTTAAGCTTACTGTTATTACGCTGGCCCACCCTTCCCTGGGTGTTCTGTCCGAGGACTTCGCCCACAGCACCTGGTGGAAGACAACCTTCTACGTTGTGCTCATCATCATCGCCGCTACCGGCTGGTTCCTCAGCAGCAAGGTTGAAGAAGTAAAAACCGACGAAAACCCGGTTAAGGAAGTTGACAAACAGCTGGGCAAATAAAACAGCACTGCATCACAATAATAACCCGGAAGCTTCACCTTTAGAGGTGCGGTCTTCCGGGTTATTTGCATTATCGCTTCAATTGGCTATCCTTGACGGGAACGCCGAAATCCGGCAAACCGTCTGCCTTCCAGCCAAATACCTGGACCCGCGTGTGACGGTTCGGATCATATAGCGGATCACCTGCAATTTCTTTATAGTTTCTGGCATGATAGACGAGCACATCCTCACCATACTCATTTACGGTGAAGCTGTTGTGACCCGGCCCGTACTGCCCGTTCTCTTCCGAGGTTGCGAACACCGGTACCGCCGACTTGGTCCATGACCCGGCATCCAGCAGATCGCTGTCCTCATCCGCTGCAAGCAGCCCCATGCAATAGTTGTAATCTGTAGCGCTGGCAGAGTAACTGATATAAATCCGGCCGTTACGCTTCAGCACTGCAGCCCCTTCATTTACCCGGAAGCCGATAACCTCCCACGGATACTCCGGAGTTGAAAGCATGGTCTGCCGGCCTTGCAGGGTCCAGGGGTTACTCATCTCCGAAATATACAGATTGGAATTCCCTTCAATTTCCCGATCCTTTTGCGCCCAGACATAATATAGCACACCCCGGTGCCCGAACACCGTCGCATCCAGCGCAAAGGACTCCCAGGCGGTTATTACCTGCCCCTGCTCCGTCCATTTCCCTTCAAGCGGGTTCGCAGAATCATTCTCCAGCACATACATCCGGTGGTCAAACAGCCCTTCCTTCGTTTCCGAAGTATGTGCCGCTGCAAAATAGATGTACCATTTGCCGGCGATATAATGCAGCTCAGGGGCCCAGATATTGGCGCTGAGCGGTCCGGAATCATATTTACGCCAGACTGTGATAGGCAGTGCAGCAGTCAATCCTTCCAGGGCCAGTGCCCGCCTTATTTCAATCCGGTCATACGCCGGTACGGAAGCGGTGAAATAATAATAACCGTCTGTATGCTTATACACCCAAGGGTCAGCACGCTGCTCTACCAGCGGATTGATATACTCCCGATTCCCAGGCATGGACATTCTCCTTTTTCATCCACATTGATATTCCCTTTTTACACAAATTCGAACGTTGTACTATTTACCTCTGATCCTATGAAACTTTAAGCTGAATTATGAGCATAAACGGAGGTACGGCTCCGTAATTCAAGAGTCAGGAGAGCTTATTAATGACAACTAACAATACCGTTCCACTTAGTCATAGCCATTCCTTGCTTCATGACTTCCGGATGGACCAGGTGGCAGTGACCGATCCCTATTTCGTCAACGCCTTCTCCAAAGAAATACTGTACCTCAAAAGCTACGACCCTGACCGGCTGACCGCCGGTTTCCGTGAAAACAGCGGACTGCCGGCCAAAAGCGAAAGATATCCCGGCTGGGAAAGCACCGAAATCCGCGGCCATACGCTGGGCCATTATCTGAGCGCACTGTCGCAGGCTTATGAGACTACCCGCAGTGTACATCTGCTGCAGCGGCTGGAGTATCTAATTGACGAGCTTGCCGTGTGCCAGCTGGATAACGGCTACCTGTCCGCTTTTCCCGAGCAGTTATTTGATAATGTAGAGAACCGGCAGCCTGCCTGGGTACCCTGGTATACGATGCACAAGATCATTGCCGGACTGACCGCAGTATACCGCGCTACCGGCAGCAGTACCGCCCACACTCTCGTTACCGGACTCGGTAACTGGGTGTATCAGCGCAGCACAGGCTGGTCAGCGGAGATTCAGGAGCGTGTACTTTCCGTTGAATACGGGGGGATGAACGATTGTCTGTATGAGCTGTACAAAATCTCCGGGGATGAGCGCCATCTGCAGGCAGCCCATATGTTCGACGAGCTGAGCCTGTTCACTCCGGTGCAGGAAGGCCGGGATATCCTGAAGGGCAAGCATGCCAATACAACGATCCCCAAATTTCTCGGGGCTCTGAACAGGTACCGGGTGCTGGGCGAAAGTGAGCGGTTCTATCTGGAGGCGGCGCAGCAGTTCTGGGACATGGTGGTGCTCCACCACAGCTATGTTACAGGCGGCAACAGCGAATGGGAGCATTTCGGCGATCCGGACCTTCTGGATGCAGAGCGTTCGAACTTCACGGCGGAGACCTGTAACACCTACAATATGCTGAAGCTGAGCCGGGAATTATATAAGATCACCAGTGAAGCGAAATACATGGATTTCTATGAAAACACGTTCATTAATGCGATTCTTTCGTCGCAAAATCCGCATTCCGGGATGACGATGTATTTTCAGCCGATGGCCACGGGTTACTTCAAGGTGTACAGCTCGCCGTTTGAGCATTTCTGGTGCTGTACCGGAACAGGGATGGAGAGCTTCACCAAGCTGAATGACAGCCTCTATTTCCATGCCAGCGGCAGCATCTATGTGAACCAGTATATAAGCTCAAACGTACTTGCCGAGGAATACGGGATTGAGCTGACCCAGACTGCTAATCTTCCCTATGAGGATACAGCTGAATTCAGCATTCATACGTTAAAAGAGTCCGGCCAGCCTTTTGCCCTCTATCTGCGCCTGCCGGACTGGCTGGCCGGCACAGCCGAGCTGACGCTGAACGGGCAGAAACAGGCCCTGAACCGGTCAGGCCGCTACGCCGTGCTGGACAGAACATGGTCTGACGGGGATACCTTCAGCCTGCGGCTGCCGATGAAGCCGTCATACCGCACGCTGCCGGATGCACCCAACGTCGCCGCTTTCCGTTATGGTCCGGTCGTTCTGAGTGCCGCACTTGGCACGGAAGATATGGCTGAATCCGCGACCGGCGTAGCTGTCAGCGTACCGACCCGCAACCTGCTGGTCAAGGATTTCATCATCCCTGCCGGCCGGAGTGCGGAGAGCTGGCTGGAGAATTTTGAGCAGCATTTTGTCCAAAAGGACGGTGAACCGGTCTTCGTACTCCAGGGGACGGATGAAGACAACCGGCTGGTGTTCACCCCGCATTATAAGCAGCATTCAGAGCGGTACGGAATCTACTGGAAGCTGGTAGAAGCAGATTCTGCAGAGCTGCAGACGCATATCCTTCAGGGCAAGCAGCGCCAGCGCGTGCAGGAAGCTACCATTGACAGCCTGCCGGTCGGCAATGACCAGTATGAGCTGGAGCATAAGATCAAAGGTGAGAATACTACAGTCGCCACCTGGGATGGTTACAATATCAGACAGGCCGAGCATAACGGCTGGTTCAGCTATCAGCTTAAAGTCCTGCCGCAGCAGGACAACTATCTGTCGGTCACCTATTTCTCCGGCAACAACGGCAAAGCCATTGACATTTATGCAGACGGCAGGCTGTTGGCCAGTGATACGCTCATGAAGGATAAACCCCGTTCTTTCTATAGTAAAAGCTATCTGATTCCTGCAGCTGCCGTTCAGGACCGTACAGCAATTGAGATCAGATTCGTCATCCCGGGCGCTATGAACGGCATTTTTGACCTGCTGCGGATGATGAGCAGCTTCGATCAGCGGGCAGAGCTGGACAGTCTGAGCTTCGATGCCGGAATTCTTGACCAGCTGTTTACAGCAGACGTCAGCAGCTATACCCTGACTGTTCCTTACGGGACGCAGACGGTAGAGCTTAGTGCCCGACTTTCGCATAAAAACGCTTTGCTTTACTGCGGCGGCATTCTGATTGATGATACACAGCCAAGGGCCGTTTCCCTGCCGGAAGCCAGCACCCTGCTGACGCTAACCGTCAAAGCCGAAGATCATATTACCGCAAAGGATTACAGCATCACTATTATCAAGAGTCCGGTACTGTAGAAACAGCGGATAAACCGGATTAACAACCCAGGATACGTTCACCATAAAAAAGACCGTTCTGTCAGCTCAGCTAATCCTGCGCTCAGAACGGTCTTTTGGTAGTAAAATAAAAAACCGGCAGCTTTTCCAGAAGAAGAACTGCCGGTCCTGTACTCAGCCGCCGGGGCAAGATCCCGGTTACTGCTTACATGTATTGCTGGCCTATAGCCGTATCCGTCTTGCCCTGCAGCTCCACAAGCTTCATAATAACGGCGGCTGCCTGAGCTTTGGTTACATGCTGCTGCGGATTGAATTTGCCGTTCTCGCCCTGGAGCAGACCCAGCCGTACAACAAGTGCTACAGCGCCTTTATTCGTAACAGATGCGCTGTCGCTGAAGCTGGTAACTGTAGCGTCATTGTCCAGGAAGGCGGACAGCTTGCTGTATTTCAGGAAAGAAGCCAGCAGAACCGCCAGCTGCTCACGGGTCAGGCTCTCCTCCGGCTTGACTACCTTATCCTTATCCAGCCAGCTGCGGCTGACGGAGTAATTCACAGCCTTATAATAAGGGCTGTCAGGGCTGACTCCGGCAACTGTCTGGCTGTCCAAGCCTGTAGAATATGACGTATAATACGGCGTTGAAGCTTTAGCAATATAACCCAGCCAGTCACCCACAGTAATTACCTGATCCGGATTTACTTTACCGTCAGCGTCCGGCGTAATGACCCCGTATTTCAGCAGCTCAGTCAGCTGCTTTTCTGCGGCATGTCCTTTAATATCCACCGCACTGGCTGCAGCAACGTTCTGTCCGATCAGGTTGTAATCGTACAGGGAGAACCAGTTGCCGGTCTGGGCATTCAAGGCCTCAAACGGCTTGGTAGTATCAACTAGTGCCGGAGAATAGACCAGTCTGACCTTAAGATCTGTGTATCCGCCGGTGGTGCTAAAAAAGCCCCCGGTTGTACCGTATTGCAGCTTCAGGGTGTATAGGTTCAGGTATTTTTGCAGCGCTTCAGCTTTGGTGACTACCGGCGCCGGCTGTTTGGTAATTTTACTGAAGGAAGCCGCCCCATAGTTCGCATACGTCTGCAGCTTGCCATACAGGTCCAGCGTAACCATAATCGTGCTTTCACTTACCGGAAAACCGTCGAAGTAGCGGAGGAATTCAAACCGGAAGCCTTTATCGTTCGGCAGAACGCTCCAGTTTCCTCCGTGCTCGGCCAGCTTCAGGCTGCTGCTGGCCTGGTCGTACAAGCGGTTAATCAGCGACAGGGCCTGTTGCTTGGCTTCCGCCTGGCTCAGCTTCTTGCTTCCGGCAGGAGCCGCTGTTGTCTGCTGCGTGGTCTCTAACGGATAGTTGTACTGCTCAAGCTGGAACTGGAGCACTTCACCGGTTGTAGCGTTCACCTCTGCATAGGTGCGTCCCGGTATTCCGGAAAAGGCGTTCTCCGCTGTATCACCCCAGGCCAGTGTCCACACCTTCTGCTTGCTGTTCTGGTAATTGGTAGAGAGCGTCTGCCAGATCAGCTTGCGGTTCGCCGGAATGGCCCCTACCTTCTGCACCTGCTTGACCGCTTCATCGACGGTGAGCTCCTTGCCGCTGGTTACCGGCTTGAAAATATCCTTACCGGCCGGTACAGCTTCATAAACTACCGGAGCAGAAGCATCACTGCCTTCATTATCAACCCGCTTGCCGGTCTGGGCATCAATCGGATACAGCACTTCATTCTGAGGTCTCCAGCTGAGCACCCAGCTGTCCACTTCGCCTTTTTTGAACACAGGGGTGTAATACAATGCGACATCGAAGCTGTCCTTAAATGTCTTCTCTGCCTGTGCCTGGGTGACTGCAGGTTTCGCGGACGGATACTTCAGCCCGGAGGTTGATTTATTGAACTGCATGACATTGCCGCTGCCGTCTACAGTAACCCGTACGGAATCACTGGATGAAGGAAGTCCGTTAACCAGAAGATTGAAATAAAAGGAATACTGCACAGGACCAAAAAGTGCCGAATCATTCGCAATTACATTCTCATCCAGCTGCAGATCGCTGCTCTTAAGCGTTGGCACCGCCTGGGAAACGAAACTCTTCGCCTTCTCCAGTGCCTCTGCCCGCGACACCTTAGGCGGATAGAAATTATCCGTCTGCCCCGCAAACGGGAAATAAAGATATGTAGAGATCAGATCTCCTGTCATGGCATCAACTTCACTGGAAAAACCATAGCCTGAACTGCCAATCTGATAATTCCACTGGATATTCCAGACCAGCTGATTCGGATTCTGCGGATAGGAATTGCCGGAGCCCAGTTGCGTGTTAGAGACAGTAGCATCTTTCAGAACAGGGAACAACACCTTCAGCTTCGCCACAGCCTGCTCCTGGGTGATTTTTGCTTCTGCCGGATCAGGTGTCTGCGCTGCGGATGCCGGTGCTGCTTGTACAGTAACACTGGAACTGGAATCTGCAGCAGCGGCTAAACCGCCGGGCAGCATTAACGCGACCGCCACCGAAGTAATCAAAGCGGCTTTGGCAGACTGTTTAATAAAGGGTTTCCTGTCGTTACTCAAAAATATCTCCTCCTCAAAGTTTTGTTAGCGTAAGCTTCCTAGACATCCTTCGTACAAAACTCGCTTCGGAAGCATCGGCTTAGTTTTGTTAGCGTAAGCTTCCTAGACATCACTTCGTACAAAACTCGCTTCGGAAGCATCACTTAGTTTGGTTAGCGCATGCTTCCTAGACATCACTTCGTACAAAACTCGCTTCGGAAGCATCGCTTAGTTTTGTTAGCGTAAGCTTCCTAGACATCCTTCGTACAAAACTCGCTTCGGAAGCATCGGCTTAGTTTTGTTAGCGTAAGCTTCCTAGACATCACTTCGTACAAAACTTGCTTCGGAAGCATCGCTTAGTTTGGTTAGCGCAGGCTTGGGTTCGTAGGTAATAGACTCTGCTGTGTCAGCAAACGCTTACTTTCTGTTCGAATAGAAAACGCCACTCCCCTAAATTATAAACATTTATACATAACTTTTCCATATTTTATTTATGACAGGAAATTTCAAGGACATGCACAAGCCGACCCTGTTCTTTCAGATCTGCCAAAAACAAACCCTCAGCCCGCCAGCCCGGCCGTAAACCCCAGATCAATCTGCCGGCCCCAGCCCGAGGTCTGAAGATATGGATTCGCCAGGCCGGTAGACAAATTGCCTGAGGTTGTAGCGGTAAATCGAATTGTCCGTGCTTACCGCCGAGGACATGTAATAGCTTAAGGAGAGGAAATCCACGAGATTCTCCTGCAGAATCCCCTCTTAGCCGGGCAGCATTTCAAAGCGCACCCCGTGCTTTTTCAGAAGCCGCTGAATATAGGAAGGATGATAGCCTCTGACCTGAACATCGGAGCAGAACTGGGCCATCTGGTTCTCGGCCTGGGCTTGCGTACATCCTCCGGACGGCAGGAATACAGGTAGAGCAGCTTGCGGGCCAGCATGCAGCCGATGCTAAACTGCGCGTTAATCTCGCAGCCCCGCAATAAGACTGCTATAACGTTACTCGTTAAGACAGCATTTAGTGAGGCTCGTAGTGTGCAGGGTAGGAAGCGCCGCCTAGCTGATCCACCTCCTTAGCACATACTTTTAGTACGCCCCACCTCCCATTCACGGCGTTAACGGTATTTTCCCCTTCATTTCGCCCATCCGGCCACTCCGAGCGGAATCAAGGGCATTTTCGCCCTTCATTTCGCCCATCCCGCCATTCCGAGCGGAATCAAGGGCATTTTTGCACTTCATTTCGCCCATTCCGCCATTCCGAGCGGAATCAAGGGCATTTTTTCCCTTCATTTCGCCCATTCCGCCATTCCGAGCGGAATCAAGGGCATTTTTCCCCTTCATTTCGCTCATCCGGCCATTCCGAGCGGAATCAAGGGCATTTTTCCCCTTCATTTCGCCCATTCCGCCATTCCGAGCGGAATCAAGGGCATTTTTGCCCTTCATTTCGCCCATCCGGCCACTCCGAGCGGAATCAAGGGCATTTTTGCCCTTCATTTCGCCCATCCGGCCACTCCGAGCGGAATCAAGGGCATTTTTGCCCTTCATTTCGCCCATCCCGCCACTCGAGGCGTAATTAAAGGCACTTTTCTCCCTCCTATCGCTCATCCCGCCAATCCCCCCGCCACCCAATACAAAAAGACGGCCCCTCACCGGGCCGCCTCACATGACACATTATATTTACTTTTAACGCCGCCATCTCATAAACCTGTAATCCAACAGGTCCACCAGCAGGAACAGCACGAAGCCGACCAGGCTGAACAGCATGATGCCCGCGTACATCTCCGGGTAATCGAGCCGCAGCCAGGCATCCATAATGAAGAAGCCCATGCCATGCTCCGTGCCGTAAATTTCGGTGAAGAACAGCACGGAAATGGCGGTGCCGAGCGACACCCGGATCGTGCTGAGAATGACCGACAGCGCGCCCGGCAGCGTCACATTCCAGAATTTCTGAACGGAGCCTGCGCCGATGCTGGTCAGCACATCATATGTAGTTTCGGGAATTGCCTTGATCCCGTCGCGCACAGAGATGATGATCTGGAACAGCAGGATCAACATAATCATCAGCACTTTGGACGTTTCACCAAGCCCGAAGAACAGCATCACCACCGGCAGCAGGGCAATCTTCGGAATTGGATAGGTCAGATAAACGACCGGATCGAGCAGTTTGTTCCAGAGCGGCGAGCGCCCCATCAGCAGTCCAATCATCAGACCGGCGATCAGCGCCAGCAGCACACCTTCAAAAATCCGCAACAGGCTATAACCAACGTTCAGCAATACCTCATGGCCTTCCAGCTGAAACATTGCCTTATACACAGAGCCGGGAGACGGCAGAATCGGATGGTTCATCAGCAGATAGACGATGTACCAGACCAGATTCATGCCCGCAGAAACAAACAACAGCCGCAGCACGTGGTTAATCCGCTTATTCATCACCATTTCTCCTGCATTACCTTTCTGATCACTTTCGTCTGCTCAAAAAACTCATTGCTCTCCCGCTTCGCCTCATGCCTCATACCGAACACCGCAGTATTGTCGAGCACCTCAAGCTCCGTCCGCTTCCCGTTGCCTGCCGGCAGGATAACAATCTTTTGTCCCAGCAGGATCGCCTCGTCCACATCATGGGTGACGAACAGCGCCGTTGCCGGATGAGCCAGCCAGTTATCCAGGAAAATCTGCTGCAGCGCCTCGCGCGTCACGGCATCCAGCGCCGAGAACGGCTCATCCAGCAGCATGATCTTGGGTAAAATCGCAAACGCCCGCGCGATCGCCACCCGCTGCTGCTGCCCGCCGCTCAGCGAGAGCGGATAACGGCCAGCCAGATCAGCGATTCCCATCGCCTCAAGCCAGCTCATAATCCGCGCTTCCCGCTCACTTTTGTCTGCCGCGGCAGTCCCGGTAATCTTCATGGCAATCCGGATGTTATCCCGGACTGTCTTCCAGGGCAGCAGGCCGTAGTTCTGCGGCACAAGCCCGATCAGCGTATCCTTGTCATGCACAGGCTTGCCGTTGTACAGCAGCTCCCCGTGATAGCCAGGCAGCAGGCCGGCAACCGCCCGCAGGAGCGTTGATTTACCGCTGCCGGAAGGCCCGATAATCGTATAAATGCCGTGCTCGGGCAGCGTCAGATTAACCTCTCCGAGCGCCACCTGGCCGCCTTTATACTCGACTTGCAGGTCCCGGATGCGGAGTCCGCTATTTTCCAAACTGGACATCGGAGATCACATCTGCAGGCGTAATGTCTTTGGTCAGCAGCCCGGTTTCCCGCGCCCAGGCAAAAGCCGCCTCTACTTCCTTCACATCCACCTGGTTCGCCGGTTCGTACGCAGGCACTGTGATCTGATCCTTCAGTGTTTCCGGGTAGCCTACTTCTTTGATAATAAGATCGATATATTCCGATTGGTCATGGGACTTCATATACTCCACCGCATCATCATAGGCAGCGTACATATCACGGATCGCCTGCGGTTTGGCATCAATTACACTTTGCGGAAAAGCGAACACGAACGGGTTCATGCCGGCAGTGTGAGTAGAGCTCAGCACGCGCAGGCCGGAGGTTGTACCCATCGTCACGAACGGCTCAGGCAGCACAGCCGCATCAGCTTTCTTATTCTTCAGCAGCTCAAGCCGGGTCGGAATCTGCGGTACTTCGCTGACGGTAATATCCGCTTCGCTCAGTCCCGCCTGCTTCAGCATCATCGCTACCGTATATTGAGTGGAGGTGTTTTTGGACAAAATTACGGTTTTGCCCTTCAGATCCTTCACATCCTGAATCTCATCATTACCGGTCAACAGGTCGAATTCACCGGTTGTTGTGCTGGTAATTTTTACGTCCAGTCCCGCTTCGTTATAAATCGAGATCGCCACCAGATCGGCGCTGATACCTTCTACCTTCCCGGCCTGGAATGCCACGTCGCGGTCCTTGGCGCTTTTAAAGGTCTGGATATCCAGGTTAACATTGTGCTCCTTGTCGAAGCCCTGCTCATGCGCAATGATGAACGGAATCGCATCGATTGAAGGCAGCAGACCCAGGGTTACTACCGCCGCTTCCGCCGGTGCCGCCGTTTCTGCAGCTCCGCCCGAATTCGCCGGATTCCCGGCATTGCTGCCGCTTGCTGTATTGTTATTGCCGCAGCCCGCCGCAACCATCCCCACTGCAGCGGTTAGCGTAAACAGCATCATAAGGTGTTTCCAGTTCTTTCTTTTCATCAATCTTCCTGCCTCCAAATCTCTCTGATATATTTCCTTGCGCATATTTTCACATAAGGGCATAGAGAAGCCTCTATACCTCCCACGTCAGCGTAAGTACTGCAATTTTACACCCATTGTCTCATTTTGTATATTTATAAATTTAAATACTAACTCCTGCTCACGCCAAAAAAAGACGATAGTCCGGCCACCGTAACGGCCCTGCACTATCGCCTTATCAACCAGAAATAATAATCCCGGCAGCACACTCAGCTATACTTTCCGTAATCTTTAATGGTTACTTTGACATGACACTCCACTTCGATCTGCGGGTAGACCTCCCTCCAGTTCAGGCTCGTCCATTCCTTGTAGCTAAGGCTGTTACGCACATACCGTCCGATTCCCAGGGCATCCGTCTTCGCCTGCTGCATCTGCCGGATCAACTCCTCTGCCTTGTCTGTAATAGACTTGGATATTTGCGCTTCCAGCTTATGCCGGGTCCCGCTGTCACTCAGCTTCTCCTCTCCCGTATATTCAAGCACCGACCCCTGCACGGAAACGGAGAGATCAACCTTGAACCGGCCTTCTTCCAGCCGGTGCACCTTAACCTTGCGTTTGCCCGCCAAAGAGCTGAACATGGCGGTTAGCGGTTTTCCGTTCTCCTCGCCTAAATTTACGGTCGCTTCACCCTGCTTGAGATCATCACGGAATAGGGCAAAAACAATACCGTCCTCCACAGGTATTTTCATGACATACTTATCCATCTGAAACAAAGCAATTCCATCAACAGCCACCTTTTTCCCCGCATCCCTCACTATAGGTGCCACAGCATCAACACCATCATCGTTGTAGTCTCTGGAGAACTCATAAAGTGTTGTAGCCGGAACACTGTTACCCATGGATTCCTTTTCCAAAAGGTGTGTGATGTAACGCCCGGTATCTGAATGAGGCTTGTAGGTTTTGGACAGTAGCTCTCCTGCATCTCCCTCCACAATGGTTACGCTGACTCCCAGCGCTATGGACGGATCACGCAGCAAGGTGTCGATATAGTCGCCGATGCCCGCTTGGGCCAGCGTCGTTCCGAATAAGGTTTCCCGGAGCTGCCCGCTGACTACCATCAGGTCCGTTTGCCGGGAAAACTGAAGCCTGGCCCCTTTGATACTGTCACTTTCAGCAGTCAGCAGCTCGCGGCGGACCGGAGAATCCGGATCAATAACCGGAACGCAAGAGACCACCTTGAGCTTGTTATTATCCAGCAGATCATAGCTCGACGTCTGCACCATACCCAGATCTTCAAGTATCCGTTCATCTCTTTTACAGCCGGTTAACAGCAGCAGCAGGATTACAGCAACTATCTTCAGTTTACCCAGTAGAGGCGCCTCCTTTTTTCTGAACCAGCAAAATCAGAATGAGCAGCATTGGCAGACCAAAGGCAATCCCTGTAACGGCATAACCTAAATTCATGATCCAGACGTTTACCTGATCCAGCGTTTTAGGGATAAAGGAGATTAAGTAGGATATGGAGATCAGAATGAGCAGCAATATTTTCATATTTAGTTTCGGCATCATCCGCTGGGCCGTTATCTGCGCAGCCCACCAATACATCACCAGCGTGATCAGAATCAGGAAGAGAAAAAAGCCGTAAAGCAGGTTCTCCAGCCGTTCAATAAAAGGGAACTGGATATAAGCCAGCAGATCAAGCACGGGGTACAGCAGTTTTTTTAACTGGCCCAGACTGTAGAAGCCGAAACAGATCAGCGTCAGGCCAAGATAATTCAGAGTCAAAAAAAGATTTCCGGCATATATCCCAAGCATCGACTTTTTATTTTTGTTCACATATGGAAACAGGAAAATGGACAATTCGTAGCCTAAAAAAGCTGAATACACCTCGATTGCCCCTTTTACCTGATCATGGCCGCCCTTAAGAAGGAACGGAGTGAACCGCTCCCAGCGGAAAGAGGGAACGAACCAGACCAGCAGTAGAATCATCCAGGCTGCCATCCAAAAGAAAAGGGTAGCCGCTTTGGAAATCCCCTGAATCCCCTTG
This sequence comes from Paenibacillus sp. FSL R7-0345, assembly GCF_038595055.1. Taxonomy (NCBI): domain Bacteria; kingdom Bacillati; phylum Bacillota; class Bacilli; order Caryophanales; family Paenibacillaceae; genus Paenibacillus; species Paenibacillus sp. FSL R7-0345. Next base: position 5,716,757 of record NZ_CP152002.1, read on the forward strand.
ATCAGCAGCAAGAAGGCCAGTACATCGATAGCCAGCTTGAACATCATTGGATTGGTTGACGGAAAAGACAGCATCTGAAAGACCAGCACATATTTTTTGCCGATCATACAGCCGAATATCAGCCATGTACCTGCCAGCAGCAGATAAAAAGGATACAGCAGCAGCTTCGGAACCGACTGCTCCAGAATTGCAAATACAGAACGCCCCTGCCCGAGCCGGAAAACCAGCGTGATCAGCCATATATTAAAGGATGACAGCAGGAAGCAAGGGATCAGGACAAGCCAGCCGTTCGTTCCGAAATAATCCGCCAGGCTTCTCGGCAGTGTAAAAAGCACCATTCCCGCCTGTGCCATATAGGTAAGAACGGTTATATGAAATGGGCTGATCTTCTGCTGCATAAGCATATGCCTACTTTCTGTTTTTTTGCCGGACCAGGTTAGCCGTTTTTGTCTGCGATGGACGGGTTCTCAGCGAGGAAAAAGGCGCCCGGATAAAAATGTCTTTCCAGTCTTTGGGCTTCATAGGTGCAACGGGAGTGATATAAGAAGTTCCCAGACTGGTTAGCCCGGACAAGTGAATGACAATCAGTGAAATTCCCATGACCAGACCCATATTGCCCCAAATGCCGGTAAGAATAATGACTCCAAAACGGATCAGCCGGATCGAGGCGCTCATCATATAGCTGGGGATTACAAATGATGCAATCGCCGAGGATGCGACCGCAATAATCAGCACATTACTGGTCAGACCCGCCTGAACCGCCGCCTGTCCAATGACAATACCGCCTACGATACCGATCGTCTGGCCGATTTTAGTAGGAAGCCTGGCCCCTGCCTCACGCAGCAGCTCAATCATAATCTCCATCAGCAGCGCCTCATATACTGGCGGAAAAGGTACCCGGTTGCGTGATTCAGCCAGCGTCCTCAGCAGCGCTTCCGGAATCATCTCATAATGGAAGGTGGTCACGGAGACATACATCGCCGTAAAAGTTATCGTAATGATCAAAGCCAGAAACCTGAGCAGCCGCAAGGCCGTGCCAAGCGCCCAGCGCTGGTAGTAATCATCAGGAGAAGAGAAAAATTCAAAAAAGGAAGCCGGAGCACTTATCGCCGTTGGACTGTTATCTACAATGGCAATTACCCGCCCGGCAGCCAGCTTGGATACAACAACATCCGGCCGCTCGGTCGTCAGGAACTGGGGAAATACCGAATTGGGCTGGTCTTCAATGAATTGGGTCAGCTTGCCGCCATCGTTCAGCTCATCGGTTTCGATTTTCCGGATGCGCTGCTCCAGATCTTCAACCATGTCCATATCTGCAATTTCTTCTATATAGAGTACATACACAGCCGTTTTGGATATTTCGCCGACCGCATATTTGCGGACTTTGAGATGCGGACTTTTGAGTCTGCGGCGGATCAGGGACAGATTTGTAGAGGCCGACTCGACAAAAGCATCATGGGGACCTGCAATAACGGTCTCCGTCTCTGACGACTGTACACTCCGTTCTTCCGGGCCGGAAATATTCAGTAAGTACATGCTCTTCCGGTGAAAAACAGCCACATTGCCGTCCAGAATACCGACAACTGCCGTTTTGGGATCACTCATCTTCACAAATTGTGACTGCTGCAGCATTCTCTCAACTTCAGGCAATTGAATGCGGGAAAAAGGCTCGAGGATTTCCTGAGTGAACAACGTATTGTCCACACTATGCTGGAAATAGACAAGGTCCGCCGCAAGCTCCGGAAAGCTCCGGTGTTTCAGATCGGCGCATTGGTCGAGTTCCTGCAGAATATGGTCAAGTGTAAGCTCTTTAGGCTGATTTTTCCCCATCACCACCGCTCCTTCCCCTGCACTCAGATTCCGGTAGTATCTCCAGATCTTTCTTGGATATTTATAACGACTCAGGTTTTCAGGCAAAAAAAAGCCCCCTTACCCGGTTAGGGTAAGGGGGCCTGGGCTGCGTGGCAGTTAAGCTAGAGCGCTACACCGCTAACGGCGGTTCCGCTCTTCGTCATTTTATAGCTGACAATTTCACCGCTCCAGAAATGGAATTTCAGAATCACTTCACCGTCGTTAACTTCCTTGAAAAAATTCTCTGTGAGGTTGATTTCCCCCGTGCTGTAGGAAGGGCTGAAGGTATATGCGAACTCCTTATACGGTGTCCAGTTTTGCGGTCCGGCGTTGCCGCCTGCGGCATACACGGCTTCCATGGTTGCCAGGCTGTCACCGTTAAATGCAGCCGGAATCTTAAAGGATGTGGTCGTTCCGGTTGCATTGTTTAGCTTAGGTTTAGCATAAACAGTCAGCTTAAACGTCCAGGCCGCACCTTTATTAAATTTTGCTGCAAGAGTCGCATTCACACCCAGCTTCCCTGACTTGTTGAGGCTCTTCAGCTTGGCAGCCTTGATCGTCAGCTTATTGCCGCTAAGAGTATAATCGCTTCCTTGCTTCAGCTTGCTGCCGGCAACGCTAAGCGAGGTGAGCTTGTTTCCGTTCAGGTTCAGCAGGATGGAAGTATCCTTGACCGCAGCACCCTTTTCAAGATAGATCAGATCGCTTTCAGCAGTAGCCGAGCGTGTAGTCCAGCTGCTCTTGATCATGGTGAACAGCTGCGCATCGGACCACTTATAGGTTGTACGGCCAAAGTGCTGCCCGTTGTCCCACAGCATGGACGTAATCTTTTTCTCCTTCAGGTAATAGCCGAGGAATTCAAAAAACTTCAGCTTCTCCCCCTGCTCAATTGCAGCCGTACTCTGGTCGAAGCCCAGCAATCCGTACTCACCAAGGATGACCGGAATGCCTTTGGCGGTAAAGGTGGCGTGTACCTTGTCAAAGGTCTGGATAATGTCATTTTGCGTATCAGCGTCGAATTTCGTGTAGCCGGCAATATTTACACTAAACGGCCAGAAGCCGTAGTAATGCACAGTAGCAATCAGATTAGGATCCTTCAGCCCGGTTATCGTCTGGTACAGCACATCCATCCGCTCCTGGGTCGGGGAAGATTCCAGCGATGGCAAAACCAGCGGCCGGACGGTATTTTTGCCGCCTGAGCTTCTGACGATGCTGTGGAAGGACTTGTTCAGCTCGTTCAGCATGGCGGTAGCCTTTGCTTCATCTGTAGTACCGCCGTCAGTGAACCGCGGTTCGTTAATACTCTCAAACATCAGCTTATCCGGGTAGTTCTTAAATGTGGCAGCCACCTGTTTCCAGACTGCGTTGTAGCGGGCCAGCACCTCATCATGCTTCTGCTCCATCCCGCTGACCCACAACCAGGAGTCATGGTGGACATTGATCATGACATACAGCTTCTCGGCAAGCGCCCAGTCCACCACCTGCCGGACTCTGGCCAGATAAGCAGCTTCAAGGGTATAGTTCGGAGCCGCACCGATGTGTACGTCCCAGGTTACGGGAATGCGGATGCTTTTAAAGCCTTGGTCAGCGATTTTCTTGATCAGCTCTTTGGTAACCTTCGGGTTACCCCAGGAGGTTTCGTCGGCACCCGTAGCATCAAGCGTATTACCCAGATTCCAGCCGGGCTGCATCGCATCAACGTAAGTCTGCATAGCGCTTGGCTTAGGTTTCTTGGCTGCTGCTGCGGATACGTCGGGTGCTATAAGCGCAAGCAGCAGGAATGCGGTTAATGCGAGCGGCAGCAGTCTGGTTAGTGCGCTTCCTGAGAATTTGGGTAGCAGGCGTGACGAAAACGCGGATGTTGAATGTGATTGCAATGATTTCTTCTTAAGCATGAGTACGTTATTCCTCCCTTATGAATGAATGATCATTGTCCTTAGGTCCCCCCGGAGCCTGGTACACCTGTCACCTCCGCTGCTTATATGTAAACACTCCAATGTAAGCGTTACACTTGGAAACGTTTACTCAAAAGACTATAGCATTTTTCCGCCATAGGAAAAATCCCGATTATTAGTGGAAAAATCCCGGGGGAATTATAGTTTTTGCTGTTGAGTGGCTGGTGCTGTAGTATATATAGCTGCACGATGTTACTCAAAACCTATACACTATGAGAATAGGCGGAAGTTATAACGCACTCGATAGCTGATTGCTTATTCCTCTGGCGCCACTGCCGGGCATGGAGGTATCTAAGCGGATTTTGGCAAACTAATCTCCTGCTAACTTTGTTCGAACGCAAACTATACGGGGTTTGACACACTAACTTCCTCTCGGCCCGGCCTCAGGCTGAAGCTAAGTGGATTTTTGTATACTAATTTTCGCTAACTCTGGCTCGAGCGCAATCTAAGTGGATTTTTGCATACTAATACCTCACATGGTGGCTAAAACTAAGGTTTCTGCTCTAATTAAGTGACCTTTTTCCACCTAAATTCCCGTTTCAGGACTATACAGCTGAATTAGTGGTCATTTTTCCAACTAAATGCATTAGAGGAGGGAACAGTTTGCCTAGAACTCCCTTATTGACTGCCATCATGCTCTGCCCGTAGCCTTTTGCCCTTGGAATATGCTGCGGGCTGAGCTTTACCCAAGGGAGCGTGATTGGTATGAAGCCTTACCGGACTAACCGGAACCGGGCCTTGATCCGGCATCACAGAAACAGGGTCATTCAGCGAAAAAAACGATTGGCCGGCACGTCGGGCTGGAGCTTGGCGCATGACGGAAGCCTCAGCAAAGGAAAAATTCACTGCTCCTGCTACTGGTGCAGTGAAAAAACCAAGCGGCTTGGGTTTCCTAAACCGGAAGCTGCGAGGATTGCTGGCTGCCGGGAGCAGATTGCGGAAGTGAATGTTAGCCGTTGAAATGACAAGATCAGCCGGCCGGCAAAGTCAGCGTAATCGGCGGAATTAGTATGGTTGGCGGAGTCTTTCCGGTTACCGGGATTGGCCCGGGCAGCAGGAACGGCGCGGTTAGTGGCATCAACAGGTCCCCGGATAACAACGCTCCAAAAAGAAGGGTTATCCCGCGTCTGGGATAACCCTTGTTTCTTGCATAAAGACCTGTGAAATTGCATAGAGGCCTGTGAAACTCTGACCCCTCATTATACTTTCACCTCAAACAGCCTAACGTGCTCTACACCACATTCTGTCTGTTATCATTCTGTCTGTTAACATTCTGCCGGTTAACCTGCATCCTCAGCCTCCAAAGCCAGCCGGTAGCCGCTCTTTCCCTCCCGGACGGCCAGCCCCCAGGCTTCGGCTGCCCTCCAGGCCGGATCACTGCCCAGCCGGACCTTAAAGGCCTGACAGGCTTCGGCCCGCCGGCGCAATTCAGCACTGCTTCCGGGCTCAGCCGACTCTTTTCCGTCGCCATCCCCATTCCCGTTCCCGCCACCAGTCCCGGTAACCTTCCGCCGGACCGCTCTCCACAGCTCTACATCCGCCAGCGCTCTATCCAGCCACGGTCCTGCTTCAGCCTTAAACTTGCTGTTGTCCCATTGCAGTAACCGGGAGACAATGCTCTCAAGATGCTTGAAATACACATCAAGCCTGTCGATATCTTTGCTCTGCACAGCTTCTTTCAGTTCCTCATATCCGCCGCTGTAGAGCTGGCTGTTTAAATTCTGGCGGCAGAAGAACATCATCTCCTCTTCCAGCGCTCCGGCAAATTCCCGGACCGACAGCTCCCAGGACAGCTCCGGCATATAACGCTCGCTGTTCCACATATAGTGGGCCATTGTGTTCAGCGTGATTTTGGAACATTCCCATTGAACCATCGGGTTGGCGACTACTGCCTGATGTCCGGTGCGGCCAAGCTGTGAGTACCGTCCGCGTACCGGGTCCAGAAACAGCCGGTCATAGTCGGCATCATTAACGGGGATGTTATCCCACAGCCACAGCTCATGCCCGTAATGACGGTGATTATCCTGTGCGTGCCTGCTGCCGATTTGCGGGGCAAAGACGGAATAGCCGGTCCAGAATACCTTGATGCTTGCATGCAGCTGCTCCCGGATATCCCTTTTGTATCCGGTATCCCAATAGGACCAGTATTCCGAAGGGCACATCGCCAGCGTAAACTCCGGCAGCTGACTGTTCAGGTAAGTGAAAACACGGTTTGCCACATAAGCATGAGCCAGCCCGGAGCGCTCCAGATAATGAAAGTTATCCCCGGACAGCTCATAATCGATGTCATCCATCAGCAGGGCAAAATGCCGGACACCGATGGAGATCATCGCTGCCAGCTTATTTTCCAGACTGGCAAAATCCGCGCTGCTGCGAAACTGCAGATCGTTCCCCGGACTAATGCAATAATAGAAGTCCACCAGATGATCATCACATTCCTGCTTCAGCTCCGCAATCCGGGCAAAGGTATCCTCCGGATAAGGCTCACGCCACAGCTCACGGTGATAGGGGTCATCCTTGGGGGCATACATAAAAGTGTTCATCCGGTGAGCCGCCATATACTGTACAGCATCCTTCCGGTCCTCAAAGCTCCACGGTGTGCCATAGAATCCCTCAATGATGCCGCGGACCGGAAAAGAAGGCTCATCGTGTATGGCCGCCACCGGCAGCCTGCACTTGCCGTCTTCAATGCCCAGCAGCCGGTGCAAGGCGTCTATCCCGTACCTTAAGCCTCTTTTGTTGGAGGCGGCCATTGTTATTTTACCGTCCTTACTGATGTCCAGCCGATAACCGTCCGGCTTAAGCGTAGCCTCATACTCAAGCTCCAGAGTAACATTAGCAGGCTGACCCGGCTCCCCTCCTTCCGTCTCTTCAACAATTACAACCGGACCATCTTCTGCAAGCGGACTCCCGAGTTTCTGGGTCATGGAAAATTTCGATGACAGCTTGCACCGCAGCTGCTGCCCTTCCAGTATCAGCTCCTCACCCTGATCGTAATAGTCGCGGAAGTAATACTGCCGTTCTCTAAGCGGCATAACCATATTTACGCCTCCATTGCGTTACACTTAGTTGGTAATCTTCACATTCCCGAACACGGCCTTATTCCGTGAGTCATCTCCGGGATTACTGACGGCCAGGCCGATATACACCTTGCTCGTCATCGGAACCTGAACCGATCCGACCGTCTGCCAGCTTGTTCCGTTGGAGGAAATCGCCCCGGTGAAGGTATTTCCGCTCCGGGTCAGCTTCAGCCATTTAGGAGCCGTTGCAGCGGTAGTATGGTCGGCGGTAATACCGGTGGTCGCTGTACGGTACTGGAAGCTTGCGCCGTTCTCAGGAGTAAGCATCATATCGACATGCTTCGCATCATGATTAAGTGTCTCGCGGATCATGACTCCCGCCTTGGCCCAGCCGTCCAGACGGCTGAAGGACTGCACTTTGACCACAATCTCGGCATTGCCTCTCAGGGATTGATAAATATAGTTCAGCTGATCACCATTTCCCCAGATATCCGTAGAGCTGCTGCTCACTGTGAATTGCTTATTAGAGGAACTGTAAGTAACAGTCCCCGGCAGGGAACCGATATTCCGCGCCTTCCAGCCGGCCGGCAATTGGGCAGCATAGTCCTCATCCTCAGGTGACGTCCAGTCCGGTGTCGGCCAGGTTTCACGTTCATGGATTTTGATCAGCTCGGATTCCGGCCATGCCCCGTAAGCAAAGAAGGACAGCCGCTTTACGCCCGGGTAATTCTGGCGGATTCCCTGATAAATCTCCTGATATTGATCGTCGGTCCAGTCATTATCCAGCGTCGCGACAATTTCCGCACCGCTGCCGCTGATCCGGTCGCTCGTATCCTTCAGGATTCCGTAGGATGTGCTGTATACCCAGTCGCTGTTGAAATCCCAATCGTCAAAGTAAGCCATCGGGGCGACAAAATCGATATCATCCTTGAATTTGGCTACATTCTGCCCGACTTCCGTAAATTCAGGCGGCAAAATATACACGCCGAGCTGCACATCCGGGTTAGCGGACTGGTCAATATCCTCCCGGATATCCCCTACATACTCGCCAATCTGCTCTGTTCTCCATTCATTCCACTGCTGGCGCTTTGCCGAATCTGTATTGAAATTAATGGTGAGCGGGGAATAGCCGAACTGCGCCTGGTATTTTGCCACCGTGTAATCGCTGACGTCCATGTTGTAATTGTCGAAACGGATCCAGTCCAGCACAACCCCGTCAACATCATAATTATCGATTACTTCCTGAATGATGGAGCGTTCATACTGCTGCACTTCTGCGCGGATCGGATTAACAAAATATTCGTTGCCGTTCGAACCCTTAAACGGTATCCGAACCCCGTTAACCAGCGCCTGCATCTGCCACTCCGGGTGTTTCAGAAAGGCCTCCTGATCATGGAACTGCGGAATCCAGGCATGAACCTTGATCCCTGCGGCATGGGCAGCCGTAACTACCTCCTGCAGGGCATCGAAATTCTCATAGCCTTGGGCAATCGGCGCGATATCGCTCTGATAGAACACCCGGCCGGACGGGACCTCGTCATCCTCATCCTGCTTCACGTTCATGCTGATGACATCAACACCGTAGGTTTGGGACAGCGCGATGAAATTTGTGACATCCGTCTTGTTCTTGAACTGATTGACCGTCCGTACAATAACTTCTGTTTCAAAAGGAGTGTTGCTCTCCCCCGCTGCCTTGACAGGAGCAGAAGTGCCGATGACCGGCATAACCAATAAGAAGCTCAGCGCCGCAATGAATCTCTTTTTGAATCCAAATGTCATAATCCCGCCTCCGTAATAGTAGTCTTATTCAGCCTTCAAACAAGCATTATTTCGTCGCGTTAATTTTTTGCACATTCTCCTGCCACTTTTCAGTCTTGAACGCAAGCAGCTTATCCAGTCCGGCTTTATCGGCATTCTTTCTGGCCTTTTCCAGCGCTGACAGCACTTCTTCATCGGATTTCGCCTGCACCATCTGGGCAAAAGCCAGCGTATGAATATCCTGAATATTCTGCGCGATGATGCCGGTTTCTGTCTCCGGAACCGGATCGGTATTTACGAATTCCGTAATATCCAGCGCGGTCTTCCAGGTGACTGTCGATTGCGCCACCGTTTCCCACGACTTCTGGTTGGCGGAGAGCGAAGCCTCAAGGCTCATTTTGGCCGTATCGATAAAGGTTGTGTTGCCCGCCCAGTTGAAGTCCTCGAATTTGCGCATCGTTTCCGTACGCTCGTTGGCCGGCGTTGTCTTGTATTTCTCATTTGGAACCGGCGCCCCGTCCGCATCCTCTTCATCCCAGTACAGGCCTTTCGGACCGAAGAACAGCACCTTCTGCCCCTCCGGACCCGTGATCCAGTCAAAATAAGCGAAGATCGCCTCCGGATCCTTGGCTTTGGTCGTAATGACGTTTACGTTCCAGCCCAGCGTCTCAAATCCGCTGACAAACACCTTGTTTTTGTCCAGTCCCGCTTTGTGCACCGGCCAGATGATCTCATATCCGCTATCCGGATTGCCTGCTGTCAGTGCCCGGTGACCTTCGGCCCCGTACGTTGTGATATTGGATTCGACCATAACCGCTACACGCCCGGTATTTACCTTTTCTTTAACCGCATCCTGGGTCTGCTGCAGCGCATCCTGGGTGATCAGCCGTTCCCGGAACAGCTTGTTGATGTACAGCATCATCTCCTCGAACGCAGGATCATCATAGACCGGGAGCAGCTTGTCACCTTCCGGGTAGCCCATGAGCGAAATGAATTTGCTGGTGGCATTTTCCCGGAAACCTCCGTACATGATCTCCAGGCCAGCCCCCTTCTCACCGACCTCGAGCGGCACTACATCCGGATACTTGTCTCGTACCTGGAGCAAATATTGATACAGATCGTCGAAGGTTTCCAGCTTCGGTTTGCCGAGCGCATTGTATATATCCTTATTAACCATCCAGCCGCCGTTGCCGAATTGCCCTGAGGTGTACCAGTTCGGGATCTGATAGATCTTGCCGTCTTCCGAGCGGAGCAGGTTCAGGGTGGATTCTTTTACATATTTCTTGAAATTCGGATACTTCTCATAGTAATCGTCCAGCGCAACGAGTCTTCCCGCCTGCACCAGCCGTTCCACTGTGGATCCCCTGTCGGTGAAAATAACATCCGGCAAATCGCCGCTGACGATCATAGTGTTAAGCTTTTCGGCGGAGGCTCCCCCCGATTGCACCGGTTCAACGGTAACCTTCCGGTTCTCCTGAATCCAGCGGGTCGCCTCATTCTCCGCCCAGGGCGCTGTCGTCAGCCAGTCATAGTTGCCATAGAAGCTGAAGGTTACAGGTTTAATTCCGCTGCCGTCCTCCGCCACAGTTCCGGTATTCGAGGGCTCCCCGTTTGTATTTTGTGAAGATCCGGAATTTCCGCCTCCGCTGCAGGCCGTGAGCAGCAGCAGCAGGGAGAGCGACAGAAACGATACCCCTTTCAAGACATTGCGCATTGCGTTCCCTTCTTCCTACATAAGATGGAGACTGCTATTCTTTCAATGAACCAATCAGCACACCTTTAACGAAATATTTCTGGAGAAAAGGATACGTTAAAATAATCGGAATCGTAGCAATCATCATCGTCGCCATCGTCAGCGATTTCGTGGTAATCGTCCGGTTCCGGTTCATATGATCCAGGGCAATGGCATTCGAGGACCCGATTTCGGTCATAATGTTGGAGTTCATAATTTGCCGCAGCAGGGTCTGTATCGGCAGCAGATCATCCTTGGTAATGTAGATCGCCCCCGTAAACCAGTCGTTCCAGTAACCCACCGCCGTAAATAAAGCAATCGTGGCAAGCACCGGACCCGAGACCGGAATGACAATCCGGAAAAAGATGCCGTAGTTGCTGCAGCCGTCCATTTTTGCCGATTCCTCCAGCCCGTCAGGCAGCGCAGCGAAAAAGGTGCGGATGACAATCATGTTATAGACGCTGATGATGCCCGGGATAACCAGGACCCAGAAGGTGTCGAGCATCCCCAGAGAGCGGATCAGCATATAGGAGGGAATCAGCCCTCCGCTAAAAAACATCGTAATCATAAAAAACACCATATATTGCTTGCGGAACAGCAGTGTCTTTTTGGACATGCCGTAGGCTAACAGTGCCGTGAAGAAAACGGATAATGCCGTGCCGCTCAAGGTTCGCAGAATCGTAATCATGAATGAATTCAGCAGCCGGTGATCCTGAAACACAATATAATAGTTCTCCAGCGTATACGCTCTCGGCCACAGGGTTATGCCGCCGAGTGCCGTATCGCTTCCCTGATTAAAAGAGATGACCAGCGCATTCCAGAACGGGTAGAGCATGATCACCGACATCAGTGCCAAGAGGAGATAAATACTCCGCTGCATCATTTTGTCGCCCAGGCTTAGCCTCATTGTTCGCCCCTCCTATAGGTTACAGGTCTACCAGAGACTGACGTCGGCCTTGCGGGCGATTTTGTTGGCTGTTACCAGCAGAATTACACTGATTACCGCTTTGAACAGCCCTACCGCTGTCGCATAAGAGAATCTGGCATTAAGTATTCCAACACGGTACACATAGGTGTCGATAACATCGGAGTAAGGCCGCAGGATTGGATTGGTTGCCAGCAGCAAAATGTCTTCAAAGCCCGCACTGAGCAGATTGCCGATGGCCAGAATCATAAAGATGATAATGACAGGAGAAATACTGGGGAGTGTTATAGAAAAGATTTGCTTAAACCGGCTTGCGCCGTCGATCGAAGCGGCCTCATACATAGCGGGGTCAACACCGGCGATTGCAGCCAGGTAGACGATGCTCCCGAATCCAATCTCCTTCCACACATTGACGCTCACCAGAATGGACCAGAAGTACTCCGGTACTGCCAAAAAGTTCACCGGCTCCTGTATCAGGTTCAGCCGTTCCAGCAAAAAGTTCACCGTTCCGTTGTCCACAGACAGCAGCGAGAACACAAAGCCGGAGACAATGACCCAGGACAGGAAATAAGGCAGATAGCTGACGGTCTGGACAAAGCGTTTAAAGCCCATATTCCCGACTTCGTTCAGCATCAGGGCAAGCAGGATCGGAGCCGGAAAGGTGATAATAAGCTTGAGCAGGCTGATGACAATCGTATTGCGCATCACATTCCAGAACTCGGGCGCTTCGAAGAACATTCTAAAATGCATTAACCCGGCCCACGGGCTTTCCAGAATACCGTTAAAAATATCGTACTGCTGAAACGCCATTACCACGCCGTACATCGGGATATAACTGAATATGGCAACAAAAATAATTCCCGGCCAAACCATGGACTGCAAATCCAGCTGATTGGTCCATTTCTTCCATAAACCTGGTTTAACGGCCGCCTTCATCCGCTTCTCCTCCTCTGGCGCCAACTAGTTAAATAACGGCAGGTACGTTTTATTCTTCTCCAGCATTTCGTCCAGCAGCTGCTCCGCCACAGTGACCGAAGGCACCAGCGGATGATGGACCAATGCCTGCAGGGCAATATCGCGGTCTCCGTGTACGGCAGCCTCGATGGTCAGGCTCTCGTACTGCTTGACTGCGGCCAGCAGACCTCCGACGGACTGGGGAATCTTGCGCAGCGGAACCGGCAGCGGACCTTGCTTGGTCACTATACAGTTGACCTCAATCGAGGCATCGTCCGGCAGGAAGCTGATAATGCCGTTATTGCGCACATTCAGCGTCTGGATATCGCGGGCATCATTATAAATCGACCGCATCAGCAGGACTGCCGCCTCCGAGTAATAGGCCCCGCCGCGCTGCTCCAGCTGCTTCGGCTTCTCCTGCAGCTCTTCGTTCCGGTACAGCTCGAACAGCTCCTCTTCGACCCTCTTCACCACCTCGGCGCGCGAGCCGGTTGTGGCTGCCGTTTCCTTTTGCTCTGCCAGCATGGCGTCCGTCATATAGAAATAGCTCAGATAATAGGAGGGAATAGCCTTAAGCCCGTTCAGGAACCGGTGGTCCCAGGAATCAAACGGCACATTGCTTGCCTTATAGCTCTGGGGATAATCTATCAGCTCCTGCAGCTTGCTCTCTCCGTTCACCACAACATCGGATACCCAGTGCAGATGATTGATGCCGACAAATTCGGAGTAGATTTTCTCGGCCGGCAGGCCGAAGAAGCCGGAGAGCCATTTTTGAAAACCGATCGGCGAATTGCACAGGCCCACACTCTTAACCGACGAGTACTTGTGAACCGCCTCGGTGACCATGCCTGCAGGATTCGTAAAATTCAGCAGCCAGGCATCCGGTGCAAGCTCCTCAATATCCCTGCAGATATCCAGAATGACCGGGATCGTCCGCAAGCCCTTCATCATTCCTCCCGGGCCGGTCGTTTCCTGGCCGATGACATTGTACCGAAGCGGAATAAGCTCATCCCATTTGCGTGCTTCCAGCATGCCCACCCGGATTTGCGTGCAGACAAAATCCGCTCCGGCGACGGCCTCTCTGCGGTTAAGTGTTTCCACTACGGTAATAGGCAGCCCGGCCTTGGCAACCATACGCTTGCTCAGCTCCGCAATCGTATGCAGCTTCTCTTTCCCTTCCTCAATATCTACAAGCCATACTTCACCAACGGGCAGCTCATGGTGATGCATGATGATGCCTTCCATAAGCTCGGGCGTATACGATGATCCCGCTCCGATAACAACCAGCTTCAATGCCTCTTTCATGATCATAGCCCCTCTTCACCCTGTGATAGACGATCAAGAACCTCCTGATACACATTCATACCGCTGCTTTCCATTGCCAGAACGACCGATCCTACAACCGGCTCCCGGGTTAAAGCCCTTAAAGTGCCATTTGGAGCCAGTGGTTTCACTCTCTGCTCTATGGCCCGCCGGATGATGCCGGAGCGGTCCCCTTTGGACAGCAGGCTGCCTGCAAGGACAATGTCAAAGCTGTCCTGCTCCATAGATAATTTCCGGATTGTTGCAGCAGCGGCTAATCCCAGCTCATCCCCTTGCCTGGCCAGCAGCCCGGCGGCCACCTGGTCTCCTTCATCTGCCGCCTGAAACAGCAGCTCGGCTATACGGGGAGGCAGCTCCCTGTAATGATCCAGATAATCCTCTCTCATCTCTGAAACAGTGGTATAACCCAGTAAATGAATCAGACGTTCACTTAAAACCGTCTTGTCGCCTCTTCCATCATCTGCACGCAGAACGCTGCGGAACACCTCAACACTTAAATCATAGCCGCCGCCAAAATCACCGAACCGGTAGCCGAACCCGCCGCACTGGTATTCAGCTCCTTGCGGATTTTTCCCGGCGCAGTTCACACCGGAGCCGCAGATCAGCACGACTCCATAGCTCTTGTCTGTCCCGGAGCGCAGCGCATTCCAGGTATCGCAGGAAATCCCGGTCCGCGGATGGCCGAAGCGGCTGATCATCGGCCGCAAAATCTGAAAGTCCGTCTCCCGGTCCGCCCCTGCCAGACCGAACCAGGAGTACTCCAGCTGGTCCTTGGTCAGCCCCGATGCCTTAAGCGCTTCCGAGACGGCCTGCTGCAGACTGCTCTCTGCCTGCTCCCGGTTTTTCTGATGATTTCCGTTCCCTCCCCGGCCTGTGCCAATGACTGCACCCTGTTCATTGGCAATCATGGCGTACGTTTTACTGCCTCCTGCATCTACTCCCAAGTAATACTTCACAGATCCGTTCACTCCTACTGTTCAGGTTAATCTTACAGATGCAGTCGATTCCCGCACGAGAAGCTGAGGAGCAAGCTTGGTGACAGCGGGCGGCATCGCCTCTTCATTGATCCGTTTCATCAGCAGATCAACGCCGATGCTGCCCATTTGCGCTTCAGGCTGCCTGACCGTCGTCAGCCGCGGATAGAATTCACCTACGATCTGCTGATCATCAAAGCCGACCACCGAGATATCATGGGGAACGCGGATGCCCTCTTCCCGCAGCGCCTGCACCAGTCCCAGGGCAATAAAGTCATCCCCGCAAAAGAATGCCGTCGGCAGCTTATCCTCACGCATCCACCGCTTGGCTACCTCATAGCCTCCGCTGACCGTAAATCCGCAGGAATCTGTGCCGAAGGGCGCCAGCCCTGCTTCATCCAGCGCCTGGATAAAGCCCCGTTTGCGCTCCGCTACGCTCAGGAACACTGAAGGGCCGCCGATATAAGCAATCTGGGTGTGTCCAAGGCCAATCAGGTGCCGGGTAGCCTCATATCCTCCCAGAAAGTTGTCGACGACGACGCTGGGAACATCCTCATGCTGGAACTGGTTATCCAGCAGGACAAACGGAATGTTCTTCCGCTTCAGCTCTTCTACGTATTCCTTCTCCTCAAGCGGGGACAGCAGGATGATTCCGTCGACGCGGTCCTTCTGAAACAGAAAGTTTACGCCTTCCTCCTCATTTCCGGCAATGGACAGGGCCAGAAAATAACCCTGCTCTGCCAGCTTCCGGTTCACCACGCGAATCACCCGGTCATAGAAAGAGTCGTTAAAGTTGGTAATCGACATCCCGATGACCCCTGTCTTGCCGCGTACGAGACTCCGCGCCGCCGAATTGGGCGAATAATTCAATTCCTCCATGGCATTTAGCACTCTCTGCCTGTTGCTCTCACGTACAGATGGTGAGTTGTTAAGCACTCTGGATACGGTTACTACAGAGAGCCCCGACTTTTTGGCTACATCATGAATATTCATCTAAGCTTCCATGCCTCCTGATCCAAAAGTTTAAACGTTTTAACTTTTAGGGTAAAAAATGAGATTGATAAGTTTAGCTATAACTATACACCAACTAAAAAACCGTACATCACATGTGAGTCTCTCACTTTTTTAACAAGTATTAAAACCCTCACTAAAGTTAAAAGGTTTTTACTTTGAGATGATTTTACCTCCATTCCCAAACTTCGTCAATCCATAAATTGCAAAAAAGCCTTCCATCCTCCTGACGGAAGAGTGGAGGTTTGTAAGCGTTACCTATTGCGTGGTAGATAGAATCTTTAAGCGGGGCCTAATTTACAGGACCAGTTGAATATAATTTGAATTCGTTCATGTCAACGACGAATCCATATGTTTTCAAAATATCCAGACCGAGCAAGCCTTTATGGGTCTTGGGGAGAATTCCGACATCAACTTCAATATGTTGAAAATCGTATGAGACGAACCCGTATCTATAATGATATCTGTTATTGTCAGGCTTTTCCCGCGATAGCAGAGCGTTATTGAAGCAGTCAGGAGTTGCCCATCATAGGTTAAGTTCATGAGTTACGTCTCACTCTCATGAGAGGGTCTCTACGTAGATGAATAATGCATTCCTCATTGGAGGTATGTATCATAAATATTTTATCACTCTTTATCCGTTGCTGCACTTACTCCGAAAGTTTGATTCAACGAAATTCAGCCTCCCTACACCGTCCCCCGCTCAATAATCTCATAATCCAGCTTACGGTATACAGGCTGCCGGCTACCTGTACGGATCTGTTCGTGAATAATGCGGAAGGCGGCGGCGCCCATGTCGTAGAGATGGTTGTCGATGGTCGTAATGTCCAGTAGCCGGCCGATCGGCTGGTTGTCAAAGCCCATAACAGCAACATCCTCCGGGATACGCAGGCCATGCTTACGCGCCTCGATAATCAGGCCTGCCGCAACATGGTCGCCGGTCACAATGAACACCTCCGGCCGTTCCGCCATCTGAAGCAGCGAACGGGCAACTGCCGCCCCGTCCTCCTCCTGCATGCAGTCAAACACCATCCATTCCTGCCGGAAGGGCAGTCCGTGTTCAGCAAGAAAAGCATGAAAAGCCGTCTGCCGGATCGAGGCGCTGCTGCCGTTCTGCCGGCCCTCGCAGTAGCCGATTTTGCGGTAGCCTTTATCTTTTAAGTACTCCAGCCCATGCCGGAAAGCCGCATAATGCTCAATATACACAGAGGAAAAACGCCGCTCCCCGCTGTCCTGGCAGCTTACAACCGGCCCGTACTCCGTATACTCCTCAATGACCTCCGGCTGCAGTGCCGTCGACACAACGACCACACCGTCAATCTCTTTATTGCGCAGCATCTCCAGCACTTTCAGTTCTTCATCCGGGTCATAGTTGCTCTGGCAGAGAATCAGCCGGTACTGCGCCAGCAGCGCCTCATGGGCCAGCCCGTCCATCACCACCGAGAAATAGAACAGATTAATATACGGCAAAATCACCGCAACCGTCCCCGTCCGCCCGGTACTCAGATGCACCGCATTCATATTCCGCGCATAGTTCAGGTGCTCTATTGTCTGGAGCACAGCGGCCCTCTTCGTCTCACTCACATAAGGATGATTATTCAGCACCCGCGATACAGTCGTAACGGAAACACCGGCGATGCGGGCGATTTCTTTGATATTAGCCATTCGACCAGCTTCCTCCTGACATTAGGCATATACTGGTTTTATTTTACCACACCGCCTCCTTAAATTTTCCCCCGATAAAAAAGCTTGCTATGGAACGCATTTCATACTTTAGACTGGATGTGTAACAGCTTACCGGATTAAACCGGCGTTACCGAAAGGGCGTGACGGACCGGTTAAGTTATCCTTTCCGCCGAATGAGGCGGTTTTTTTATTACAGGGCTTTTTGCAGGCAGCTATTCCCGTTTCTTCCCGACCGCACCAAGATAGATCACGAACTCTTCCTCACCGTCTAACCCCAGCACCTCATCAATCAGCTTTTGATCATAGATTCCAATGGCACAGGCGCCTGCACCGATAGATTCACTGGACAGATACAGGTTCTGGCAGACATGCCCCACATCGATGAGGATTTTTTTGTGAGCCGATATATCATACTTCCATTCAGAGCGGTACGGTGTAGTACTCCACGCAAACAGCACAGCCGCCTTCTTCGCAAAATTAGGGACAAACGGCTGATCCAAAGTAATAGCGTCAACCTTCTGCTCGATCTGTTCCAATTCAAACATAAACAAGAGCTTGTGCCCGGCAGGCAGGTACCTGTAAATCCCTTGCTTCACACCCTCCACCCGCATAATCAGTAAATAGGTTTCAAAAGTATGCGTCGCCCCGCTGCAGGGTACCGTCCGCAAGGTAAGCCCATTAGGGTTCATCCCCGTAATGCCCTGGGTGGCCCATAATAAATAAGACAATTCATCCAGGCTTAGCGTTTCCGCAGAATAGAATCTTGTACTTCTTCGCTGATCTATGCAATCAAAAATATTTTCCTTACGCACAACGTCCCTGCTGACTTCCGGCAAATCAATGATTGGCGAGTCCGGATGATAGGATTTAACAATTGGCGGTTGGGCAACTCCCTTGATCTTGTCTGTTTTTATATGTTTGAATTCATGAAAATTGGATTTTAGAAATTGCCGTTCCTGCTCGTATCTTGCCATTTAAAGACCCTCCTAAATTTACAGTCGTGATTTTAATGTATCACGTTATGTGAAATAGTTTGTGATGGGAATCACAAACTAACCAACAAAAAACCTCCCCCCACCCCGAAAGATAAGAGAAGGCTTAAACGTGTCACTGCAGCAGACAAGGTCAGCTATATTTTCAGCTCCCCAAGCTTGATCAGCTCGACAACCGCTTGCGAACGGCCTTTAACGTTTAACTTTTGCATGACGTTGGAGATATGGTTGCGGACCGTTTTTTCGCTGATAAATAACAATCCGGCAATATCCCGTGTAGTTTTGTCCTGCACTAGGAGCTCGAATACTTCGCGCTCACGATGCGTTAACAGAAATTTGCTGTGATGATCGTTCCCCTTCAATGGTGTCACCCCTCCTTGCCCTGGGTTTGTTTGGTATAACAAGGTAAAGGGATACAGTCAAAACATACTATGTATGCGCAATGTCAAT
Organism: Paenibacillus sp. FSL R7-0345; assembly: GCF_038595055.1. Lineage (NCBI taxonomy): Bacteria > Bacillati > Bacillota > Bacilli > Caryophanales > Paenibacillaceae > Paenibacillus > Paenibacillus sp. FSL R7-0345. The sequence continues at coordinate 5,735,388 of NZ_CP152002.1, forward strand.
GGTGCGGTTGCTGACCTAAATTGGGCGGGGGCAAATGACCTGCCGGGGACAAGCTTAGTATAAATCGTACAGCAAATTGCACAGCAACACTGCCCATCACTACTCAAATAATCATTATAACAACAATAAATTATTATTTTTCACTATTAATTTATTGTAATACAATAAATACTGTGTTAAATTAAGATCAAAATTACACATAAGTGAGGGGCTTGTTATGGAACGTGGATCCACACTCTTTTTGAAGGTGGCGCTTATTCTCATCAGTATTCCGGTGCTGGCGCTCTGCATCTTTCTGGTACCTGAAATCGCAGCTTTCACCGGCGAGCTGTATCCGGATCATTCTTACCTGAAGGTGCTGGTATTCGCCGATTTGTATGCGTCAGCGCTGCCTTTCTTCTTTGCGCTGTATCAGGCGTTTAAGCTGTTAAGCTACATTGACCGGAACAAGGCTTTTTCGGAGCTGTCTGTACAGGCGTTAAAGAAGATTAAATATTGTGCCCTGGCCTTCAGTGCGGTGTATGTGCTGGGTATGCCACTCTTTTATCTGCTGGCGGAGAAGGATGATGCCCCGGGGATTATCGTGATCGGGATGGTGCTGGTTTTTGCCGGGATGGTGATTGCCGTCTTTGCCGCCGTGCTCCAGAAGCTGCTTAAAGACGCGATCGAACTAAAATCAGAGATTGACCTGACGGTCTGAGGTGACGACAATGGCGATAATCGTAAATATTGATGTGATGCTGGCTAAGCGGAAAATGAGCGTAACCGAGCTGTCGGAGCGGGTGGGCATTACGATGGCTAACCTGTCGATCCTCAAAAACGGCAAAGCCAAAGCAGTGCGGCTATCTACACTGGAGGCCATATGCAAGGCGCTTGACTGCCAGCCCGGGGATATTCTTGAATATAGAAGCGACGAGGCATAGGATATGATCTAAAAAATAAAAGACCGCAGCACCGGAAGCTCTCCGGGTTGGCGGTCTTTTGCTCTAAGTGGGTTAAAGTGAATGGCTTATCTATTCTCTTCAGCCGGTATCAGTGGTAAATGACCGACTTGATCCGGGATTGCTCTTCATAAGTTAGCGGGCTGGCTGACTGCGGCGTGTGCAGATGCTTCTGCACGGTGTACTCCATGTTCAGATAATCATCCTCTCCTGAAGCCGCCTGCGGCTGCCAAAATCCGATGACCTTATTCTTGAATTCCTTAAGGGTTTCCAGCATTACCTTCATCCTCCTTGAGCGATGAAATCATAAATTCATAACTATTTTGTTTACGCTTTCATTATAACATATTCCAAGGATGTGTCCACTGGTAAAAGACATTATTTTGCGTTTTTTATTTGATATTATAACGTTTCAAAAGGGAAATGTGTATTTAAAGAGGACTAATGTTCCTGTACAGGAGACACTTTATTTTATACAAAAGTTTCCCTTCCTGGTTGAGAATATACCACGCATTTCTAACAGGTTATGCACTTTAATCAGAGCCTGCCGGTTTACAGTTGTGAGAAACATCATATTTTTTTATTGACAGTCCCCATGTCCAGATTTATGATAAGTCCAGCTTAATTGATAATGGTTCTCATCTAATACTAAGGGGTGTTCTGATTGAAATTTAGTTATGCTGTTCCCGCCGGTCTGCTCGCGGCTTCCATCCTGTTCGCCGGATGCTCAAGCAATGACAACAATGCCGGCAGCAATCCGGGAAATGAGGCAACTGAGAGTAGCAGCACGGCAACTAATGCCCCCGCCTCCACTACTGAAACCTCCGCAGCGGCAGACGCTGTAGACTTAACTTCTGCCATAGAGCAGTACCGGAACTACGTAATCGAGCAATGCGACGAGTTCGTTAAGCAGACTGAAAGCTTCACTACGGCGGTCAAGGCCGGGCAGCTGGAGGAGGCCAAGGCGCTGTACGCTCCTGCCCGCATGTACTATGAACGGATCGAGCCGATTGCTGAAGCACTGGGCGACCTTGATCCGAATATTGATGCCCGGGAAAATGATGTCGACCCTGCCGACTGGCGCGGCTTCCATAAGCTTGAACAGGCGCTCTGGCAAAACGGGATCACTGACGGTATGAACGATACTGCCGACCGGCTGCTGAAGGATGCCCAGCTGCTGCGTGCCAAGGTAGAAACCACAGATATCGACGCTACCCTGCTCGTTACCGGTGCCGTCGGCCTGCTGAACGAAGTCTCCTCCTCCAAGGTTACTGGTGAAGAGGAACGTTACTCTCACACAGACCTGTATGATTTTGTAGCCAATGTTGAGGGTGCACAGAAAATCTACGAGCTGCTGAAGCCGGAGCTGGCCAAAAAAGATCCTGCCCTGGAGCAGACAATCGGCGAACGGTTCACCTCCCTGCTGGACGAGCTCGCCCCGTTCAAATCGGGTGACGGCTATGTCTCCTATGAAACCCTGGAGGAAGATGAAATCCGCAAGCTGAGCCAGAGCCTCGATGCCTTGGCTGAGCCGCTGTCCAATATGGGTACTATTCTGGGAGTGTGACCGGCATGAAGAAAAAAGTGAAGTTTGTAACACCTTCGACTGAACAGGAACAACAGAGTGAACCTTTATTGGAACAGAAACTAAGCCGCCGCGATATACTGCGGCTTACCGGTGTCGGCGGACTCGGGCTGCTGCTCGGCGGAACCGGCGCAGGCAGCCTCATGGCCGCCCGCAAACCGGCCGCTCCCGGACCTGCTGCTGCGCAGGCCTCCGGCGATGCCATCCCTTTTTACGGAAGCCATCAGAGCGGCATTCTGACCCCGGCACAAAATTTCATCTGCTTTGCGGCCTTTGATCTGACAACCGTCAAGCTTGCCGATGTAAAAAAGCTGATGCAGGACTGGACCGCTGCCGCTGCTGCCCTGACCTCAGGCGGACTGATCGGCAGCGTTAATGATAATCCAAATCTGCCCCCGTCGGATACGGGAGAGGCTGACGGCTTATCGCCTTCCAAATGCACCATTACCTTCGGGGCGGGGCCTGCCTTATTTGACGGACGGTTCGGACTGGCTTCCAGACGTCCGGCCACACTTGCCGATCTCCCGGCTTTTGCCGGAGATGCGCTGGAACCGCAGTGGTGCGGCGGCGATCTATGCGTTCAAGCCTGCGCCGATGATCTGCAGGTAGCCTTTCACGCCATCCGCAATCTGGCCCGCATCGCCCGGGGCACAGCGGTGCTGCGCTGGACCCAGGAGGGTTTTCAGCGGACCGGCAGCGCTGATCCCAAAGGCGGGACGCCGCGCAATCTGCTCGGCTTCAAAGATGGAACCGGCAATCCCGATGTCACTGATGCGGCTGCCATGCGGGAGATTGTATGGAGCGGCAGCGGTGACGGTCCCGCCTGGATGAACGGCGGCACTTATATGGCCGTCCGCCGTGTGCAGCTGCGCATCGAGGTATGGGACCGCTCGACGCTTAGCGACCAGGAGACGACGTTTGGCCGCTACCGGCAAAGCGGCGCTCCAATCGGGTCCAAGGATGAATTCGACGAGCTGGACCTTGAAGCCAAGGACCGCAGCGGCCGGCCGGTTGTGCCTGCCAACTCACACAGCGCACTGTCCCATGGCGACGGCTCGGTCAAAATCCTCCGCCGCTCCTATTCTTATTCCAGCGGCATGAATCTCAAGACAGGCCAGCTGGATGCCGGGCTGCTGTTCATCAGTTTCCAGAAGGATCTGGTCAAGCAGTTCGTCAGCATCCAGCAGCGCCTGGCCAAAAGTGACAAGCTGAACGAATACATTCTCCATACCGGCAGCGCTGTCTTCGCCTGCTTCCCGGGTGTCCGGGAGGGCGGGTATATCGGGGAGACATTGCTGGGCTGAGTGCAGCCGGTGAGGCTAGTGCCGGATGCAGCGGGTGAGGATGCAGCCATCCCGGCGCTGCGCCCGGCACGGATAAATGATGACAGGGGGACTCCGGAGTGGGATGGAATATACAGAGAAAGTGGGGCCTGATGCTGGCCGCCGCGCTTTTAGGCGGCCTGCTTCTGCTGCTGCCGGGGAGACCGGCAGCCTTTGCGGCGGCGGACCCGCCGCTCGACGAGCTGCTGCCGCCGGTCGGCAGCGCGCTCGTGGAAGCCGGCCAGGGCCGCTGGGACGCGGCCGCCGCCGATGTAGAAGCGTTCGCGGCGCTGTGGCGCACCGCGAACGAAGGCACGCCGGACCCGGCACTTGCCGGTCCGGCTGCTGCCGTTGACGCCGCGCTTGAAGCGGCGGCGACTGCCCTTGATGCGGGCGGAGACGCGCCCGCATCAGAAGCATTGTCCACGCTGGCCAAAAGCGTGGACAGCTACGTCACTGCCGCGTCCGGCGGCAGTGACGTAAGCGCCGCGGGGCGCGCAGCCGCGGCGAAGCTGCTGCCCGCGGCCCGGGCCACGCGGGACGCAGCGCGCAGCGGCGACTGGACGGCGGCGGCAGAAGCCTACCGTACCGTCGTGAACAGCTGGGCGCCGGCGGAGCGCGGCATCCGGATTGACAATCCAGCCGTCTACGCCCTGCTGGAGACCAAAATCAGCCTGCTGCGGATCGCGCTGCAGGCCGAGCCGCTGCGCACGGAGGCAGCGGCCGCGGAATCGGAGGCCTTGTACACGGCGCTGTCCGATTACAGTGAAGGCAAAGCTGTGAGCACAGGAGCAGCTTCAGCAGAACCTGCCTCGATTGCAGGACTGGTCAGCTACCTGAATCAGGCCACAGCTAAGGCAAAGGCCGGAGACAGCTCCGGTGCGGCCGCAATCATGGAGCAGTTCATTGCCGCCTGGCCCTCAGCCGAAGGCCAGGTACAGATTGCCTCGCCCAAGGTATATACCCATATTGAGAACGAAAGCGCAGAGGTCACAGGCAATCTGCTCTCAGTCCCGCCCAAGCTTGAGCATGCGCTGGCTGTAATGGATAACATGCTCAGCGAGCTGACTCGCTGGCCGGAGAGACAAGCTATACCGCCTGGGATGCCGGCCTGATCCTGCTGCGCGAAGGTCTTGAGGCCATCCTTGTGCTCTCTGCCCTGCTGTCCTATCTCAAAAGAGAAGGCGGCCCTGGTACGCAGCGCTGGATCTGGTCAGGCGCTGCATCGGGTCTGATCCTCAGTATTGGTCTGGCTGTTCTGCTTAGCTATACGATTTCACAGGCTGCCTCAGGGAGCGCCCGCGAGCTGATTGAGGGAATTACCGGCCTCGTTGCGGTTGCAATGATGCTCACCATCGGACGCTGGCTGCACAGCAAATCGAATACTGCAGCCTGGAATCAATACGTCGGCCGCCAGGTTAACGGCGCTTTGGCCAAAGGCAGCCTGTGGTCTTTGTTCGCCGTGGCCCTGCTGGCGGTGCTGCGTGAAGGCGCGGAGACGACGATTTTTTATGCCGGGATGGCTTCTTCTATTGCAGTCTCCCAGCTGCTGCTGGGGATCGGAGCCGCATTAGCCATACTTATTGTTATCGGCTATGCCATTATTGTGCTGAGCGCCAGACTGCCTCTGGCCGCCTTCTTCCGTGTAGCCAGTCTGCTGATCTACTACCTCGTGTTCCGGTTCCTTGGCGAGAGCATCCACTCCCTGCAGGTCGCGGGTAAACTGCCGGCACATGTGGAAAATGGACTTCCTTCCGTAAGCTGGCTTGGGCTGTTCCCGACCTGGGAAACGCTGCTGCCCCAGATCCTGATCCTGGTGTTTATCGTCTGGGGATGCTGCGCGGCAAAAACAAACAGAATACACGTACCGCCAGCTAATATTGCTTCATGCCCGGTCTCGGATGACGCAAGGGTTGCAGGAGCGGAGAATCATTAACGGAAAGTTACCGGAGATTCTCCGCTTTTTTGTGTGCATTCAACCCACCCACGTTCAGTCATGCCGATCACCTATTTTACACTTATATAGACTTCAATTGTGTTATTGCTCTGGTTAAAGTACTTCTTGCATCCGGAGACAATTTGTTTTATTCTGGTTATGAAAATAATTTTCTTATTATATATACATTTTATTAAAATAATTTCAATGTTCAATCTGATCCCGGATCACTCTACAGAAAAGAAGGTGGAGCTATTGTCTCCTATACTTCATGCCCTGGAGCATGAGCAGGCAAGCTTCTCTCAAATGGAGCGCAAGCTGGCGGAACGTATTTTGTCATCTCCCGGTGAGATCGTCCATATGGGAATTACAGAGCTGGCGGAGCAATGCGGGGTTAGCCCCGCTACAATTACACGTTTTTGCAAGGTGCTGCATTTCAAGGGTTTTCCCGATTTCAAAGTCAAGCTGGCGGCAGAGATTGCCCATGGCGATGCTTTGCCGCAGGACGGAAGCTCCTCCTATCAGGACATTGTTGCCGGGAACCCGCTGTCCGTCATTGTTGAAGCTATGCAGGCCAATCACCTGACCTCGATCAGGGATACAACGGCGCTGCTTGATCTGGAGCGGCTGCAAAGCGCGGTTGATCTGCTCTGCAATGCCCGCCGGGTCGATCTGTACGGGATGGCCACCTCGTCGATTGTCGCGCAGGATTTCTATCAGAAGCTGGTGCGTATAGGAGTGAATTGTACTGCTTTTGCCGATTCGCATATGCAGATTACTTCCGCCTCTTCCCTCGCCAAGGGCGATGTGGCGTTTGCCGTGTCCTATTCGGGGGAAACACCGGAGACGATTGATGCCCTCAGCTGTGCCAGAGACAGCGGCGCCTCCACGATTTCGCTTACTTCATACGGCAGCAGCACACTTGCAGCACTGGCTGACATTCCCCTGTTCTCTTCCTCACTGGAAAAAGGGATGCGCCGGGGGGATATGGCTTCACGGATCGCCCAGCTGCATATTATCGATATTTTGTTCACCGGCATGGTCAGCACCCGGTTCGGGGACTTCATTCCCAAGCTGGAGCAGTCTTATCTGAATGTCCAACATTACCGTCATAAACGGGGAGGTCAATCCTAATGAACATACTTACTTTTAAAAGCCAGGAAGATTTCGCGGAAACCGGTGCTAACCTGATCGTCAGCCTGCTGCAGAGCAATCCCAGAGCCGTACTCGGCCTTGCTACCGGCAGCTCTCCGGTCCCTGTCTATGCCAGACTGGTGGAAATGCACCGCAAAGGGCTGGTCAGCTTCGCCAAAGCCTCCTCCTACAATCTGGATGAATATGTCGGCTTGCCTGAAGGCCATCCCCAGAGCTACCGCAGCTTTATGAATGAGCACCTGTTTAATCATGTCGACATCGACCTTACCCGCACCCATGTGCCTAACGGGAATGCACCGGATCTCGCAGCGGAATGTCTGGCTTACGACCGGATGCTCGAGGATAACGGTCCGGTTGACCTGCAGATTCTTGGCATCGGCAGCAATGGCCATATCGGCTTTAATGAGCCGGATGCCAGCCTCAGCAGCGGCACCCATGTAGTGGATTTGCTGGACGAAACCCGGGAAGCCAATGCCCGCTTCTTTGATAAGCTGGACGATGTGCCCCGCCAGGCAGTGACTATGGGCATCGGCGGCATTCTCAAAGCACGGCAGATTGTCCTGCTGGTACGCGGGGAAGAAAAGGCGGAAGCCGTCCGTAACGCGCTGGAAGGTCCGATTACCACCCAGTGTCCCGCTTCACTTCTGCAGAGCCATCCCAATGTCGTCGTGCTGCTGGACGAAGGAGCTGCCAAATGGCTGAAATAATTAAGGAAGCAGAACTCACCGGATACCTGCTCTACGGCAGGGTACTGACTCCGTCCGGGCTTATAGCGGAAGGTGTCATTGCCGTCTCAGAGGAGGCCATCCATTACGCAGGCGAAGCCGCCTGGCTGCCGGCCGCCTATGCCGGCTGGCCTGTAAGCGTTACTGAGCGCAGCGGTCTGCTGATTCCCGGATTTGTCGATGTGCATGTGCACGGCGGTGCCGGATATGACTTCATGTACAGCGACAGCAAGGCGCTGGACACCATTACCGGGTTCCATGCCTCGCAGGGGACGACAACGATGCTGGCCACAACGATGACCGCCGCCAAACCGGAAATCGACAAGGTACTGGCGGAGGTCCACGCTTATCGCGGGGCCGGAATGCCTTACGCCCAGGTGGCCGGCGTTCATCTGGAGGGTCCGTTCATCAGCCAGAAATGGCCCGGTGCGCAGAATCCTGAGCACATCGTCCCGGCCAATATCGGCTGGCTGGAGGCTTGGGAGCAGCAGTATCCCGGGCTGATCCGCCAGGTCACGCTTGCCCCGGAACGCGAAGGGGCGCTGGAGGCTGTCTCCTGGCTGCGCACACATGGTATAACGGCAGCATTAGGCCACACCAATGCCACCTTTGAGGAAGTTATCGCTGCTGCCGATGCCGGACTGAATCAGGCAGTGCACATGTACAACGCCATGACACCGCTCCATCACCGCAAGCCGGGCACCGCCGGAGCTGTAATGTCCGACGACCGGATCCGGGCCGAGATCATTGCCGACGGAATCCATGTTCATCCGGCGGCCATTCAGATCGTGTCCCGGCTAAAAAACAATGCCAACCTGCTGCTGATCACCGACGCCATGTCCGCAACCGGGCTGGATGACGGTGAATACACCATCGGCGATCTGCCCGTGCTGGTCAGCGGCGGTGTAGCTACGCTGAAGGAGCATCCTGAAGCGCTGGCCGGAAGCACACTGACGATGATCCGCGGCTTCCGCTATCTGGTTCAGGAGGTGGGACTCAGCCTGGAGCAAGCCTCGCAGGCTGCCAGCCTTACACCTGCAGTATCACTTGGCATGCAGCGCTCGATAGGTACACTTGAGGCCGGCAAACGCGGGGACATCCTGCTGCTGGATGACCAGCTTGAACTGCAGCGCGTCTGGATCGGCGGCCGGGAGATCTTAGCGGAGTGACCATCGGGGTGACCTTTGGGGCGATCTATATGTAGGCCATTAGGTAGACTCTGGAGCAATCTCATTTACAAACCTTTTGGTGACCTAAGAGACGTTTGGGAGAGTTGTTGGTATATGTAACATATAAAAGCTTCGTCTAACGGGTCTGCGTTGCATGAAATAGCATGCTTCTGTAAATAAACTTAAATAACAAGAGCAGCGGTTGTCCCTGTCCAGTCGGGATAGCCGCTGCTCTATTTTATTGGCTGGTTTTTTCATCCAGCTTATAAAACCCGCTTTCCGGCTCAGACGCGAATAGACATTGCCGGCCTCAGTTATACTATTTTATGCGACAGCGTAACAAGTTACTCACCCGTTACTTCCGGTGCTGCAGCGCTGCAAGCTACTCAACCCAACACATTTGGTGCTGCAGCGCAACAGTTTTCTCCATCGTCACTTTCGATGCTCCAACGTTACATGCTAATCATCCGACACACTTTGTACTGTAGCGCAAGAAACTACGCTATCGTCAATTTCGATGCCGTAGCGCAACAAGCTCCACCGTCACTTTAACTGCACTTTATACAACTAAAATGCTCACTTTTCCTTCTCATTTCCTTTTAACTGTATTCTGTACACTTAAAAAAAAGGGGGAGCTCATTGGGATGTTTACTGCTGTTTTAGTTGCACAAACTGCGCTTAAAAAGCAAAAATGCTAATTTTCAAGCCTTTTAGTTGTATAAAGGAGACAATTTCATAATTCAAAACCCTTGCTACGCCTGGTTTTTTTGAGTATAGAAAAAGGAGTACCTCCCCAAGTTCTCGAAGTTATAGGCGACCAAACCGACACCCGAGAACAAAAAAAGGAGGTAATCCCTATCTACTCTATTCGACAAGAAGAGCTGTTTCCTTCGAGGAATTGCTCCAAATGCGCCCGGAAGATAAATATAGTCAAATCTTTGAACACTTAAACCTGGCTCCGGTCCTTCACGTACTCCGGAAAAAGAACCATCGTGGACGGCCACAGGAGCTAAACCTCCCTGCCATGATCTACTCGCTGCTCATCTCAAAAATGGAGGGCATTGAGTTTGTTTCTTCTCTGGTTAGACGCCTTAAGCACAGCGAGGAATTTCGGGTGCAGTGCCGGTTTACCGGCTCAAACCCTATTCCGAGCAAGGCTTCATACTCCCGTCTAATTTCTGCGCTTGAGCAAACGGGAATGCTTGAGCAACTGCAGGATAGCTTGGTGCTGTCTGCCATGGAAGAAGGCTTTATTACGGGCACGCACCTTGCCGTTGATTCCTCCATTGTTGAGGCTTGGGATTGCCAATTCAGTGAATCTGCGTCGAAACGCCGAGCGGCCCGCCGTACCAAAAAGCCAAGTGAAACGCCAGAAATTCAGCAACTGGAGTTCGAGAATGTCGAGCCAGAGCCTCAGCCAGCGAACGAACCGCTTAAAAAACCAGTCTACCGACGTGGGCGGGCTTCTGCGGAAGAAAAAGAGCGCCGGCGTCTAGAACGGGAAGCTTATGAAAAGACTCTAGCACCCTTTGAGAAAACGATTGAAGCGATGCTGCCTTACACCTATGACGAGCTCCTGAACACGATCCCCCGGCACGCTGCACGCTTTGACAAGAAAAATACGAAGGGCAGACTCACCAGTTATTACGGATTTAAGGCGAACGTACTGGTCGATGCGGATTCTCAGTATGTGCTAAGCGGTGTTTTTAGTTCGGCGAATCTGAATGACCAGCGGATGGCCGTCCTGCTTCTAAAGGGGCTACACCTGAAGTTTCCTGGGCTGAAGGTGAAGCATGTCTTGGGCGACAAAGGGTATGACAGTTCGGCCATTTACCAGTTGATTCATTCCTTAGGCGCTTTTCCTATTATTAAAATGATTCACCACAAAAAACCGCCCGAGGGGATGAACCAGGATTACACCCCTGTGTGCTCGCAGGGACACGCCTACCGTTACGACAGTTTCGATACCAAATACGAAACGCTGCGTTACACCAGGCCCAACCATTGCAAAGACTGTCCGTTTTCTGCATCCGGCTGCCAAAAAGTGTTTAAGATTCGAATCCAAACCGATTTGCGGAAGCACGCTTACCCAGCAAGAGGGAGCGAGAGCTTTAGGCAACTGTATAACAAACGAACGGCTGTAGAACGTGTTTTTGCCTACCTCAAAGAGTATTTTGGGATGAAGCGCACACGTCACCGCGGCGTCCGGGCAAGTGTCGATTTCCAGCTCAGCACATTGGCCTACAATTTGAGTAAGTTTGCGCTAGACAAGTTGAACAAGCAGTTGAGTAACTCCCAGCAAGTGGCCTAACTTTTTTAAAAAACAAACTCAGATTTTGGCCCAGTCTTGCTATCCAGCAAACTGAATTATGAAATTGACTCTAAAGTACACTTATCTCGGGTTGTGATATTAGGAAAATGAGGCTGGGTGCTGAAATGCCGGAGCTCTGGTTGAGTTGGTTAAATTCTGGTTGAATGGAGTTTTGGTTGAGTTCTGATGGAGTCCCGTTGGAGTTCTGCCGGAGTTTTGGTTGTGATGGTCGAGTTCTATTTGAGCTCTGGTTGAGTCTGGTTGAGTCTGGTCGAGCTCCGGTTGTGTTTCGCTATGCTGCAGGAGTGAACCCACACACTTCATATGTATCCGGCAGCGCTGCAGACTCCCTCCCTGCCCGCAGCGCTGCCGGTTAAAGCTTTGTCCCAGTTAGGCCTGTTACAGTCTAATAACCTGCTGCAGCCTTAATACCCGCTGCGCGTAGGGAAAATCCGCTCAACCATTGTGCCGAATTCTCTGGCAAAGCCCTTCAGCGGATGGCCTGCACGGGCCTCCTTGGCATAATAGTCTGCCCGTTCCACAAAGTCGGGATTGGCTGAGACGTAGACGTTTTTGATCGCCGGATTATGCTTTTTGACCTCGGCGGCGATCCGGTCCTTCATGTCGCCGGTTACATCATTGCTGGTGTTCATCCGGTAATTGTTATTTGGAGCGACACTGCGGATGCCGATCCCGCTGCCCAGGCTATCGTCAATATCCTGCTTCATCCGGGTTCCATCTGTATAATTACTGCCCGACAGGACCCCGTTTCCGCCATTCCCGGGGTAAGCTTGCGGGTCAGTCATGCCCGTTCCTCCGGTTGTTCCTGTCCCGGTCAGGCTTTTTGGCACTCCGGCCGTGGAGCCGCCCATACCTGTAACGCCCGGTGTGCCGGTTACACTCCCCCGTCCGCCGGTTATTGCACCGTTATTACCCATACTTGCTCCGTCGGCTATGTTCCCGCCGCCCATACCTGCTCCGCCCGTCATGTTCCCTATACTTCCTGCGCCACCGGCTATGTTCCCGCCGTCCATGCCCGCTCCGCCTATTGTATTCCCTGTGCCGCCAGCTCCGCCTGTCATATTTCCATTATTCATCCCGCCGGTGCGCGGCAGGATACCGGAAATATTGCCGCCGTCGTAGCTGTAAGAACGATAATTGCGGGTACCGATATTACGCGGCTTGCCGTTAGTGTCATCAAGCTTCACGGCAACATAGGCGCTTTTTCCAACCAGCAGGACATTGGCCGAGCTTACCTCCGGCATTGCCGTTACGCGATCGGCAAGAGCCTGGCTCGTCTCCATTTTGTCATAGGTATTGCCGCGTACGGCATTTGTCTGAATCCGGCCGCCGTTATTGCCTTTGACACTGTTTGTATGCACATTGTTACTGTCTGCGGCATGATTCGCTCCGCAGCCGGTAAGACTGACCATTCCCAGCAGCAGAGCCGTTGAAACTACTGACGCGCTGAATTTTGAACGTAACATATTTATCCTCCGCCTCTTCAATATGATGTATGAAGCATAGCAAGGCTTAGCTTGACCCGCGGCAGACCGCACTATCCTGAAAGGATTTGCCACGTGCTGCCCGCATGCTGTCACAAGCCGGGTAACCTTCGCGTATCCTATAGACAGTAGGGCTCCGCAAGGTGAACTCAGGAGGGTTGAGCATGAAGGTATTATTTACATTTTATGTACCCAGCGGCGGGGTGGAGACTCTAAACAAGCTGCGGTGCGAAAGTCTGCAGCGTGAAGGCATTGAATGCCATGTTCTATATCTCATGCCGGGTTCCGCGCAGCAGATCCAGAACAAATTTCCGGTATTCATTACTTCCGGTGATGAGGAAATCCTCACACTGCTCGAAAGAGAGCGATACGATGCGATCATTGTAACCTCTGATTATCTGCTGCTGGAACGCCTGCGCCGGCTCGGTTTCGGCGGTATTTTGATCTATGAGTCCCAAGGGCTTGGCAAACGCGAAGATGCGAAGGATATGATTATAGACGCCGTACCCTATTTGCGTTCTTATTGCAATTCCGTGCTGATTCCGCCCACCGATCATCTGGTGGAATTATTTATTTCCATCTGCCCCTGGCTGCACCGCTATATCATTCCCAACATCGTAGATCTCCAGTCTTTCTGCTTTATTCCCGGCGAGATCCCGCATGATCCTGTCATCGCGTGGGTGGGAAGACTTGAGAACAACAAGAACTGGCGCGAGTATCTCCAGATTGCCAAGGAAATCCGCAACAGCAAGCCGAATCTGCATCTCTGGATGTTCCATGATCCGCAGCTGGCCAGCGAGGAGCAGAAACAGCTTTTTAATGAAGAATTGCACAGGCTGGGGTTAAACGACAGGCTGGTGGTCTTCACAAATATCCCGAATCACGTTATGCCAATATACTACTCTTCCATAGCTGTTTCCGGAGGGTTTCTGCTGTCCACTTCGGTAACAGAAGGATTCGGATATGCCGTAGCGGAAGCAGTCTGTTGCACCTGTCCCGTACTTAGCACCGATTCTGACGGTGTCCGCTCTTTTATCGTCCATAATTACTCCGGGAAGTTCTACCCGCTGGGTAATGTCGGATCGGCTGTACAGGAAGGCCTGGAGCTGATGAACAACCTGGAGCTGCGGGACAGCATCCGTATCCATGGCAGAGCCCATATGGAAGCCCGTTTCGGCTCGGAGCGGTATGCGCAGTCTTTCCGTGAGATGCTGAACTCCTTTTCCATTTTTTAGCCGCATGGAGCCAAGCAAAAGAACCCTCAGTCCCCGGTACCAGCACCGGAGCTGAAGGTTCTTTTTATTATCAGGACTCTATACTCCGCCTTGCTTCGCCACAATATCAAACAGCTCACCCTGAAAAATCTTCATGCTCCGCTCCCAGGTGAACCGCCGGGAATCACTCTCCCCTTTGACGGCAAGGCGCTCACGCAGCTCCTTATCCCGGATCAGGGTGACGATATCCTGTGCCAGCCTGTTCTCAAACCGGTAGGACATCAGGCAGTTATGCCCATGTACGCCGTATTCCAGATTCCCTCCGGAATAGACCGTAGCCAGTGCCGCCCCGCAGCGCATCGCCTCAAGTCCGGGCAGCGAGCCGGTATCGAACGTGCTGGAGCTGACAAAAATGTCGCTTTCATTATAATGGTAGCACAGCTCAATATCATTGGAGGGTGTACGCGTCTGGTAACGGGAATCGGCGAGGATCGCCTTCAGTGCAGGTGAATCAGCATACTCCCCGGGCGGTGTAATGAGATAGATCTGGACCTCGGGATGCAGCTCTTTTACCGTGTTAAGCTCCTGCAGCAGATATTCCTGCTCCCGGTGCCCGGAGAATCCCCCTTCCGGCTTGCGCAGGATCGCGGACACTACAAGACTTCTGCCCGGCACCCCGCGGAGATGCATATTGTGAAAATCCCCGTTCACGCCAACCGGTACAATCCTCCCTTTAATGCCATGGTTGATCCGGACAATCTCCTGCTGCCAGCGCGAGAGCACCATCAGGTTGCGGGTAATGCTGTAGGAGGCAAACGACTGGTTATTATCCGGCAAAAAAGTCGGTTCATAGCAGAGGGCAAGCCTGACATGTATGCCTTTTCCCTGCTCACTGGCCCTCTGGGCTGCCAGCACCGTTGTATAGTAGTTGGAAACAATGACATCCCCGTATGGAAAATCATGCTCTGTCAGGGTAGCCGCCGGCGAGTGGATCACCTGGCAGAACATCTCGTATTCTACGGTGCCTCCCGCGGGCATCAGCACGACCACATCATGACCTGTGCTGCTAAGGCGGTTGGCCAGCTCAGCCAGCATCCGCTGCGCGCCTCCCCTGGACAGGGTCAGAACCGGAAATATCAACCTCATGGCCATCCCTCCTTTTTGAGCAGCTGGGCAAGAATCTTGTTATGCTTGGCCTGTACCATCTTAATTTCCCTGCTCTGCGCCTCGTTGTGAATAACAGAGCCCATCGCCTGATGCACCCGGTAATCCAGCAGCGGCTCTTCAATATAGGACCAGCTGTAATGCGGCAGCATCCGCATCCACAGCTCATAGTCCTGGGTATAGAGAAAGTTTTCATTAAATAGTCCGACTGCCCGGAAAATATCCATACTGAGCAAAACAGAGCTGCCATTAACCGGACAGCCCGTCATCATCGTTCGAATCAGCTCAAGTCTGCCGGGAAACGGAACACTGATGACGCCGGATACCCGCTCTCCCTGTTCATTAATGTAGTAGTAGGCAGTATGGTTAAAAAGAGTTCCCGTGCTGCGCATCTCCTGCAGCTGGCGCTCAATTTTGTGCGGATGAAACCGGTCATCCGCGCTTAGCCAGGCAAAATAGGCTCCGCTGGCTGCCTCGATCCCCATATTGAGCGCAGAGCCGGTGCCGCCGTTTGCTTTGCGGAGATAGACGATTCGGTCCCTGTAGGGGGCAAGCTTTTCGGTATACAGGGAAGATCCGTCGTCAACCACAATCAGCTCAATATCAGGATAACTCTGGGCCAGCACGCTTTCTATCGCCTCATCAATGTAAGGACAATTATAAAAGGGGATTACCACCGACACCCTGGAACTCTGGTTCATACGCTCACCTCCTTCCCGAAATATGGTTTAGACCGTCTTGCAGGCGAGCAGCGCATCCAGCGGTGCATGATCCATCCCAAAGGCTTCCTGAAAAGCGGGATTCTCCGCATGGTGATATCCTTTCAGCACAGTTACTGAGTAACCGAGCTGCATGAAGTCCTCCGGCTCCCAGCCGCTGCGGTGTCTTTGGTAATACTCACCCTGCAGATGAAAATGATCCGTCCCTTCCTGCGGAAAAAACCCGCGCGGCGTAAACACCACTACACGGTTAGAGGCAATGATCTCCGCCTTTCTGAGCAGCTCTTCCCCTTCGTCCATTGTAAAATGCTCCAGGGAATCAATCAGTGTGACCGCCGAAAAGGTTCCCGGCAGAAACAGCTTGTCGATGTGGCTGGCATTGGCATTAACCGGAATAATACAGGGCGACGTATATTTGCGGTTCAGCAGATAAGGCCGGTGAATATCCAGGCCGACGATCACAGCAGCTTCATAGCGTTCAAGCAGTGCACCGGTTCCGCTGCCGACATCCAGAATGCTGTCGGAAAATTTCAGCTGCTCCAGCAGGACCGGCAGGAAATCCTTTACTTGAATTTCCCGGTACATACGCTTCCCTCCCCATTATGTTCTTGGCGCGGCTGCGCGGCCTAGCCCCCCATAGAGGCAATCAGTCCGCGCAGCTGGCCGTTATATCGGGCATTGGTCGCCGCAGCCTCTGCCATAATGACATCATAATGCTTCAGCGTTCCCATCCCGCTGTGCCGCCGGTAGGCTGTTAAGGGCTGGTTAAGCATAACCGGCGGGTAGCCGTTCAGAATCGCCCGGTACCACAGATCGTAATCATGCGTGTAGGGCAAAGATTCATTGAACAAGCCGATTGCACCGAATACCTCACGTTTGAACATAACCGTACAGCCGTTGATGGGATTGCCGTGCAGGAAGCACCGCAAATATTCCAGCTGGTTCGGAAATACGGGCGAGGCGTTCATTTCCGTCAAATGGGATTCGCCGTTAATATAGTGGAAGTTGGTATAGGAGATTAGCAGGCCGTGCTGTTCCATGAACAGTACCTGATTATTGATCTTGTCATGGTAAAACATATCGTCTGAGCTGAGCCAGGCGATATAATCACCGGTAGCATGCAGAATCGCATGATTCAGGGCAGAGGCCGTTCCCCCGTTGGCTTTACCCAGATAATGAATTTTGTGCAGATAGGGCGCAATCCGCTCGGTGTGAGCATAAGAACCGTCATCAACTACGATAATCTCATAAGGCTGCCAGGATTGCGATAAGGCGCTTTGCAGCGCCTGCTCGATATAAGGGCAATTATAGAACGGTATAATTACCGAAACCTTCGGTCGATTCATGACAACCTTCCTTCCCTGCCGGAGCGGCAATAGTCCACAATCTCTTTCAGCGACTGCTCAAGGCTGATTTCCGGCTTCCAGCCGAGTGCTGCAGCATTCTCCACTGCTTCGTCTGCAGCATCCGCTTGCGCAGCCCCTGCCGGTTCCGGCGCCTGTCCGGGGGCTTCCGGTCCCCAGTCCATCCGCACTGGGGCTTTCGCATGGGCCAGCAGCTTCGCGGAGATATCACCTAATGTCCGCTGTGTTCCGGAGTCGATCCGGTAGACTGTTCCTTCCGAACCAAAGCGGAGAATAGAATCGTAAGCCCGCACGGCATCGCGCACATCCAGAAAGTCGCGCAGTGCCTGCCGTGAGGAGAGCCGGAAGGCCTGCGGCGCATCAGCCCCGCCGGCTGCTGCTGCTTCACTTTCCACAATATGCTGTGCCAGCAGGGAGCAGAAGCCGGTGGAGGGGCCGGGGCCAATCAGGTTGCAGGGCTCTGCCAGCAGAACCGGCTGTTTGAACAGGGTCCCCCAGGCGAGGGATACCAGCTCCTCCAGTGTTTTGCTGAGGCTGTAGGGATGGGGCGGACCGGCGGCGGTTCCCGGCTGGTACTTCAGCCGGGAGCCTGCAACCAGAATCCGTCCTGCCGGGCGTGCCCGGAGTGCTTCCAGCAGATACAGTGTCGCCATCACGTTCGTCTCCATGTAGAGCAGCGGGTCCTGCCATGATTCCGGGACAGAGTTGCGGCCGGCCAGATGCAGCACCTCATCCGGCTCTGCCTCGGCAACCATCGCCGCCACAGCCCGGCGGTCGCTCAGGTCACAGACCTGCTGCTTCACTCCTTCCGGCCAGTTGACCCCGGCGGACGGACGGCGTACCACAGCGGTAACCTCTGCTCCGGCGGCGTGGAAGTAACGGACAGCATGCGCACCGGTAAAACCCGCGGCTCCGGTGATCAGCAGCCTCCGCGCCTTCATGTGTACATCGCGGACTGGTTCATCCAGTCAGCCAGTTCTTGGAGCATTACAGGATATGCAGGCAATTCAAAATGAACATCAGCTCTTGTACTCACGAGTGTGCGGTCCTGAACATGAACGGAATCCGGAATGATTTCTACATCGTTTTTATCGAAGGCTTGCTGCATATGGCGCAGCAGCTCATATTTGCTAAGCGGCTGCGGGTGGGCCAGATGAATCAGGCCGGACACCGGCGAATCCAGCATCCGCTCTACCGCTTTGGCCAGCTCCAGTGTCGTAACCCCGTTCCACATCACCCGCTCATAGCCGGACACCGGCCCCTTCTGGGCCAGAAACCATTCCATCAGCCCGATGCCGCCGCTGCGGATCTCCGGACCGATGATCGAGGTGCGGATGGTCAGATGGCCGGGGGCGCGGACTTCACCGAGGCTCTTGGTGATGGCATAGACCGAGGTGCCGTCGGCAGCATCCTCTTCCGTGTAACCGCCGCGTGTCCCCTCGAACACGCAGTCGGTGCTGATATGAATCAGCCGGGCACCCGCAGCATCTGCAGCCCGGCGCAGCCGGTGCGGCAGAAAGCCGTTCACATGATAGGCCGTAACCCGGTCAAGCTCGGCAAAATGATTAAGGACACCCATTGCATTAATAATGCAATGGGGTGATACGATTTCAACCAGCTTCTCAACACCGGCAATATCGTCGGCATCGACATACAGCCCGCCAAGATCACTCTTATCCCGGGTTGTATGGAAGACATGATGTGTGCCCTGGCGGCGAAAATACGCCGCCAGCATATGACCCGCCATACCGTTTCCGCCGAGGATAAGCAGCTTCATTGCAGGAACCCTCCCCGGATCAGAATATCCTTGATCTCCTCCTGATCCATCAGGTTATTCTCCGAGCTGAAGCTGTTGAAGGAGACATGCGGATAGCTCTTGTAGTGGGCCTTCAGCTCCGGCATATCCAGCGTCGGAAGAATCACCAGGTACTGCTCATCGTAGACAACGGTCGTCAGGCTCTCGAAATCACTCATCAGAATTTCATGGATCTTTTCACCCGGCCGGATGCCTGCCTCGATGATGCTGACATCACTTCTGCCGGAGGCTTCAATCAGCACCTCAGCCAGATCAACAATCTTGCAGGTCGGCATGGTCATGACGAAGATTTCGCCGCCGAGGCTGACTTCAGACGCTTTGAACAGCAGGGTGATGGCATCGCGCAGGGTGAAGAAGAACCGGGTCATATTCATATCGGTAATCCGGACCTGGCCTTTATCCCGGATCTGCTTCATGAACAGGTGAACGACACTGCCGTTCGTTCCCAGCACGTTGCCGCCGCGTACCGTTACGAACCGGGTGCGGGAGCCGAGCAGATTGGCGTAGACGAACAGCTTTTCGCCGATGGCTTTGGTCATGCCGTAGAAGTTGGACGGATTGGCTGCTTTGTCTGTGGAGATGTAGATCGCTTTTTCCACATTGTTGGCGATGGCCGCTTCGATGACGTTCTGGGTACCGACCACGTTGGTTTTCAGCGCTTCATACGGCTGATCCTCGCAGACCGGAACATGCTTCAGCGCAGCCAGATGGAATACATAATCCACTCCGCGGCAGGCTGCAACCAGCGCTTCCTTGTCACGGATATCCCCGATTACGAAGCTGAGGCGGTTATCTTCAAATTCGCGGCTCATTGCCACCTGTGCAGATTCACTGCGGGAAAAAACGATGATCTCCTTGGGATTTTGCGGCAGCAGCTGCCGGATAAGCTCATGCCCCCAGGAACCGGTGCCGCCGGTGACCATAATCCGTTTATTATTAAACATGCAGGTTCCCTCCAAGCAAAAATTTAACTACCTTGGCCGAGACATCCGGGGTCAAATAGCCTTCCGGTGCCTCCCATTTCGGACTCAGCGACGTCATCAGCCGGACACTGCGCAGAATGCTGTTCTGCTCCACTCCCGACACTACATTGCTTCCGCAATCCACCGTCTCCGGACGTTCTGTCGTCCGGCGGATCGTTACGGTCGGCACTCCCATCAGGCAGCATTCCTCCTGTACAGTTCCGCTGTCGGTGATTGCACAGAGGGCATGCTGCTCCAGATGGACGAAATCAAAAAATCCGAAAGGCTCATGGAATTCTACCAGCGGGTTCATGGTCAGCGGGAACTGCTCTGTCAGCTTGGAACGGGTACGGGGATGGATGCTGCAGATCAGGCGGAGGCCAAACTGCTCAGCCACCAGGTTAAGGCCTGACATGATCTGCACCAGCGACTCAGGATCATCCACATTCTCCGCCCGGTGGGCTGTAACGAGGAAGTACTGGCCGGAGGTCAGTTCCAGGCGGGATAAAATATCGCTGCTGCTGATCTGCGTCTGATAGTGCGTAATCACTTCATGGATCGGGTTGCCGGTAAGCACGATACGCTGGCTCGGAAAACCCTCGCTGACCAGATGGCGTTTGCTCTGCTGTGTATATGGCATATTAATGGTGGAAACGGCGTCGATGACACGGCGGTTTTTCTCTTCGGGCACTTTCAGGTCGTAACAGCGGTTGCCCGCCTCCATGTGGACTACCGGAATGCCCATCCGCTCAGCGAGAATAGCGCACAGTGCGCTGTTCGTATCGCCAAGCAGCAGCACCCGGTCCGGCTGCTCCTTCAGCAGGATGCCTTCCAGGCTGCCGAACATGGCCGCCATCTGGCCGCCCAGTCCCGCCTGCTTATCCTGCAGCACATAGTCCGGTGCCCGCAGGCCAAGCTCTGCGAAGAACACCCCGCTGAGGCTGGCCGTGAAATTCTGGC
The DNA here is from genome assembly GCF_038595055.1 of Paenibacillus sp. FSL R7-0345. NCBI lineage: Bacteria > Bacillati > Bacillota > Bacilli > Caryophanales > Paenibacillaceae > Paenibacillus > Paenibacillus sp. FSL R7-0345. The sequence goes on from NZ_CP152002.1 coordinate 5,756,236, forward strand.
CGGTATGCACCAGCACATGCCGTTCCGCATGCTTATCCAGCAGCGGTATGATGACGCTGAGCCGGATAATTTCGGGCCGTGTGCCCAAAATCGTCATGATCTTCATGGGTTCACTCCCTTTGATGTTGACCCTGCCTATGGTGGGCAGGGTGGTGTTAGGGTCTGAGTAAGGCAAGGCCCTCGGGTGGCTGCGAGGGACGCAGCCTCGCTAAAGCCACGGGCCTGCGAGGGGCGCGGCCTCGCTAAAGCCACAGGCCTGCGAGGGGCGCAGCCTCGCTAAAGGCACAAGCCTGCGAGGGGCGCAGCCTCGCTAAAGACACAGGCCTAGCGGCTGCGCTTCCGCCGCCCGGCCTTCCTGCCGCGGTGCCTGCGTCCGCGGCTGCTCTTCCGGCGCGCGCTGCCGCCCGCGCGCCGCTTGCGGCCCGGGCGCTTGCCGCGGCGCGCCCGGGTCTTGGCGCGGCTCAGCCTGCCGCGCCGGAGTTTCGCGCGCCGCAGCCGTGCTGCGCGGCGCGCCTTGGCCGGCGGCGGGGCTGTGCGCGCCGCCGGTTCGCTCCCGCCCGGTGCCTGCGGCACGGGCATGGCTGGGGTAGCGCCGCCGGGCTCAGGCGGCGCCAGGCAGTAGCGGAGCTGCCAGCGCTCCGCGAGGCCGAGCAGGCGCGCGCGGTAAGCCGCCGGTCCGTAGACGGCGTCGATACGCTCGCGCGCCTGACTGCCGGTGGCGGCGGCAAGGCCCGGCTCCGCCAGCAGGGCATTCACGCGCGCGGCGAGGGCACCGATGTCCGCCGCCGGGGCGAGCAGGCCGCCGCAGCCTGCGGCCTGCAGCACTTCGCACAAGCCGCCGGAGTCATAGGCAACAACCGGCTTGCCAAAAGCCATGCCTTCCAGCGCCGTCATGCCAAACCCCTCACGGATCAAGCTGGGAACCACCAGCAGATCCATGGCACAGTAAGCGGAGGGCAGTGAATCCTCGTACCCGTAAAATTTGAAGCGGGAGGTCAGCCCCTCCAGCTTCACCTTGCGTACACAGCGCTCGTAGTAGCTTTTATCTCCAGGAGTGCCGATGACCACATATTTCGCTTCGGGGTGCTGTTCGCTGACCAGAACAGCCATTTTCACAAAATGCTCCAGACCTTTTTCTTTATTAATGAAGGAAGAAATATAGCCGATCAGCAGCTCGCCAGGGGCAATCCGCAGCTCCCGCCGCCGTTCGCTGCGCAGTGTGCTCCAGGCCGCCATCAGCAGCTCCTGGTCATTCCAGGAAGGCGGAAGCTGTGTCACCTTGCTGTCGCGGATCTCCTGCGGGAAGCATGCCGCCGCCGTATGGGAGATTGCCAGGATCTCATCACTGTTCCTGTGGATCAGGTCCACGCTGATTCCGGTGTATTCGTTATCTGTAATCGTCTCGGAAATCTTCCACACTACCGGAATGCCCAGCGACTTCGCCGCCAGTGCCGGCAGGGCATGCACACAGGTGCTGGAAATAATGAACGCCGGCCGGAGCGCAGCAAGCCAGTCTTTCAGCTCCAGGTATTCGCGGCCCTCCTGAAATTTGCGGATATCCGCCTCAAGCCCGGCATACGGGGTATACATTCCGTAGACCAGCGGGATCGGAATTACCTGCACATTCAGGCCGGCCCTGCGGGCCTGCTGAGTCAGCTTGCCGTCTTGGGGTGCTACGAGAATACAATTGAAGTAACAGGACAGCTCGCGGGCGAAGAACAGCAGCAGCTTCTCTGCACCCGTGATGCTGCGGGTATTGGATACGTGGGAAAAGAGGACGATTGCAGCTTTGTCGGCCATGGTGTTTCGGCGCTCCCTGGCAAGGGGCCTCGAGCAGCCATTCACCTCCTTCAAAGTTTTACGAAGCATTGGCTGCAGAGCTTTTCTTCGCAGTAAAACTCGCTTCGAAAGCATACGCTTAGGTTTACGAAGCATCAGCTACAGGGCACTTCTTCGCAGTAAAACTCGCTTCGAAAGCATACGCTTAGGTTTAAACTTACCGTCCGCCGCAGAGGGCGGGTGCCAAGGTCCAGTACTCAGTATATTGAGGGGGAACAGATGCCGGCACGACACCTGTCCCCCGGTAAACGCACATTTTTATGGGGCATACTTCCGTGCAGCAGCGCTTATCCGTAGATGACAGTCAGCAGCTGATGCAGGCGCCGCGTGTAGGTGTGATCCTTCAGCGTCCGCTCAAAAGCACGCAGGGCCATGTTCCGGCGCTCCTCCTCGTGAGTCAGGTAATAACGGATTTTATCCATCATCTCCTGCGGGCTGGAGAACGTGTCGATCTCCTCACCTACCTTGTAGAAAGTGCCCATATCATCTCTGGCATCACTCAGCTGCAGGGTGCCGGCGGCGGCAATTTCGAAGGTGCGCGGATTCGGCGAGGCCGCCGGAATCAGCAGCGCATTGTTGTTGTCTTTTTCATCAACATGGGCACGGTGCAGGTTAATGACAATTTTGGAGCCGCTGTAGGTGACGGCCGTTTCCTGCGGAGTCATCCACTTGCCGATTTCAATCCGGTCCCCGTAGAGCGGGGCTTCGGGCAGACGGTCCCACCAGATCCCGTTAATGACGGTGTTGTAGCTCATCAGCTCAGGCATAATATCCCGGAAAAAATTGATCCGGTTCCAGTAAGCCGATCCAATAAAGCTGACGTCCCGCTGGATCGGTGAACGGCCGGTCGTCGGACGGTAGTGCTCCCGGTGGGCGGCAAACGGCAGGTAATGCACCTCCGGGCAGCCCAGGCCGCGGTATACCTCCACGCAATTGCGCTCCAGAGTGAACACGTAATCGTAGTGGGCAACGATTTTCATCGTAAAGTCGGTATAATACGGGTCATCTGTCAGCCAGATTGCCGTCTTGATGCCTCTGCCCCGCAGCTGGGTAATCTGCTCCAGCGGCAGCTCCATTCCGTCCAGTACGAGCACGAGATCCGGCCGCTGCACGGCTGCAAGCTCCGCCAGGTTCTGCCGCACATCCGATACCGTAACCTGGGTGGTCAGTCTCTGAAGAGCAAAGAGGACAGCGTCATCCAGCGGAGAATAGGGATAGCCTTTGCCGGAAGCCACATACATTACATGAAGATTCCGCACCGGAATCGGCTCCTCCGGCCGTCCGTCCAGGATCGCAAGCCGTCCGCGCAGGTAACCCTCGTCGTAGCCGGTCTTGAAGCCGGTCAGGCGTCCGCGCAGCTTTTCTTCCTCAGCCGGTGTCCGTGGCAGTGGCGGCGCGGGCATGATAAATTCGTTATTCATGAGTAATCGCTCCTTCATCCCTTTGGATTTCACATTTGTGAAGTGAGAACATTTAACAGCTGAGGCAGCCTTGCCGTAAAGGTGTGATGGCGCAAGGTCGTCTGCAATCCCCGCAGCGCGAATTTCCGCCGCTCGTGCTCATGCTTCAGGTAGTAATCGATTTTGTGCTTCAGCTCTTCCGCCGAGGCAAAGGTCTCCAGATCGTGGCCCGGACGGTAGTAGCTGTCCAGATCCTCGCGGATATCCGTCAGCTGCATCGTTCCGCAGGCGCTGATCTCATAGGTACGGGGATTAATGGACCGGGATGGCAGCTGAAAGGTATTGCGGTTATCCAGACCGCCTTCCCACGGCCGGTGAATGTTGATGACCAGCTTCGCCCCGCTGTAGTAATTGGCTGTTTCCTCTGGAGGAATAAACCCGCTCCGGATAAACGGCGACAGCTCCTCAAACTGGCTCAGCCGCTCCCAAAAGCCCCCGGCAATCAGCACTTTTTTCCCCTTCAGATAGGGTGCCAGCTCATCAAAGAGTGCTGTGCGGTTGCGGAACGCGTTGCCGATGAACACAATGTCGAACTGATGCTGCGGCCCGGTCCGGCGCGGGTAGAACATCTGCGGATTGACGCAGAGGGGAAGGTAATGGACCGATTCCGCCCCCAGTGAGCGGTAGAATTCAACACACCCCAGCTCATGGGTAAACACATGGTCATAATGCAGACAAATAACGGAAGTATCCTCGGTAAAATAGGGGTCATCCGCAAACCAGATTGCTGTAGCGATGCCCATTTTTCTGATCTCATCCATTTGTTCCAGATGATTCTCGGGAAATACATGCAGTCCGTTCATGACCAGCACAGCCCCTGGCTGCTCACGCGCTGCAACCTCCAGCATCGTCTCAGGACTTGCGAGAACCAGTTCACTGACCAGCAGCCGGAGCGCTTCTGTGATCCCTGTATCTATCGCTTCAAACCCCTGGGGGACATACATCAGCTTAAAAGGCCGGCATGCCTCCACCTCCGGAGAATTCAGGCGTTTCACAGCTTCACATAAGCCGAGACGGTATCCCTCCTGATAGCCGTCCCGGTAATCCCGCGGACGCGTTCTTCTCTTTTTTGCTTTCACGGCTTTCACCCTGCCCCGTCATATTCTCAAGACAGTAGTACTATATGCGGAGTCAGCATCCGTCTCATGGACATCTGCCATGCCCGGCAATAAATTGGCAGATGCCCGCTGTCAATCACCCCGGGTTGCCCGCACCTTTGCTGATTCCTTCCACTCCAGCCACCGTCTCGCCAACACAAAAAAAGAGTGCCCCAGGCAGCCAAACCGCCGCCGGAGCACTCTTTACAGGTAATTATGTTAGTAGCCAGCTTTGTTACTCATTCAATCTATAAAACTAACTATTATTGGTTGTGCAAAATCGGCCCGCCAAGAGTGTGCGTTCAGCCGTACGTTCCGCGGTGTGCGCATCCGTGTGTGCATCCATGTGCTCATCCGTCCGATCCGCTGTTTACCGATCCGTGTGCTCAGCCGGGTTAAACTAAGTGGATTTTCGCCATCTATTTCTCAACTATATAGCTTTTTTAAGAAATCAGTTGGAAAAAAGCTACTTAATTGTTCCGAATTTACTCCAAACAGGCGACACACCCCAACCTAAGTAACACTTTTCCACTTAGTTACCGTAAACTCGAATAAACCAGGAAATTAAGTAGCAAAAATCCACTTAGTTCCCCCCATCTGCCCGCTTCCACCCGATTCAGAGGCACTTCTGCCTCTCCTTTCCCCCACCTGGCCACTCCTCCTCGCAGACAAGTACATTTCATCCCCAACACCCATAAAAAAAGGACACCCAGACGGCCAAGCCGTCTAAATGTCCAAGATATTCAACACTGTTCTCTTATGCTAATAGGGCATGTCATCCTTGTCGGTAAGACATTCCGTATACTCATTCAGCAGCGCATCCAGCTTAACGGACTGGCGCAGGACTCTGATATCCTGCACTCCGTATAAAAGAGCCAGCCGGTTCAGCTCCTGTCTTGCCTGCTCGATTCGGTCCCTGTGTTCGTCATTACCCATAGCGGCCCCCTTACTCAGATGAGGCTGTAAGCCATTGTTAATCTTTTACTCAAGTTCCAAACACATTGTATTCGATTATGCACCCAGGGTCAATTCCCCAAAGTCCCATTCTTGCGCCCCAAAAATCCTGCAGTAATACGCACAATTCCGCCGAGCATGACTACCGCCATCATATCAAAGCTCACATTGAACAGGAACAGATGCTTCCCGATATCCGCCCGTCCGTCGCCGAGAATCGGCACCAGGAAAGAGAACAGCCCGATCAGGCCAAGCAGCATGAGCAGCTCTCCGGCAATCCGGCCGCGGCGCTCCGCTGTACGGAAATAATAGAACAACACTCCTGCGTAATAGACCAGGTAAAAGAGGCCAAGGAACCAGAGCGAATCGGGCAAATGATTGTTTTTGAACTCACTCCACCCGCTGTATGTATAGGCTACCGCCCCTGCCGGCTTACCCAGGCTCTGCTCATAGCTTCCCAGATAATAGGGACGGATGGACATACTGTTCTGCGCCGCATACTCCATATTATCTATCAGCCGCGAGGGATGTTTTAAATAGAAGAAAAGGACATCCTTATGCGAGATCCGGTCATAAAAATCCGGCTTCAGCGAAGGATCATCCTGCTTAATCGCCGTATCCCCCTGAAAATAATTCGTTCCCGCCAGCACCTCAAGCCGCTCCGGCAGCCCGAGATCACGCAGATCGCCGCGCACATCCGGGGACTCATTCAGAATTCCGAAGAACACCGTCTGATACAGGTTGATATGCTTCAGCTCTTTGGGCGCAGTCACGTACAGAACCACCGATACAAGCGCAACCGCCACAGCGAACCGCCGGGCCAGCTTCCGGAAGCTCCCTTCCCGTTGCAGAGAACCCATACGCCAAAAAATCAGCATAAACGCAAGACCGACCGGTGCGTTCTGGATTTTGGAGCAGACGAGAAACAGCACAGCAATGAAGAAGAGCGTCAGCCCTTTATTGGTCGGATTCTCCTGCATCGTCAGTCTCAGGCCCAGGACAAAGGTCAGCAGCATAAACACCATCGACACCGGCTCACCGAACAGGGAGTTGAAATAAGCCAGATACCCGATATCGTAAAAAACAAACAGCATCCCGGCACCAAGCACCAGTCCCATAACTGTGGAGTGCTTAGCCCCCAGCTTCACAGTCAGCCAGGTCGCGGCCAGCAGCAGCACGGCATACACCGCCCCGAGAGCGCGGATGTCGAAATAACTGCCGTGAACCAGCCCGGCCAGCAGCCGCGGCACCAGCACCAGTAGAATCTGGGAAGAAGGATAGAAGCCTCTGAACAAGTTGTCATAGGCAAACTGCGAATGGCTGAAGCTGAAAAAGCGGTCGGCATAGCTCTCCGCAGCATTATAATAGTTCAGTCCCACCGTATTCATCATCCGCAAAAAATCGCCATTATCGGCCACCCCCACAAACGGCTGCAAAAACAGCAGATACAGAATCAGTCCGCCTCCGGCCAGGGTGACCAGAACCTGCGGCTTTAGTACTCTTTTCATAGCTCCTCCTAGCGCTGCGGCAGCAGCTTCACATATTCATCAGACAGCTTCATCAGCTGCAGAATATAGTTATAATCACTCTCATACTTGCTGTAGTCTTCTACAGGCTGAAATGTTTGAAGTGACACAGCTTCACCGTCAGCAAAGCTTTTGCCTGGCACAAACATAATCTCATCGTTGAAAAAAGAGCCGGACGGCATGTAATAACGCATCCCGATTACATTGCGCTCTATATTGAGCAGGTCGTGCCCGAAGGCCGTAAAGCCTTCTGCTTTCAAGTCCAGACCCAGCAGATTGGCTACGGTCGGTAGAATATCCAGCTGCCCTCCGACACGCGTTACTGTCCTGCCCTCAGTCATTCCCGGCACATGCACAATCAGCGGAATATTGAACCGGCTGATACGCGGGTGATACGAAATACCCAGCGCTTCCCCCACCTGCTCCGGCTGTACATCCTGCGGCTGCAGGCCGAAATGGTCGCCGTACAGCACCAGCACCGTGTTCTCCCACAGCCCCTGCTGCTTCAGCCCCTCAATCAGTGTACCGATCGCATAATCGGTGTAGTTGATTGCTGTCAGATAATCGCCCAGCATGTTGCCTTCCAGCGAATCCGGCATCTTGATCTTCCGGAAGCTGTCCGGAACCTTAAACGGATGATGGCTGGAGGCCGTCACCAGCTGCGCATAAAATGGCGTCCCCTGCCGGTTCAACTGCGCCAGCTTCTCTACAGCGGTAACATACAGCTGCTCATCAGAAGCGCCGAATGAATTAAAGTGATCATTGATGAAATCACCCTTGTCATAGTACCCGTTAAAGCCCAGCGCCGGATACAGCTCATTGCGGTTCCAGAAGCCGACTTTATTGACGTGGAAGGTATAGGCCTCATAGCCTTTTTCGCGCAGCAGACGCGGCAGGCTCGGCAGCTCGCGGTCCCCGAAACCGGTGGACATCGCCAGCGTGCCGATCGGGTAGATTGAGGTGTTGCTCATAAACTCGGCGTCCGAGGTATTGCCCGGGCCGATCTGCTGGAACACACGCGGAAAATAAAAGCCCTCACCTGCCAGCTTGTTCAGTACCGGCGTCAACTCCTGCCCGTCCAGTGTCTGAAGCAGCGGAAAGGCCTGGAATGCCTCCAGCTGGATAACGATGACGTTTTTACCTTTTTGCGAGCCAAAATAGTCCGGAACCGTTCCGGCTGGCTTGCTGCTGTAGGGATAGGATGCTTCAAGATTGTTTATTTTGGCAACCGTTTCATTAATATCGCCCGTGCCGATCAGCCCGTTATCCTCCTGCGCTTTGAGTACCGCCACCACCTCATAGTTCAGGAACCCGGCGCTTTCCGCCTGCACCAGCTCATTGGTAATACCGCGTGCAGAATGTACAGAGTATGCAGACAATAAACCTCCGCCGATAATCGACACCAGTATAACAACAAGCTGGATTCTCGTGGAGGCCGGACGTGCTCCGCTACTGTAACTCCGGCTATGATAGGCTGGCCCCCGCTGCCATCTGCGTATTCCGGCGTAAACGCCCATTACTACAAGGTCAGCGAAGAACAGGTAATCCACCAGCTCAATCGTCGATTCCACACTTTCTTTAACCTGGAATACCTGATTTAACTCATAAAAAGCCAGATAGGTCGGAACCGAACCGAAATGGTTAAAATAAACACTGGCCGCAAACAGCAGCAACGATAAGATGACATTGAAGCTCCAGTAGGCAGCCGTCTTGATCCGCCGGGGCAGCAGTACCGTCAGAATACCCATAATCAGCAGCACCGGCGCCAGATCCATGGCAATCCATTCCCAGGCGATCCGTTCAAAAAACAGCAACCGCAGCAGCAGCAGCTTCAGCCAGACCAGCCCTGCTACAACGTAGAACTGCACCGGCAGCATTCTGGTATTTTGTTTGTTCATAATGATCCCTCTTACTTCCATACCATATTTCTGTTAACTAAATTCCACTTTTTTGTAAAAGTTCAGATTTATCTAGTATAGCAATTGTTGTTTTGTTACGCAAAACAACCCCGTAAACTATAATTCTTTAACAGCAAAAAGAGACACAGCCTGCTGCAGGCTGTGTCTCGTCTTGATCATGTATAAATCACTTCATTAATATAGGGTTGTGTTACTTTCTCTTTTTATAATGAAGCTGTACATGACACCGTCCAGATTGTAAGAGGCTTCAATCGCCGGCGCACCGCTGCGGCTCTCGAACGTAACCACTCCCGGCCTTGAGCCGTTCTTATCCATCCTGTAATCCTCCTCCAGCCGGATGCCGTACAGCTTATCCGCGATGGCGGCAGCTGCGCTCTGCAGCTTGGCGCTGTCCATTTTGAGCAGCTGCTCTTCTTCGTCCTTGGTATATTTGAGATTGGTGGTCTCTATGATGCCCAATGTATTATTGTATACATCCAGAAGCGCACCGGTATCATAATTGAAGGCAACCGCCGTGGTGATGTTCTCCACAGGCCCGTAAATAAGCGTGATCTCCTCCGGCATTCCTTCTATTATAGCTCGGACTGCCCTGTTCAGCTGCTCTTCCCCGTCGCTTCTGATCAGCCTCAGCCCCTGCAGTGCAGTCTGCTTCATTTCCTCATTAACCTCGTTCAGCTCTACGTCAAAGTAAGCGGCTTTAAAGGCCCCGTTCGCAAATTTTATGGCGGCATCTGCTGCAGTAATGACGTTTTGCACCTGTATGCTATGATCAGCCGTACGCCCGTAGTCTATATAACGTGTATACCCTGTAACTTCAAACTTCCCTTTATAGCCAAGCTCCAGCAATTTCTCTCTGGCTTCATCAATCAGGCTATTGTCCGTTCCTTCTGGATCGAGTACTGCATTCATGGTATAATTCTTCGCTTCTCCTGTCTTTACATCAATACCAATGGAAGCGTAAGCCTTGCTGTACTCACTATACTCCAGCTGTACGTATTCCGTATTCCGCACATGCTCCAGCTTTTGAAATGGAATGTCCCGGCCAAGCTGCTCCAGTATCAGCTGCTCTGCGATCTTTTTTAGCGCATCATCGCTTAGCTCCGTTTGCTCCTCTGCAGGAACCGTAACACCTGTTGTGTTATTAACGTCCAGTGGTCCGTTATCCAGATTAAGTGCTGTCGCTCCGGCCAGCAGCAGGAGGATGGCGGCAGCCATGATTCCCAGCCTAAGCTTCCAGCGTGTGCGGGGACGAGCCGGTTCAGCTCCGGCCCGCAGCCTCCGCATCACCTGATCGGCAGAGGAATCGGTAAACCTGGTCTCCTGGAACGGCCCCTTGCGGGCCTGTTCATACCACTGCGGCTCACGTTCATCCATTATTGTAACCCCCTTAGTTTATCCTGGACTTTGCGGCGTGCCCGGTGCAGCCGCGATTTGACGGTTCCCGGCGGCAGCTCAGTCAGAGCGGCAATTTCATTGATGGACAGCCCGGCCTTCAGATCCAGCACAAGCACCTCCCGCAGCTTATCCGGCAGCTTCATAATAATGCTCCAGATGTCCCGCGTCTGCTGGTTACCCATGTACTCCATCTCTGCCGAGCGTGTTGTGCCTAGCAGCTTTTCCGCTTCTGTCTCCGCTCCGTGGTAATCCCGGGCCGCCGGCGTAATGCTCTGCACTTCTCCCCACAGGCCGGTGCGGAAGAAACGCGACTTACGGTACGTGAACACCGTGTTCCGCGCAACCGTTAACAGCCAGGACTTCAGGCTGGATGTTCCCTTATACGTGCCGATCCGGTAGAAGCATTTTACAAATACCTCCTGCGTCAGATCATCCGCCTGCTCCATGTTTTTAGTTAAATAGTAGATATAATTCCAGATATCATTGCCGTACAGGCTCATAATCTCCCGCAGCTGGTCTTCATCCATCGCTTCAGCGGGTTTGAGCTTCTCCTCCAGCCCATTCTTCAGCTTATACCTTAGCTCAACCTTGAACTCACTCTTCAGCCCGTTTAGTTCCAAGCGCTTCACCTCACTTAATACGACCCTGTTAATATAGGAAAGGTTCCCTTTATTTTCTATTAAGAATATCTCATCCCTGCTTAATTGCACTTAATTGCACTCTGTACACTTAAAACGCCACTTTTTCCGCCCAAAGCCCGTTTAAGTGTATTCCGTGCAGCTATAATGGGCAGATAATGCTCGTTTGGACCAATCCGGGTAGAACTAGTTGCACAAACTACAGTTATATGGAAAATAAACCATTTACTCATCGGTTTAGCTGTATAAAGTACAGCTATTTGGTCCGGCGGAGGGGATGGTGGGTTTGCAGAACAGATTGGCGGTGGCGGGTTTGCCGTGGTGGGTTTGTGGTGGCCGGCTTGCGGTGGTGGGTTTGCGGTGGTGGGTTTGCGGTGGCCGGCTTGCGGTGGCCGGCTTGCGGTGGTGTTTCAGCAAGCACAGCCAGTCAAGTTACATTTACCGGAAACAAAAAGACCCCCGGCATCTCCAGAGGTCATCGCATTGTTTATATAGCGCTACTTTTGCAAGCAATGCGGGTTATTTTACACTAAATATCCTTGGCAGTGAACACCCGCAGCGAGATCAGATAAGAGCAGAATAGAATCAGCACATAACCGAGGTCGGCAATAACCGGCACCAGCGGACTGTCTGTACTGCCGTTGCTCACCCATTCTGCCAGTCCGGGAAACCATTCCATCAGCTGTTTTATCGCAGCGAAATTAAGCATAATCAGCATGATAAACACCATATTGACCACCTGCGTTCCTTTGCGGCCCAGCCAGTAATGAAGCGGAAGATAGAAGGAGGCCAAGAGCGGAAAACCGGCGATGCAGAGCAGCAGCTCTCTCCAGGCAAGCGGATCGGTAGTCCGGCCGGCTGAGAAGGCGACCAGATAGAGCAGTACAGTGCAGGCGTAGCTGAGGATCGAGTAAGGGAGCATCGCCAGATATTTGGCCAGCACAATCTGCTGTCTCGGAACAGGCAGACTGACCAGGAACTTCTGGTTATTATGCTGCACATCCATTGTGCAGGAATTGATCAGGAGCAGCATGGCCGGAAGCAGGGCGAACACAGTGTAATTATCAAAGTTCGTAAAGCCCATGACCAGATAGTACGGGATCAGCAACAGGATAAACTTTTGCACAATAATGAAGTCTTTGCGGATGAGATGGAATGAATTATACACGCAGATCGCTCCCTTTTACCGAGAAATACATAATTTCCTCCAGCGTTGGCGTCTCGCAGATCCCCGTATCCTTAAAGTAACGCTCGCCCTCCGCACGGTTGCCCATCAGCCCTTCAAAGCCGTGTGCGCTCTCGCGAAGTCCCAGGAACAGACGGCGGGTGTCGCGGTCGAGCAGCTCTTTGCCGCCTTTGACGAGCAGATACTTTTCCGCCAGCGCTTCCTTCATCTCATTGAACACAATCCGTCCGTCATTCACAAACACAATATAATCGGCGATCCGGTCGAGATCGGTGGTGTTATGGGTGGAGAAGAGAATGGATTTTTTCTCGTCCTGGATGTGTTCGGTTAACAGATCCAGCAGCTCCCGCCGGAACACCGGGTCAAGCCCTGACGTAGGTTCGTCCATAATAAGCAGATCAGCACCGTGGGATAAAGCGATGGCGAGCGAAAATTTGATTTTCATCCCCTTGGACAGATCCTTAATCTTCTTGCCCGGAGACAGCCTGAACAATTCCTGGTACTTCACATATGTATCCTCATCCCAGCGGCTGTAGAAGGGGGCGATCACCTTTTTCATCTGCTTGACCGTAAGCTGCTCGTAGTAAATATTCTCGTCCGATACATAGCCGATCCGTTCCTTGACCGCTGACTCCTGCTCTTTATTCTGCCCGCCAAATAACTGAACGTCCCCCCGGTCCGGGCGGACCATGCCCATAATCATCTGGATCAGCGTGGTTTTGCCAGCGCCGTTGGGGCCGATCAGTCCGGTAATATAGCCTTCCTTGATGCCCAGCGAAATGTCCTGCAGCGCAAAAGCCCCATAGCTCTTATGTACATGCTCCAGCCTGATACAATCGCTCATTCCTGCTCCTCCTCGTAGATAAGTTTCAGCATCTCTGCCAGTTCTGCATAAGACAGCCCCAGCTGCCTGCTCTCCTCAATGACTTCCTTCAGCTTCAGCTCCAAGATCCGCAGCCGCTGCTCCTTAATGAATTCCTGATCCGCCCCGGACACAAAAGAGCCCTTCCCTACGATCGAGTTAATCAGACCCTCCCGCTCCAGCTCCTCATAAGCCCGTTTGGTCGTAATCACACTGATCTGCAGCTCCTTGGCCAGCTGGCGGATGGACGGCAGAGGCGTCCCCGCTCCCAGCTCCCCCTGCAGAATCAGCTGCCTGACCTGCGTCACAATCTGGGCATAGATCGGCTCTCCTGATGTACTTGATATCAAAATGTTCATGCTGCGGCACCATCATCCTTCGGTGAAATGTGTTTAATGTATATATTTAATATATACATTATATAAGGAGGGGTGTCAAACATAAAAAAGACCTTGAAGATGAATCTCCTCAAGATCTTTTAAGTACACATTAACTTTAATATTGTTTGCTAAAAGGCAGTTCGAACATATCCAACTCGTTTTCATCCACTTTTACTCTAAACGCGACTACAAAATAACGCTTATCATCTGATGATAAAACAGTGATTTTTTCACGCTCTACATCCTTACCGGTTTTCCCTCTGATATAAAGAACGTCACCCTCTTCAGCTTCTTCGATCCTTAAATTAATAAGGCTACGCGGTAAATCTATATATGTAACATCAATAAAAATAATATCAATATTTTTAGCGTGATCAGCGCTTTTAATGCTTCTTATAAGTAATTCCCCGTGACTGATGTGATAGTACCAAAGTTTAAAAACTCTGCTGTCATCAAAAGATCTCAACACGGCTATGTCCTCCTCCTTCTTGTGATATATCTATAAAATTCATCTCTAGGCAAGCATTTTACATTAGTCACACCAAACCTCAGCATAAAATCGTTGTATTTCTCAAGATAATTTTTCTGAATAGAATTGCAGAAGTCGTACTGATTTTGAAAGGGGATCATCTCCCCATTGCTATTAATTAACTTCAAGTGAAAAATTTGATTATGGATGATTTGAGTTACCTTATAAACTTCAAGCATACACTCGTGGAACTAGGAAAAGCAGCCCTCTATTGATATTTCAGAAATTTCATCATTATTTAAATGAAGCGTCATAATTAAAAAATTGTCCAATTTAAATTCGTTCGTTCCTCTGGATTTATATTTTATTTTCAGGTCAGCCAGATTGCTTAGAAAATAAGGTATGGAGCTATTAGTTTCTACAAAATCTGAAGCGAACAATTTAACATAAAAACTTTCTGCTCCCATTCATTTCACCGCCTTTGTATATATTATCGTCTTCCTTCTCTTAGGGTAAGGCCTCTTTTGGGTAGCCTTTATCATAAATGAAACAGGGGAGAAGAGTGTACTCCGTGTGTATGCCATGAGTTTAAAGTTTTTTTTGATGGATTTGTTACAATTAATTTTGGGAAATGTTTTGAGATAGAGCGTTTGCAAGGAATTTAATGAATACGATGGATTGCAATAGGGCGAATACAAGTGTTAAAGAAAGTACTGACGTTCTCCATATTTACGAACATAAACACCTCTTGCAGCATCGTAGAGAGGTATAGTGCCTTGTCTAATTTATAGAGCGCTGGATAGGACTTTAACTAAAAAAAGAAACCACATGGAGTATTATTCACATGTGGTCCTAACTAAATTAGTTTAATTCATCAATTTTGAAATACATTAATCAATCGACCATGGCTCAATTGTTTTCACTGCACTCAGCGGAATTAACCGCCGTGTATCATCATGGTCCTCTTCAGGCATTATCACAATAGTATTGTTGAATGAATAATAATTAACATACAATCCTATTACATGTAAATTATCAAGAAATGTTATCTTTATATATTGATCCAAATAATTCTCCATAAAAATTTCTTGTTTTTCCATGGTAGTCCTCCTAATACTAAAGTAACTTCCATCTCAAGCCTGCAATCAATTTCCTAATTAAACAAACGAGCTATTGTTTTTATTGCACTTAGCGGAATGAAAAGACGTGCATCATCATGTTCATCTTCAGGAACAATGACTATAACATTATTAGAATAATAATAATCAACATAAGTCCCCGTTACATGTAAGTTATCAAGAAATGTTATCTTGATAACGTCATTTATATAACCCTTCATAAATATCTCTTGCTTTTCCATGATAAATCCTCCTAAATAACCTCTGGCTTTCTTTCATCAAAAAAGTATATTCCTTCATTTGTCCAAACTTGAACATCATACCTGAACGGTTTGTCTTCAAAATAATTGTACAATTTATTGCTTAAATTGATGATATCTATTAGTTCAAATTCAACATTTTTAAATGTCAGATCATAGATAACAACATCTGCACCTTGCTTCTCTATCCCTTCTTTAATTGCATTATATGCACTACCTAGTTTGAACTCACCTGTTTCAGAAAAGGATGTCTTTAATTCAACCTTGTAATAACCGTTTATTTTGAAATCATATTGATTTGAAATACCTTTAGCTTGTGGGTTTAAATAAACATCTTTCCCCATTTTCAACAACAAATTAAAAACATACTTTTCTTGATCTTCAAGTTTTTTCTTTGCATTATTACTTTCAGCAGTATATAACCCTCTACATACTGGTATGTTTTCTGGATGATAATCTGAAAAAGTTATCCCGAAAAATTCTAGTGCGAGATTACCGTCAACTCTCACTTTAACACTACCGCTTGGATCATTAAACATCAGAGGATTGTTTTCCACGTAAGTATACAAATTCAAACTCAGCGGATTATCAATCTGCCCCTCATACGTATCCTAGTTTATAAAGCGGGGCTTTGAATAAAGAAGGTGGCAACTGAGAATTCAATCCCAGCTACCACCCATTCTATCATCCCGCCTGCTGTGCAGGTGTATTCGGCATCACGTAGGCTGACTTTTTCTTCATCATGACATAGATGATGTTTACCAGCTTCCTCATTAAGCAGACCACCGCTTGTTGTTTCGTTTTCCCCTCAGCTATTTTCCGCTCATAATAAGCATAGAAATAGGCATTCTTTGGTTCTCGCTTGGTACGTGTGACACCAATCTGACGAATTGCAAGACTCTTGATAATATCATGCAATTCCCGATTGCCTTGCTTACTCTTGAAATTTCGTGACTTATTTCCTGAACCAACCGTTACAGGTGCTATTCCAGCAAATCGGGCAAGCTTATCAGAGGAAGAGAATCGGTGAATATCGCCAATCTCTGCCACAAGCTGCGCCGCTGTCACCACATTGATCCCTGTCATGGATTCAAGCTGGAAGCCAAGCTGCTGCATCAAATGCTCAATCTTACCCTCGATACAGACCAATTGTTCTTGAAAAAACCGAGCGGATTCCACTTGACTCACCACTACTGAATCTCTTGAATCCTGAAAATCCCGATACGTTTCTCCGTCTGCGTCGATCAGAGTAAGAATTTGATTTGCCTTCTTATGAGACAATCCATTGTTGCTGTGCTTTCGCAAGAAGGCAGCAAGGACTTCCTCAGACATGTCCTTCAAGGTATACGGTGAAGGGTAAGTCTCCCAGAAGGAAAGCGCCGTTTTCCCCTCTACTTCAGAGAAGAACTTTTTGTAACTGGGATAGGAATAGCTAATCTGCTGGTGCATCTTTTTTACCGTTTCCGTTAAACTGTTAGCCAACCATTTCCGCTGCGTCACAAGCTGGCTAATCGCCCAGAACAGGTCAACGGGTTGAGCATCCGGCAGGCGCTCCAACTCGTCTCTGAGCACCTTGGCAACGCATTCCGCATCCCAGCTATCCGACTTCTGAACGGTCACATGACTCTTTCTTCTGGCGTTAGCGAGCTTTGCATTCACTTCCTTCACCCAGCAACGATTGTCCTTCAGATAGACGGCGAGTCCCCTGCCGTAACCTCCGACATCCTCCAGTCCATAAACAACGGACAAGCCCTTCTTGATGTACTTCTTAAGTTCCTTGAGCAGTAAAGGAAAGGCAGACGGCTTGTTATCGAATTTTAGTTCTCCTAACTTCTTGCTCCAGCAGTCAATAATGACGGCTGTATGATGCTGTTTATGCAGGTCAACTCCTACATAGATTAGATTCTGCTGTTCAATCATGCTCTTTTGCTCCCTCTGTATTTGAATTGTTACTAATGGATTCGATTCGTTGCATTCAAGAATCTTTGCTGTCTTTATCGCTTGATCTGTATGTATCCAGCCCATTAGTAACCACTCAAACGAGTGGCGAAAACATCATGGATAAACAAGTTTGCATCCTCAGTTCGAGCGGTCGGTGCCGCAAAGATACGTTAGCAATCTCTTGTTTACGATAATGCTTAGAAAGCTGTAAGTTTTAACATCCCAGCAACATGTGACTTCTCCAGACGTACATAAAGCAGGTCTAGCCGCAGTTCTTCTGTGTACTCGTGAATCTTATCTATGATTTTCTCCGCTGTCGGCAAGTGAATCTCCGCAGCTTGTTCATGTGTAATTTGAAAAATAGCATTTTCATAAGCGGCAGTGGTTCGGAGACTTGTTAGAAGCTGATCTTCTTGCTCAACCAGCGATTCATACTTATCTTGTAATATCGTCACAAGCACATTCCTCCTGACGGTAGGATCGCTTGATGTTTACCGTCTGCTTCGATCTGCCCATAACGATACGTTCCTTGGTAAAATGCTTTACGATCTAGGATTCGTTTCACCTGTACTTTGGTGAATCTCTTCCCTTGTTCCGTTGTGAATCCTTCTTCGTTTAGCGTCTCTGCTAAAGCCGACAATGACCATACAGGGTATTGCTCTTTTAATTGAAATAGCCGCTGAACCGTGGATGCCTTCTGTTCGTCAATGAACATTTGCTTTGATCCCCGTTTTCCTTTGTAACCAAAAGGAATACCCCCACCTGCAAACTTGCCTTCGGAAGCCTTTTTGTTTCGTCCACGTCCCAGCTTCATAGCAATCTCCAGCCGCTGATAAGCATCCAGCAATTCCATCAAACCGTTAATCAAGAAGTCAGACGGGTCTTTCTTAAAAATGCTATAGGTCGGTTGTTCAATACTCCGAATGTCAATGTTGCGCTTTTTAAGCTCCCGATGAACAAGGACTTTGACGATATCGCTTCTCCATAATCTGCTTGTGTTCAGGACAACAACGTAATCCACCTTCTGAGTCGATACATAAGTCAGCATGTCTTGGAAGCCCTCTCGTTCGACCTCTAAGGCTTCCTCGTCCACTTTCGCTCCACTGATGCCCTCGTCGGTAAAAACCTGAACCAGATGCCAACCTTGCTGCTCACAGTACGACTGAATCTCGTCTTGCTGGTAGGACAAGCTGTAGCCATCCTTCACCTGACCTTGTGTACTGACCCGCACATAGCCTATGACATTCATAGGTTACCTCCCCCCGTTACCTTAGCGTTACATGAATTAGAATTGCTGTAACACTACAACTATATACCCTTAAGAGTATATATCGATTATAGTACCTTTAAGCGTAATATCAATGCTAGATTGGATACAATGTGATATAGTACGGTTAATAGTACGTTTTTACGTTGGAGGATTATTTCCCTATGAAATTAAAGATTCGCTTAAAAGAAATACTTGCCGAGAAAGGAATTTCTCAACGTCAACTCTCTATGCAAATGAACATTCGCTACGCAACGATCAATCATCTCTGTTCCGATTCAGTAGACAGAGTCTATATCCGAACGCTGGAAGCGATATGTGAAGCTCTAGACATCTCCATCCATGAACTGATTGTTGAAGATTCGGAAGCTTAAGGTGCTTAAATGTAAGTCGGGTCGGGCGCTGGATGTGCTACGCCCTATTCCTCAACAAGAATCATGCTTTTTGATGTAAACCACCCCCGGGTGTTTTCCTATCGTAATGGCGAACATTTCCCAGAAGGTAGGGGTTGAAATCTCTTTATTTTCAAGTAGAATAGAGACTATGTTATTTTTATTTCATCCAGCATGTTGGACTTTTTATCGTTATCGGCAAAATAACGTGTCCATCGGTGAGGATGTGTCTTCTAGCTATTTATAGCAAGACGATCTAGGCAGTTCCCTTGGGGGATTGCTATTTTTTTTGCTAAGTTTTTGCGATTGGCATAAGTCGATGGTGCATAAAGCTGCCTTAATTCAGGCTCATCGAATATGCTTTGCAGAAGTTGGAAACCAAGAACAGTTTCGATCTTGGATATGTTCTCTCTATTTTCCATTAGCCAAGACAAATCCATATCTCCAATTTCTTCTGGGTACTCGATCTGTGCAAGCGTCCTCTCCATCGTATAGTCAAAGAATGGTTTTTGGAGTAATTCTACTGCCTTTCTCGTTGTCGAGAATCTTCTCAGGTCGTTGTCACTAGGTCGAACTTCTATTCGAAGTATACCTTTAGAACGTTCAATAATCTCGTTTGATTCTTCTTCCTTTCGGGTCTGCTTATGCTTATCATAAAGCATAATTCTGCTGCTCTTATTCCGGTATTCAACGGTCTGGTCTTGGTTGTACGCTATTGTATTCTTGTAAGCAAGCTGCTGCCTACTGAGCATCCGCACATACTCACCGACCTTTTTACCTACTTGAAAATTGCAACAAACATCACATCGGCTTATTATCCATTCAGAGTGTGGAATATACACATCAAAGAGTTGGAGCAACCTCTCTTGCAATTGTTCAAAGAACAAGGGGATGTCTGCTTCTGTGAGCATAGTAACGTTGTCTCCATATAGAAACTTCGGCATGGATACTTGTACTGTGAGTGTTTGGCTATACTCGATATACTTCATGTACGGCAACTTTTCATCTTTTAACGTATAGCTTGTGTTTAATGCACCTGTTTCTTTGCTAAAGAATGTAGTTGAATTTCCGTTGTATTGATTCAATATATCTGGATCAATAGGAATAGGTTTTGCTTTCAGTATGATAGTGTCAAACATATGAAACCTTCTTTCATTTCTAGTAGTCTAAAATATTGGATGGGATTGGAGATGTTATAAGAATGAGAACGCACGGCTGGAGTCGGGCTATTGTTCAACTCGTGTCTATCTTTTTCATCGTGCTCACCACCTATTAAGGTTTAATTTCAGTTTCCTCGAACAGCTTGTCAAGCTTCTCAAAGAACTGTTTCTGTTCGTATTTTGCATAATCTGGATGTACTCCCCATTCGTTATCTCGGTGAACGAGATAATATAAGACCAATTCCAATGCTGTCTTTTTATTACGATTCTGTTCTTGAAATACTGTAACTACATCTTCAAGCCGTTTAAAATTCTCATTTTCTTCATCATTGACCAGTACTTCCAACTGTTCAATCAATCGTTCTTTTTTCTGCTCTTCATAGATATAGTCAACGAGCTGCCTATTATGCGAATAATGCTCAGTTGTTGTATATTCATATCCTTCGTCATCAACGCCTGTTATCTCAATTTCCTCATGTTCATCTGTTTTGGTTAAGTAAACCATAAGAATTTCCGACTTTTCGGATGGAAGCAACTCCTTCTGAAACAAGGTTTGATCTTCGATCCCAAATAACTCAGACAATTGTTCCAGACGTGGTTCAGGTATTTTACGTCTTTCTTTGATCCAGTCTTGAAATGTCTGCTTCGAAACCCCTATGGCTTCTGCTACTGATTTGTACTCCATGTGAAACGTGTCAGCTATAAATTGTAATCCAATCATCTCAATCACCGCCATACTTAGTATGTCTTTCTGCGATTAAATATATCACGCCATACTCAGAATGTCAAACGTTAAGTCAAAAGAAAAACCACATGTAGCATCCTACATGTGGCAAGAATGGATAATAAAATTAGTTTTCCGAAAGCCTTATTGCCTTTAGCAATGCCTCCGCTAGAGAAGACTCATTTAATTCTTTACCCAAGAAAAAGGTATTTCCCTCTTGATGAACATATCCCTTCTTATCTGAATACGTAGTTGGTGTAACTTGATAACCTTCCTCATCCCAATGTAAATTAACAACTTTCTTGTTTTTAATTGCTTTCTTGTAACCTTTTATTTTTAAGTGCTTCTCTATTGCTGTAACCTTTGGAAAATCATTATCGACCTCTTGCGAATAACACCGTTTAAAACTTTCTTCTATAGCAGATTGAAGTTCTTCAGTGTTATACGGGTGTCTAAGCTCTACAATATTGTTAACTTCAGCAGTAACTTTATGAACCGTCCATATTCCATGTGGTACAAAAAACAGATCATTGCTTTTATCCACATACACTGTCACATCTTTAAAATCAAAATTCAATTGATTCACTCCTATTCAACTATTTTAACGATTATTTGTATGCCTTGCTTACTGGCATCAGCAATTGCCTTATCCAATTCTGCAGCTTGACTTTTAGTTAGCTGTACAGGAGGAAGAGCAAGCTCCAAAATCCTCTTAGTTTGGGAATCCACCCTAACAGTTAAACCTCCATAAGTCGTGGTACTAAAATCATCCAATTTATTAACATAATTCATTAATGTACTATACAATTTATTTGATTTTTCATATGTCTTACCACTAATGTCTAGAGATTTTATACTAGTAACACTCTGTGCTACTCCGGTTTTCCCAAGAACAAACTTGTCTATGGTAGGAAAATTATTCACCATTCCACCTAAATCTTTTTCAATTTTATATCCTCGCTTAGAAAAACCAAGTGCCCACACACCAGTTTTAGCTTCTCTAAATTTCTCTGCCGTACTCAATGTTCTTCCAACATAAGAACCCGGGACAAATGGAAGAAATACAGATGCAGTATCCCACAATAGAAATGCAGCATTTTTCCAAGAAGGATGATTGTAAAACTCATAAGCGCTATAGCCCATACTTCCTATATCAATAATAGTTTCTACGACGTGTCCTGTTGGGTCAATATTGATAAGTGGATTATTATGCACATACGTATACAAATTCTGACTCAGCGGATTATCAATCTGCCCTTCATACGTATCCTCATTTATAAACCGACCAATACTCGGATCATAATACCGTGCCCGCAGGTAGTACAGTCCTGTTTCTTCATCGTAGATTTCCCAGGCATACTTAAAAGAGCCTAGAATCTTCTCTGTCTGGCTGTTATTTACTACTTATTCCTCAACTAAACCATACAACGCCACACTATCTTTCTTTACATTTTCACTTACATCCACAAAACCTATTTCCATCTCTAAATGGTCACCTACAGCGTGTGGAATGGAAATACTGACTCCGATTGAATCCTGGGTGATATAGCTAAATGTGCCTAATTGGTTTATCTGCCCCGCCTCATCTGCTTGTTGAAGATAATGAAGCAAATCCGCATCACTATACATACTCCAGATCTCCTCTATAACTCCTTCCTCCAATAAGTTTAAATTGTCATCATAGCTTTTATAGTTACCCTGTTTAAATTTTTCAACGAATGCTTCATTAATCTCCAACAAATCACTTAACTTAACTTTCTCTGCTTTTTTCAAATCAATATTAGACGTATAAAATATATTTAACGGGTGCGCTGCTCCTGTAGAGAAAAACGAACCCAAATATTGAATACTAAGAAAATCATTACTTCTGAACGTAACTCGATAATCTACATCCAGATTACCTTCCTCTAGTGAGTAGGATTCGATTATTTTTATTGCTTCTTTCTGAATCAGTTCATTTATTTCATCTTCGTATGTATCATTATCCAGATTAACTATTTTTGGATACGTTATGTTAATCTCGTCTTTAGAATAGTTTCTGCTTTCAATTTCGTAACTTACTGCTGTATTTAATTCAATACTATTTTTTGTTGTATCAGCATTCTGCTCAGTTTTTGCACTGCAAGAAATCAATATGAATAGAATTGGTATTAAAATGATTAACCGCGGCTTCACATTTCCTCATCTCCAGTATAAATTTCAATAATCCCCTTCTTATCCACACCATTCTCTACATTGATGACCATAGCGTAGGGACCGTTCATCTCTCCCAAAAAGTCAAAGCTTGGCGCAAGCCGTTGCTCTCCATGTAATCCCATTAAGCCATATTTGCGAACCTTCATACTTTCATCTGTAAATGCATAGCCAGGGATCACATTCAACTCCTTATCATAAGAAAAAGCACTAATGAAAAATTTAGAGTCACCCAAGAAAACATTATTCCCTTCGCTGTCGATAATACAATATAAGTCTTTTGAGACGAAAGCGAGCCCCTCCTTAAACTCTCCAACCTCAATCATCCGGCCTTCCGAAGCATTGTAAGGATAGAAATCAATAGCTATATTCCCATCATAATCTATGTACGCCCAGGCATCCCCATCCTCCGTGTAGTCCGATACTTTGACAGCGGCCTTGCCTTCACTAAAATTCCCGGCGTCATCATACTTTAATTCAACACTCACCTGCCCATCAGTATCGATGAATCCCCATTTATTGTTTTTCATGACTGCCGCGTATCCTTCATGAAAATCTTCCACCTGATCATATTGAGGCTGTATAATGAACTCGCCTGACCCATCGATGTACCCCCACTTGTTATCTAGTTGAACCAACCCTGCAGAATCACTAAACCGGCTTGTACTCAGATACCGCTCTTTTGTGATGCTTCTTCCCTTTTTATCAATGTATGTAGTTTTCCCGTCAATGCTTGCCACAGCAACACCGTCATAAAAACCGCCAATACTATCGTATTCATCCGGCAAAACCGTTTCTCCATTTGTGTCTATCACCTTATATTTCCCGTTGCTGCCCTTAACCGCAATCCAATCCTCATCGACAAAAGACAAATCCGCATATGTACCCGGCTCCACAACCCATTTCCAATTTAACTCATCGTTGTTAGTCGGCAATTGGGTTATTACCCGATCCGCAGCATTCGTGCTACCAGACTCTACACTAGAGCAGCCGGATAATAGCACAGTAGCTATAGTGATTACTCCCATTATTCTAAATAAAGTTATCATCTTCATCCCCCAGACATTCAAAAAACCACATGAAGTTCATCACATGCGGCTGTTTCACTTTACACCTTACTTTTCTATTTCGAAATAAAGAGTACCACTATTTAAGTCAAGATAAATTTTACTAATAACATACTTCGAACCCATCATAAAAGAATTAAATTCCTCGCTGTAACTCCATTTTTGAGCCTTACCATTAAAATCATACTCTATTTTAGGCTTTAAGCTCACAGTTTCCCAAGTATAAGAAGCTTTTAGATCCTGTATCGAAACATGATTCAAAAACACGTATCCCCTCATCCAATATGCAGTTGGTCCAAAATTATCATTAAATATTTTTGCGCTCCAGTAGACCTTTTGTATATTCTTTAAATTTGGAATCCGATTACTGACAGGTTTAATATCCGTTCTGTACTGAACCTCATTTTTAGTCGGCGAATATAAAGCGAAGGCTAATGCAGCAATAAATAGTAGGGGAATGGTACCAACAAAAATCAGTCTTTTTCTTTTTGAAATTTTCAGTTTCCACGCCTCCTTCTCCCCCAACAATTTGAGTCCACTAGTATTAGATTATCTTAAGTTTCCCGCAAGCTTAATTAATGATTTCTGTAGAAGTTTTGGACTCCACGTTTATATCAAACCTCGGTTCTGGGACAGGAAAATCGTCGGTAGTTGATAAAATATATTGTGACGGATTACCGGTCGATTCAAGAACAGACCACTGGATCTCATCACCCCTACTTATTACAGCTATATCCGAAAGCTCAATATCAACGGGTATAAAAATTTCCCAGAAAACATTATCGAAAGAAATACCACTACTACTTCTATGTACGTAATTCTTCCTTTCCGTTTCTTCCTTCTAAAAATGAACATAATAAAAAGGATCGAAAGTAGAATTAGAGGAAATCCCGCCATCCCAAATACGGTGGTCCCTATAATATCCATGCCGCGTTGAAAGTATGCAGTAGCATTATAGGTAAACCAAAATAGCACTGCGGTGTTCAAAAGTATCATGAAAGAAAACAACATTATGATTAATATAGACAATGAACTTCCTCCTGGGCTATTTCTTTCCCCTAATTCATTTCCGTTAATAACTCTCTCAGCCAGTGCGGCTGTAGCAAGATCTTTAACATATTGAACCGGCACTTATATTTGGTAATTTCATTTCCCTCAAGGCTCAATATATGGTTTTTTGGAGTATTTCAATATCCAACCATCTTCTGTGTAGAGTTCACCAGCCAATCCATCACTAATCTCAACAATATTTGTTTCTTCCGCCTTTTCAATGTCGTATGTCTTAAACAGGATCTTAATCTTTTCTTCCTGCTCACATAAACTCAGAAAATTATGTAATGTAGAATCAACGATCTGACTAACGAGACCAGTAACCATTTCCAAAGCCGGGCTGTCTAATTTTAGTCGAGCTTCTTCATACACACTTACTGCACGTTTACTTTTAATTTGTCCGGTTAAAACCTTCTCCCATTGCTCAATCGTTCTATCTCTAACCTGATTTATCAACAGTTCCCCAAATGTATTCATATTCTCGCTTCCGTCCATGCTATCCATTCCTTTCAGCAAAATGCACCTTACAATGCCAGCACAAAAAATAGCCCACATCCGTGGGCAACATTCATTCTTATAAAGTAATCATATGACAAAAAGACAACTTGCGATACGGTGGTATTTTGTCGAATGTGAAGATAATATGCCGGTCAGCTAACCTGTGTATACCCCAGCAGCCTTTTAATCGACCGGTTCGCTTCCTGCAGCACAATCTCCTTATCCACCGTCTTCAGCAGCCCTTTATCCATTAAAATCTCACCGTCAACAATCGTTGTCTCGACATCGGCGCGGGTGGCGGAGTAGACAATCCGGGAGATTGGATCGACATCATAGGACGGGAAGGTGTGGAAGTTGTAGAGGTTGAGGATGGCCAGGTCGGCTTTTTTGCCTACCTCGATGCTGCCGATCTGGTCTTCCATGCCGACTGCCTTGGCGCCGCCGATGGTAGCCATGCGGAAGACGCTGCGTGCGTCCATTGTGGTCGGGCCGTGGTGGGGCTTCTGGATGACTGCGGCCAGCCGCATTTCGTTGAACATGTCGAGGTTGTTGTTGCACGGCGCGCCGTCGGCACCCAGACTGAGGTGGATGTGATCCTGCAGCATCCCCGGCGTGTCGGCGATCCCCGAAGCAAGCTTCAGGTTGGAGCCGGGGCAGTGGCTGACATGCACCCCGCGGTCGCGCAAAATCCGTTTCTCCTCGGCATCCAGCCAGACGCAGTGGGCCAGAATCAGGCGTTCGTTCGCCAGCCCCAGATGGTCAAGATACACGACATTGCGCATGCCGGTCATCGCCTGAACGATCTCGATTTCCCCTTGATTTTCCGATGCATGGGTGTGTACTTTGACATTATAACGGGCCGACAGGTCACGCACTTCCTTGAGCAGCGGCTCTGTACAGGAGATCACGAATCTCGGTGAAAAAGCGTACTGGATCCGCCCGTTGCCGTAGCCGTTCCATTTTTCCAGCAGATCCACACTTTCCTGCAGCGAAGCCGCTGTTTCCTCCTGCAGCGCTGCCGGGACATCGCCGCCCTTCTGGTCCATCATCACTTTGCCGGAGAGGGCGCGGATGCCGCTTTTGGCAATCGCCTGGAACGCGTAATCCGTATGGTTGACCGTCTCCATATCAACAATCGTCGTCGTGCCGCTGGAGATCAGCTCCCCGATCCCGAGCATGGCGGAATAATACAGCGATTCCTCATCGTGGGCGGCTTCCAGCGGCCAGATCCGTTTGCGCAGCCAGTCCATCAGCTCCAGGTCATCGCCTTTGCCGCGGAACAGCGTCTGGCAGAGATGAATATGTGTCTGTACAAAGCCGGGAATTACCGTGCGGTTGGTTGCATCAATAACACGCTCTTCCCCCTGCGCTGAAAGACCGCTGCCGATTTCTGTAATCAGACTGTCTTTGATCCGTATATCCCCATGGAAGATTTCTTCCCGCTTGTTCATTGTAATAATTTCCGCGTTTTTGATCAGTATGTTTGCCATGTCCCGTTTCCCCCTCGTTTGATTTACAGATTGTCTATTGAGTGACCCCAGTGCAGCGCAGTGCAGATAACACAAAAAGGCCACAAAAACATGCCGCAGCATATTTTCGTAGCCAGAAATTTACGGTTCCCGGTAGAGACCCTTAAACCAATTATTAAGGATATACGAAAAAAAGGATTATTCAATTGACTTTGAATAACCCCATAATAAACGAAGGACAAAGTTAATGTCAACATAATTAACATAAATATTCAATCATACTGTTGATATCATTGTTTTTCTACTAAATATCGATTTCGATGTTATATAAAATACCATAAAGTTAAACCAATACCTTCTCAAACACCGGAAAGCTCGCCGTACGCTGCGGGAAAAAGATTTCGCCTCTGCGCTCATATCCGAGATTCGGATACAAGGCCAGGGCCGGGGTGTTTTTGGAGTACGTGTCCAGCCGGATGCTGCTGTAGCCTGCTTCCCGGGCATATTGCTCGGCGTATGCAGTCAGCTTCCGGGCAATGCCTTTGCCCTGAGCCTCCGGATGAACAGCCAGCCGGTGCATAATCAGCGCTTTGCCCTGCTCCTGTCTCCACTTGATCTCCCGGTACAGCTCATTCGGATGCTCGTCCAGCACAAGAATGCCGGCAACGTTACCATTATCTATGTAAGCGTACAACGTCCCGTGCTCGATGTCCTGTCCAATGATCTCCCGGTTAGGATAGCTGTCATCCCACTGGTCGCTTCCGCCCGCCTGCATAACCTGCACGCATCTGGCGATCAGCTCCATAATCTGTTCCATATCTTCTGTCCGCGCTTTACGGATTTCACTACTGCTCATGGTATCCCTGCTTTCCTTGCCTGAAAATTTGAACCCCGTTAATGATTCATTAGTGAAGTTTATCACATCGGGAGACAAATTCAAGAGCCCTCAGGCGGCAGGAAAAGATTGCTTAAACCGCTGAAGGAGCCTGCCGGACAGAACTAAACTGCTATAAGCAGCGTGCCCCTCCTTGCAGACTCCTTCCTTAGAATAACGCCGCTGCTCATCCTTCTGCTGTCAATTAGCCGAGCTCCAGCTTATGCCCGTCCTCGAAGCCCTTGGCGAAACCGGCGTCGAACCCCACGTTGTATGCTTCGGTGTAGCCCTGCTGATAGGCGTCTCCCGGCGGGGTTTCCGGAGGAACGCCGAGATCCGGGGGGAGCGGAACGACCAGCGGAGCAGCCGGCGTTACCTGCACCGGAGGCTGAACAACCACCTGGACTCTCCGGGCCGCAATCCGGCGGCGGAGTCTTCTTTTTTTGCGCAGCAGCAGTCCTCTCACGGTCTTGCCTGTGCGCAGCTTGCGGAGTTTGCGGCCGGCGCCTCTGCGGATTTTGGCCTTGCGGGTCACCAGCAGAGTGCGTCTTTTGGCCGCTCTGCCTGAACGCTTGATCGCTTTCTTTCTCTTCATCCTTCTACTCCTCCTGTACTCCATGTACTGCGGAGGTTCCCCCTGCGCATGCCTTGCTGAGCCACGGCGCAGCAGGAATTCCCCGTTTGGGCTGATGCAGCGAAATACCGGACATCATCCGGCACATGGCGCTTTGATATTGGCTTAGGATTCTGATATTGTCACTCAGCTTGCGGGCCGTCAGCTCCGATTGCCCCGTTATTTCGGCGATACTCTCCAGAATCGCGGCCAGTGCGGCCTGGCTGCGGGCAATGGAGCGGATCATCTCCAGCTTGACGGCGTGTTCGGAGAGAAGCCCGCCGCTCATTTGCTGTCGTCCCCGAAGTCGAAGCTGTCACCGGACATGCCGCCGAAGCCTTCGCCGCCTTCATCCTCGCCGCTGCCCAGCACTGCTTTCAAATTGCTGTACAGCCCGTTTTCCAGCTTGGTCAGCCCCTCGACCATCTCCACAATCACCTCGTGGATGGAGAGAGTTTCCTTCAGCTGCTCTTCATGGTTGTCGAAGGATCTGGCGTGGATATGATGATGCGTCCACTGCTTTACCTTTTCCGCCTCCACCGCTTTGGCCTCGAGAATCATCGCGATGTTCCACTGGATAGTAGCGGTCGACTCCAGCATTTGCAGATAAGCTTTTTCCCTGCTCATGTTCCGCCTCCTGCTCTTTGCGCTACTCTTCTTCCTGGCCGCCCAGTTCCTTGATAACCCGGCCTACCCCTTCAGCCATCGCTTCTTCCAGATCAGCAAGTGCGTTCAAATAAGCGATGATATTCTTGTTGACCTGGCCGTGGCTCTCGACCAGTCCGCTGAAACCGCCAAAATCAGGCTCCGCATCCGGCAGATCATGGACTATTTGCGACATACGGACGGCAACGTGGCGTTCGGCGTCAAGAATCCGCGCCATCTGTTCGTGCGTATGGGCCATGTGCTGCAGCACTTTGGTTATTTTATTCTGCACCTTCATGTCTCCTTTGCTCAAACGCCCTGCTACAGCATATGCGGCAGAAGCCCTGTCGGTTCCGGGAAACAGAGAATGCTGCGGATCGTTCTTATGAACATTTGGAGGATATTGACAGGAGATAGGACAAGGCATATGCTGAATGCTGGAACACACTTAGGAATGGGGGAACGCTATGAAAATTTCCGGAAAACGCCTGGACCTGCAGGCCCTGACTGCCGCAGAGCTGTCTGCCGGCACACACAGCGAAACTGCAGCGATGCTTGAACAGACGGTCGGCTGCAAGATAACACCAGCCATCCTTGACGATGAAATGCTATATGCACTAAAGGTACGCCATGCCAAGGTGCTGCAGAACGAGAAGCACTATTTATGGTATACGTGCTGGGCCGTCATTCACCGGGAGGAGCAGCAGATCATCGGCTTCCTGATCCTGAAAGGCCTGCCTAACGAACAGGGCGAGGTTATTATTGGCTATGTAATCGATGAGGGGCACTGGGGCAAAGGGTATGGAACGGAAGCGGTACGGTGCCTTAACGAATGGATCTTCAGCCATCCGGCAGCGCACTGGGTCATCGCTGATACAGAGCCGGACAATGCCGCATCCCACAAGCTGCTCCAACATCTGGGCGCTGAGCAATACCGCGAGACCGATGAGCTGATCTGGTGGAGAATCGGCCGGCCGGAGACGGCAAACGTCCGTGGGAACTTTGCTGCAGGCAGCTAATGCCTGCAGCAAAGGCTCAACGGTCCACACCGCGCAACCTTTCCTGAACACGCACAAAAAAAACACGCCGCCTACGGCAGCGTGTTCTTCAGCTTTTCCCCGGCCTCCTGCAGCGACTGGAACGTTCCCGCATCGCTCCACCATTCCTTGAGCACATCGTAGCTGAGTTTACCCTCTTTGGCATAGATGTTGTTCACATCGGTAATTTCCAGCTCGCCGCGGCCTGAAGGAGCAATCCGTTTGATAATGTCGAACACAGCCTCATCGTACATATAAATGCCGGTTACGCAGAAATGGGTCTTCGGCTGCTCCGGCTTCTCTTCAATGTAAGCGATCAGGGAAGCATCCTTTTCGTCAAATACCGGAACCCCGTACCTGCGGGCATCCTCTACCGGCTTCAGCAGCACCTTTGCTGTCCCTTGCGGCTGTTCCGCATACTTCTCCATGTAAGGCGTCAGATCATCCATAAAAAGATTATCGCCCAGCAGCACGACAAACCGTTCGCCCGGGAGAATGAACCCTTGTGCAAGCTCCAGCGCTTCTGCAATGCCTCCTGCAGCCTCCTGGATTTTGTAGGTCAAGTTTACGCCGAATTCCGCACCGCTGCCCAGAAAATCCGTATACTGCCCCGCTGACTGCTTGCTGATGATCAGGAGAATATCGGTTATCCCGCCCCGGCGCAGTCGGTCAATACCGTAACACACCATAGGATATTTGCCGACCGGAAGCAAATGTTTGTTCATCAGCCGGGTCAGCGGATGTAGCCTTGTTCCTTTTCCGCCCGCCAGTATGATTCCTTTCACTTACTTTCCTCCTTTTTATCTGTGTCTTCGCCTTTGGGCTGCAGGTCAGATGAATTGTGCCGGATCCAGATGCCATTTTTCTATAAAAAGCTTACGGTTGCGCTCCACCAGCTCCTGCAGCTCCTCAGAATAGACCTGCTTGAAGCTTGCGCTGCCCTCATGATGCACCAGGCAATCGCCGCCGATCAGCAGCCGGTATCCCTTCAGCCGGGCACGGTAGCAGTAATCATCGTCCTCGTAATGGCCCGGCGAATACCGCTCATCCAGCAGGCCGACATGGTCGAGCACGGTTCTTTTGAGTAAAAAGCACAAGCCTACAATCCGCACCGTATCCTGCCACTTCAGAGGATCAGAAACGTTATTCGTCAGCGCCTCCCTGTGAAAGCCTGATATATCGGTGTACGACGTCCTTACCTGCTGCCGGCCGCTGGCGTAATTCGTGACCGGGCCGACGATGCCGATGTCAGCTGCGCTGTACAGGGCCGCCCTCAGGTTGGCCAGCCAGTTATGCGAAACAATGACATCGTTGTTCAGCAGCAGCAGCTCATCACCCGAGGCCAGCTGCAGCCCCAGATTACAGGCAGCCGGAAAACCGCGGTTCTCCGGCAGGGAGATCACCGTCAGCTCATTACTGCGGCAATAGGCAGCTGTACCATCGTTAGAGGCGTTATCCACCACAATGATTTCATAAGGCGAATCTGTGTACTGCCTGATCGATTCGACGCAGGCCTCCAGCAGCCTCCGCCCGTTATACGTTGGGATGATGATGCTGGTCTTGGTCATAAGGCGTTCCTCCAGGCGGCCAGCCGGCTGCGCTGCTCCTGCAGGGTTCCGGCGCTCGCATGTGTTCCGCTTAGCATCAGAACCGCCTGGAGTGCTTCCGCATGATCACCGGCAATCAGCTGCTCCACCCTGTTTCCGGCTCCTGTGTTATCCTGACGCAGCCGGTTTTGTTTGAATACATTGACTGTGCCTGCTTTTTCTACCCGCAGCTGCTTCAGCAGCGAGAGCGCCTGTGCTTTGGGCGGCACCATCAGCTCACGGTAGCCGATCACTTCCAGCGCACGCCGCGACAGGGCATGGGGGACTGCAGTCATGGAGCTGGCTCCCAGATCACTCCGGCCGAGCACCATATTGAGATACAGCTTGCAGCGGGTAACATGATCACTCAGTCCAAAAGGCGGCAGCAGGCCGTCCAGATCATTCAGCGCTACATCAACCCCGCTGTCTACTGCTGCTGCAAAAACGGCCAGCTGCGGCGCCGGAATCACCATGTCGCCGTCCAGGAAGAGCAGGATATCCCCCCTGCTGAGCTTGGCGCCGAGCGAACGGCCCACATCATGGCCGGCCGCTTCCGGTACATGCACGACCGTCGCCTGCTTACACAGGCGGGCACGCTGAAAGCTGTTGTCGGTGCAGCCGTTGAGCACGACGATAATTTCGGCAGGTGCAAGCCGCTGCACCTGCTTCAGCAGCAGCGGCAAGGTCTGCGCCTCATTTCTGGCCGAGATAATGACCGACAGCGTGCCCTGCAGCTTGCGGAGCAGCAGCTGCTGCTGCTTTGGGCGTGCTGCGGCAGTGCCGGACGCTGACCGCCGGGCGGCGGATTTGCGGCGGGTTTTCCGCGCCGCGCCGGATGCGGGGCGGGCGGCAGCGGTACGCGGCGCTGCCGCTGCAGAGCGGCGGCCACCGGCAGTCCGGGATGCAGAACGGACAGCTGAGATGTGCAGCTCAGCAAGTACCGGGCGGCTGGATGTTCCAGGTTTGTTCGAACTTGCTGTGTTCATCTCACCATCTCCCTTCGCCGGCCTGCATCGCCGTAGCCTGCCCGCTCCCCTCTGCGCTCCAGCAGCAGACCTATTGCCTCCAGATGGTCAGTAAGAATGACCTCCTGCAAAAGATCCCGGCCGCCTTCCTTTCGGCGGACCGCATTCATCCGGCCGACTGGCACCTTATGCACGGCCTTCACCTTCAGTCCGTCCAGCACTGCGCGGGCATAGGCCAGCGGCGGTCTGGACAGGATGGCGCTGCCCAGTGCTGCCAGCGCCCTGCGGCTGATTGCATTGGGAACCGCTGTAAGCGAGTACCCGTGCAGATCAGGCCGGTTAAGCATAACGTTGAGGGCATACTTGGAGAGCACGACCGGATGCGGAATCCGGCTGCGGACCGGACCGGAATAATCATTCAGCGCCAGATCAGCCCCGCCGCTGACCGCGTCCACGAACGGGCGGAGCTCTGCGGCAGATATGACCAGATCCCCGTCCGTAAACAGCAGGATTTCACCCCTGGCTGCCTCCGCACCGACACTCCGCCCAACATCATGTCCGAGCGGCTCGGCATACATCATTACCTTCGCGCCCATCCTTTGCGCAATTTCTGCTGTATTGTCAGCTGAACCATTGACGATTACTATAACCTCACAACGCGGATGAACGCCCCTGGCTCCGGCAATCACTGCAGATATCGTCCGCGCCTCATTCATAGCCGGGATAATAACCGACACGACGGGCTCGGGATGGTTCACTGCAGGCAGTGCTACTGCCGGCCGCTGCTGCGGCCGGAGGTTCCTCCGCGCTGCTTGAGAAGCCCGCCGCCCCGAGCGGCGGGCAGATGTTCGTTTATGCTGTTTCAAGCGCATCCACCTTCCTTCGGAGGGCATACTCCCGGGCTGAGGGTTACACCACAGTCTATGTAAGCTGCCGTCTCCTGTAACGGCAGGTGTCTCCCTTTGTACAGAAAATTGGACAGATGCCGCGGACCCTGGCGGTAAGCCAGTAAACAAAGGCTATACAGTGCCGGCGGGCTCCATTAAAGGGATAATTCCCTTTATTTCGTCTGCAAGCACGCTGATCGGGCCACATTAAAGGGATAATTCCCTTTATTTCGTGTGCAAGCACGCTGATCGGGCTCCATTAAAGGGATAATTCCCTTTATTTCGTATGCAAGCACGCAGATCGGGCTCCATTAAAGGGATAATTCCCTTTATTTCGTTTGCAGGCACGCTGATTGAGCCCCACTAAAATCTGCTGCGCTTCAGCATCTGTGACCCTCCTTTCGTTTCGCCTTTTCTCCCGCCATTCCCGGAATCTGATACGCTACCCGCTTTCATTTTCCCCGTTCTCCCGCCATTGCTTAAACCGCCGGCACTCTGCCGTCTTTATCCCACCTCTCCCTCCGATTCCACAGTAAAAAACAGGCGCAGCCTCACGGCTGCGCCTGCTTTAATAGAAACAAACCCCACTGCAGCTCCTTCGGGCTATAACACCCGCAGGCTGTTTTTCAGCGGTTAATCAAATGCCCGGTGCTCAACCGGCGGTTTGGCCAGCGGGCTGCCGAGGGCAATCCACGATAACACGCCATAGAAATGCGGGGTTTCCCGCAGACGGCTTATAAAGATTACCGCTTCCCCGGCGGCTCTGCTCTTCAGTGAAGCATGGAAGAACGGCTGGTTGGTCATAGCTACAAGTACATAGCCGGTGTGGCCAAAGCCTTCATCAAAGGTTACTGTGACCTCCACGCTCTCGGCATTGCCGTTGAACATGAATGCCGTCATGCCAAACTGCTGCAGGACCTGCCGGTTTCCGGAGCTCTGTACCGGACTGAAGGACAGATGCTCCGCCGAGATTGCACCCTGAGCCAGATGGTCTCCGGTAACGGCACCGGCGGCAATGTGCTGGCTCTGTACGCTTTCTTCCTCCAGGTGCCGGGACTGGACGGCAAAGGAAGCCAGCTTAGCAGCATCCACTGCTTCGTCTGCGATGGCAGAATTGCCAACAGCCTGCTCAGACAGATGCTCTTCCCCGATGCTGCCGGAAGCCAGCTTGACACCGGTGATGCTTCCATCCGGAAGCAGCTCGGCGCTGCGGACTTCTTCCGCCAGATGCGTCAGTTTAATCGTTTCCGGCAGCAGATGCCGCTCCTCCAGAATGCCGTCGGCCAGATGCTCGCCGTACACACTTTCCGGCTGCAGGTGATGGGAATGCACGGCTCCTGCCGCCAGCATTTCAGCATCGATACTGCCGGCGGACAGCACGTCGTTGTTCAGCGTGCCTTCGGCCAGATGCTCAATTGTAATGCTGCCGCTGCGGATATGATGGCCGTCGACTGCATCTGCAGCCAGATGGCCACCGTACACACTGCCCGGAGCCAGCTGGAAGGAGCCGATCGAGCCTTCGGCCAGCTTCGCTGCGCCGATGCTGCCGTCCGGCAGCAGATCTGCGGTCTGCACTTCCTCAGCCAGATGCTTCAGCGTAATGCTGCCGCTGCGGATGTGGCGGCTGTCCACGGCGTCCGATGCCAGGTGACCGCCATAGATACTGCCCGGTGCCAGCTGGAAGGAACCGATTGAGCCCTCAGCAAGCTTTGCTGCACTGATGCTGCCGTCAGGCAGCAGATCCGGCGTCAGCGCTCCTTCAGCCAGATGCTTTAGCGTAATACTGCCGCTGCGGATATGGCGGCCGTCAACGGCCTCTGGAGCCAGATGCCCTCCATATACACTGCCGGCAGCCAGTTTCCGGGAACCAACGCTGCCGTCAGCCAGCTTATCAGCACCGATACTGCCGTCTGGCAGCAGTTCTGCACTGCAGACTTCAGCGGACAGATGCGCCAGCGTGATCTCACCTGCACCAATGTGGCGGCCTTCCACTGCATCGTCTGCCAGCTTGGAACCGCCGATACTGCCGTCAGCCAGCAGTTCTCCGCTGCGGACTTCACCGGACAGATGCGCCAGCGTAATCTCACCTGCACCGATGTGGCGGCCTTCCACTGCATCGTCTGCCAGCTTATCAGCACCGATACTGCCGTCTGGCAGCAGTTCTGCACTGCAGACTTCACCGGACAAATGCGCCAGCGTGATCTCGCCTGCACCAATGTGGCGGCCTTCCACTGCATCGTCTGCCAGCTTGGAACCGCCGATACTGCCGTCTGGCAGCAGTTCCGCGCTGCGGACTTCACCGGACAGATGCGCCAGCGTGATCTCGCCTGCACCGATGTGGCGGCCTTCCACTGCATCATCTGCCAGCTTGGAACCGCCGATGCTGCCATCCGGCAGCCACTTCGCACTGCGGACTTCACCGGACAGATGCGCCAGCGTAATTTTGCCTGCACCAATGTGGTGGCCTTCCACTGCATCGTCTGCCAGCTTGGAACCGCCGATACTGCCGTCTGGCAGCAGTTCCGCGCTGCGGACTTCGCCGGACAGATGCTCCAGCGTGATCTCACCTGCACCAATGTGGCGGCCTTCCACCGCATCATCTGCCAGCTTGGAACCGCT
Source organism: Paenibacillus sp. FSL R7-0345 (assembly GCF_038595055.1). Taxonomy (NCBI): domain Bacteria; kingdom Bacillati; phylum Bacillota; class Bacilli; order Caryophanales; family Paenibacillaceae; genus Paenibacillus; species Paenibacillus sp. FSL R7-0345. The sequence continues at coordinate 5,792,326 of NZ_CP152002.1, forward strand.
GATGCTGCCATCCGGCAGCCACTTCGCACTGCGGACTTCTGAGGACAGATGCTCAACCGCAATCTCGCCTTCGCCGATATGCCGGCCGGTTACCGCATCATTCACCAGATGGCTGCCGTATACACTGTCCGCCGACAAGTGACGGAAGCTTACAGAATCATCGGCCAGCTTGGAGCCGCTCACACTGCCGTCAGGCAGCAGCTCAGCGGTTCGCGTCCCCTCAGACAGATGTTTTAATGTAATGCTGCCGTTCTTGATGTGGCGGCTGTCTACGGCTTCTTTTACCAGATGGTCGCCATATACACTGCCGGGAGCCAGCTTCAGCGGGCCAATGGTGCCATCCGCAAGCTTTTCGGCGCTGATGCTTCCGTCAGGGAGCCACTGCGCACTGATGATCTCTTCAGCCAGATGATCCAGCGTAATCTGGCTTTCACCGATATGCCTGCTTGTTACCGCATCATCCTTCAGATGGCTGCCGTCTACAATCCCAGGCGACAGATGGCGGGAATCAACTGCTTCATCCGCCAGCTTGCTGCCGCCCACACTGCCGTCAGGCAACAGGTCTGAAGTGTAGACCTCGTCAGCCAAATGCTCCAGCGTTATGCTGCCGCTCTTGATATGACGGCTGTCTACTGCTTCCTCAGTCAGGTGGTTGCCGGATACACTTCCGGAAACCAGATGGGCTGTATCAACGGAGCCTGCTGCCAGCTTAACACCGTCAATGCTGCCGTCAGGCAGCCACTGCGCGCCAAGTACTTCTGCAGCCAGATGCTCCAGTGTAATTTCGCCTTCACGAATATGCCGGCCTGCTACCGCTTGATCCGCCAGATGACTGCTCTCCACACTCTCTGGCGACAGGTGGCGGGAGATCACCGCTTCATCAGTCAGCTTAGAGCTGCTGATGCTGCCATCCTGTATTTGAATAGAAGATACCGAACCCGGGAGAATGTGCCCGTTCCCGACTGACATTGGCCGGATATGGGCTCCGCCGATGCTTCCCGGCGCCAGATGTCTGCCCTGTACGGCGGTATCGCTGATTGCAGCCGGAACGATCGCTCCCGGAGCCAGGTGCTCGGCACTTACCGCCGCAGGCGCCAGCTTGGGAGAGGTCACACTGCTGTCCGCAAGTTTATTAGAGGTAACCGCCAGATCGCTAAGCTTATCGGTCGAAATGCTCTCCGGCGATATTTTTAATGAAGTAACCGCATGATCCGCCAGATGATGCGGCTGCACCGCACCTGCCGCCAGATGGACCTCTTTTACCGAACCCGATGCCAGCTTATCGCCTGTTACTGCCCCGGCCTGCAGCGCGGTATTGCTCACACTGTGCTCACCCAGATGTCTGCGCTCAACTGCTCCGGAAGCCAGATGTTCCGCATCTACTGCCGCGCCCTGCAATACGCGTCCGCCCACACTGGCATCCGCCAGATGCTTCTCCTCCACGGCACAGAAGGCAATATGCTCCCCGCTTACCGCTTCACGGGCAATTGTATTTGCATTCACGGCACCGCCAGCCAGCTTCGCACCGGTCACAGCCCCGTCCGCCAGTTTGGCTGTAGTCACGCTGTGCGGCAGCAGATGCTCTGCCGTGACAGAGTCATGCGCCAGCACTTTGCCGCCTACCGAGCCGGGGGCCAGATGGCTGCCCAGTACAGCGCCAGCCTGCAGCTGCTCCGAACCGACAGCATCAGCCGCCAGATGGGACTGGTCAACTGCTTCGCGCTGCAGATGGCCTGAGGATACAGACTGCATGGCGATCTGCGGGCCGCGGACGGCCGACTTGGCCAGATGGCGGGTGGTTACCGCTTCATCAGCCAGCTTATGTGTCAGAATACTTTGATCGGCGATTTTGGAGGAGGTGACGGCCTGCTCTACAATCTGGGCCGTTCCTACCGCTCCCTCTGCCAGCTTCACAAAGGTTATACTCCGGTCAGCCAGATGATTCCCGCTAATCTCTCCGTCGCTGATATGCGACCCGTTTACACTTTCCGGGCTTAAATGCTGGCTGCGCACCGCCTTCTCCCCAAGCTGCCGTGCCCCGACTGCGCCATCGGCCAGATGCGCACTCTCGATAACAGACGAACCCAGCTGCTCTTTGCCGATCAGCCGGCTGGCCAGCTGCTCACGCCCGATTGCGCCCGGTGCCAGATGCTTTGCCGTAACGGCCCCTTCCTTCAGATGCCGGGTGTCGATGGCACCCTCGGCAATCTTGTCTCCGCTGATTTCGCCATCCGCAATTTTGTCACCGGATACCGCATCATCGGCCAGCTTGGAACGGTCAACCACACCGTTGGCCAAATGGCGGCTGACAATGCTGCTGCTGAGGATTTTCTCGCCGCTTACGGCACCGTCCTCCAGCAGCTCAGAGGTTATCAGCAGCTCACTGAGATGACGTCCGGAAATAGAGCGGTCGGCAATCTGCTCGCCGCCGATGGTCCGGTCAGCCAGCTTTTCGGGGCCGATGCTGCCGTTTTTCAGCTTTTCACCGCCGATGGAGTGATCCAGCAGCTTGCCGCCGCTGATGCTGCCTTCTGCCAAATGCTCGCCTGAAATGGATTCGTGGGCGATTTTGGAAGAGGTCACCGCTTTTTCCGCAATGTTGATGCTCTGTACCGCATAATCCTGCAGCCAGGGTGTACCGATAATGCCGAATTTCAGCTTGGACCCGTCGATTGTGCGGGGGGCGATTTTGGCCCCGGTGACCGCCGCTTCCGAGATGTCATCGGTATACACCTTCTGCAGCCGTTCCTTTTCTGTGAGCATCGGCAGAGCAGGAAGGCTTACCGGGATTTCCGGCTCACTCTTGAGCGGAGCCTCCGCTGCCGGCTGCGGCAGTGGAGCAGGCTTAGCCACAGCAGGTTCAGCAATAATTGCTTCTGCCGGAGCCGGCGGCTCCGCCGTGTTTACCCCGCTGACCAGCAGTGCCTGATCCGGTGTATCCTCCACCGTATCTGTCTCCCAGGTTGATATATCCCCCTGTACTTTTGGACCGCTACGCAGCATGCTCAGTTCTGTTTTATTGGGATTATCCACATAATAAAGACGCCGTTTGGATTGGTTATTCCGGTTCTTTCTGGAGCCCTTCACAAGCAGTCTCCTCCTTCCATCGATTGTTTCTCCCTGGCATCATATGCAGCCGGATAGGCGGATGACACCCTTTTGCAGCAAGCCCGTCATTCTTTGGCATATCAAAAAAAGGGCATCTGCCGCCGCGCATTCGTCCATCCTTAAGCCCCAGTACAAACATACAATGCTAGAGAAGCGGAACCACCGTCGCTACAGAAGATAACGGGAGGAACGATCATGGGGCACAAGCTCGTGGGGATACTGCTAAATGCTGCTATGCACCGGGGCGTTCCCCGGTTAAAAACGGGACAGGAATCGCTGGAAGTCTACGAGGAGGCCGCTGCCGGATATGGAATGGTTCCCTGCTTCCTGCAGCTGTCCGACATTAATATCGAATCCGGGTTCAGCGTGGCTTATGTGAAAGGACGTCAGGGATACCAGAAAACGGTCGTCCCGACGCCGGCTGTCATTCATAACAGGGCCATCTACAGCCCGGACAGCACCGGGATCAACCGCCTGCTGGGGCAGGGTCTCCTGATTTTTAATACATGCAACCGTTACGGAAAAGATCAGATTCACCGTCTGCTGGAGCAAAATGAGGCATTGCGGGGATTTTTGCCCGACTCTGCTACCGGGTTTTCCGGGCTCCGGGACATGGCGGGACGCTATCCCGATCTTATTCTCAAGCCGTGCCGCGGAAGTGTCGGGAAAGGCGTTATGCGCCTGTCGCGAAGCGGCTCCCGGCGCTGGATCTGGACCTATCTTCCTTCCGGTTCCCGCCGCTGGGTAAGCAGAAGCATCAATCCGGAGGCTCTGCCCAGAGCACTGCGGGCTCGCTTCGCCGCCATGCCGTATCTGGTGCAGGAGCGCATTCCGCTCGCTGAAATGGACGGCCGCCCCTTTGATCTGCGGGTCACTGTACAGCGCGGCTGGGGCGGAGACTGGCAGGTAACCGGCATGTTCGCCAAGCTTGCCGCACCGGGCGGCTTCGTCTCCAACATCGCCAGAGGCGGCGAAGCGTTCAGCGCCTCTGCGGTGCTGGAGCAGGTATTCGGCAGTGAGACGGCTGCAAGCATCCGCATGTCCGTCCAGATGCTCAGCCTCTCGATCGCCCGCCAGCTGGAGCGAAGCCTGCCCGGACTGGCCGACGTAGGGCTGGATATCGGCATCACCAAAGACCGGCGCCTCTATTTTATTGAGTGCAACGGGCGCGATCAGCGCTACGGCTTCCAAAAAGCCGGGCTCAGCGACACCTGGAAGGACAGCTACCGCAGGCCGATGGGCTATGCCCGTTTCCTGCTGGATGAACCCTCCAGGTATATCCGTTATTGATTTGTCTCCTATTCTATGTCAATATAATGCAGAGCAGTAACGGTCCCAGAGCACGGGGCCGTTACTCTGCAAGACGGAAGGGAGATAATCATGGTTAAACAATTGCTGCGGCTGATGACCGAGCTGTCCTCGCATAGATGGCTTTCCCGGTTAATGGGCGCTTTTTCCCATAGCAGACTCAGCCGTTTTTTGATCCCAACATTTATTCGGACTTATCATATTCCTGCCGCCGAAGCGGAGAAGCCGTCCGGAGAGTATCACACGCTGAATGAGTTTTTCAGCCGCAGGCTGAAATCGGGCATGCGCCAGATCGCAGACAGTGCGGGCGCCGTTGCAAGTCCCGTAGATGCGCTGATTACAGCGATGGGCGAGATTCATTCCGGAACGATTATGAATGTAAAAGGGCAGGATTACCTGCTGGAAGAGCTGCTTAACCACTCACCGCATCAGGAGCTTTACAAGAAGGGCTATTTTTTCGTCCTGTACCTCAGCCCGACCGATTATCACCGTATTCATTCGCCGCTTACCGGACGCAGGGTTGAGAGCGACTATATCCGCGGACGGGCCTATCCAGTCAACGAATTCGGCATGAGACATATGACAAGCGTGCTGAGCCGCAACGAACGGCTCATTACTTATATTGCCGGAGCAAACGGGGAGGCCGCCGTTATTAAGGTTGGCGCGATGAATGTCAGCAGCATCCGGTATTCGGATGAGCAGGCTGAACAGTGGCTGATCGGCGATGACCTCGCCTATTTTGAATTCGGCTCCACCGTAGTATTACTGCTTGAGAATGGTACCTTCACTCCGCGTCCCGGACTTGCCGAAGGAACCAAGGTCAAGATGGGGGAGCTGCTGGGAACCCAAAGCAAGCCGTAATTGTAAGCTGCAGATACCAAAAAGGGTACTCCATTTGCCGGTTCAGGCAGGGAGTACCCTTTATTATTGATCATGCCGTCAGGCTTGTTACTCTGTTATCTTGCTTGGATTGGCTACATCCCGCGCCTTCTCCTGCACCTCTTCGGGAACCCCGAGATAAAAGCGGCTGACCGGCTTCACGTCATCATCCAGCTTGTAGACAAGCGGAACTCCGGTAGGCACATTCAGTTCCAGCAGGGTCGGCTCATCCAGATCCTCCATGAATTTAATCAATGCCCGCAGCGTATTGCCGTGTGCCGAGATCAGTACCCGCTCCTTCTTGCGGATCAGCGGCACAATCCGGTTATTCCAGAAATCACCGACACGCGCTACCGTATCCTGCAGACTCTCGCCGCGCGGAATATCGCCGGGGCGGACCTCCTTGTAACGGACATCGTTTCTGGCATACCGCGGATCATCCGGCGTGAGCAGCGGCGGGCGGACTGACAGGCTGCGCCGCCAGATATGCAGCTGCTCTTCCCCGTATTTGACGGCCGTTTCGCTTTTGCTCAGCCCCTGCAGCGCACCATAATGCCGCTCATTCAGCTTCCATGACTTCTGCACGGGAATCCACAGCAGGTCCATCTCCTCCAGCACATAGTTCAGCGTCTTGATCGAACGCTTCAGCACCGAAGCAAAAGCCAGATCGAACGAGTAGCCTGCTTCCCTAAGCAGCTTGCCGGCGGCTTTGGCTTCCTGAACCCCTTTTTCCGTCAAATCCGGATCACTCCAGCCCGTAAACAGGTTCTGGCGGTTGTATTCGCTCTCTCCATGCCGTATCAATACGATTTCGTACATACTCTCTCTCTCCTTTACCTTATGCACATTTGCTGTCACTCCAGATTATACGCTGCCCCGGCAGTCTGTGTCCGGCTTCTGTCCGGAAGAAAACGCCCTCTTCTTTACCCTTATACCCCGGCAGGCAGGCGCAGATACACGTGACCGGAAATTCGTCTCCGGCCGCCGGCCGCAGAAATCAAAAAACCGGCTGCCTTCCGGCTCCGGTTCTCTGCTGAATTGCTCTATACTAACATTTTTTAGAAAAAACCTTTAGAACCACTGATCCGTGGCTGCGCTGCTCATCTGTCTCATGCGTCTCCAGCGGCTGCGGCAATAACCGGCACTCCCGCACTTGAGCGCATTATTTGAAATCCGGCGTCCTCTTGTCATACCTGTTTCTCCCTTCAAGCTGCATGTTCTTCTTCTGCTAAACCAGGTTGCAACGTATTTACCCCCGGAGGAAAAAGCTGAAACAAAGCGGCCGGAGCAGAAAAGAAACGCCGGCGGTCAGCGGATTTCAGACGGGCTTTTGCCGGTGTGCTGCTTGAATTGGCGGCTGAAAAAGAAAATATCACGGTATCCCAGCGCATCCGCCACCTCGGTAACATTCATTCCGGCGTACAGCAGCAGATGCTGTGCCCGCTCAATCCGGGCTCTGATGACATAGGACTGCACCGACGTTCCGGTGATCTCCTTGAATTTGATCGAGAAATAGCGCGGCGACAGCCCGGCCCGGGCGGCCAGATCCTCGACCCGGTGCGAGGCACCGGGATGCTGGCTGACATAATTGGCCACCTCGTGGATAATTTCCGTCAGATGGTTGCTGACATGCCGCTCTATCGGCATCATCCGGTCCTCACGCAGCAGGTGAATCATCAGCTGTTTCAGTATCAGCCGGCCTTCCTCCTCTGCGGCAAAGGTATTCACCAGGAACAGCCGAACATACCGGGCCAGCAAATGCTCGAACTCCACCGTTTCACTCAGCTCCCGGTAAGGCTCCGGAATCTCCGATACCGCTTCGGTAACATCAAAGTGTATATATGTAAGCACCAGTGGTTTTTGCGGATTATGTGTCGCATACGTAAAATCGCCCGGCCGGAACAGGAAGCAGCTTCCCTTCCCTACCTGAAAAGGCGTACCGTTGCGCACAACCGTCCCTTCCCCGCTCCAGACATAGAACAAATCATAATTTTGCAGCGGCTTTTCTCTTTTCTGCCACCGCCAGCCCGGTTCACAGACTATCTTCGCCAGGGCCGGCAGAATCACAAAAGAGGACGGCGACGCGTGAAGCATAATATTTCCCTCCTAAACGTTGTTCGTTGTTTCTTGTTACTTTCTAAATGTTTAACAAGTTGGCTGATTGCGAGGCAACCTGTGCGCCCGGCAGAGGTCTATCAGACAAGTGGGTTTTGTCCTCTGACCGGGTAATTTCGGCTCGTGTGAGGGCCGTTAATGGGATTTTTCCCTTTAATCAAACAATTTGAACCCACTATTGGTGCTATTAGTGGGATTTTTCCCTTTAGTCAGACACTTTGGACCCACTATTGATGCGCTCAGTGGGATTTTTCCCTTTAGTCAGTCACGTTGAGCCCACTATTGATGCGATTAGTGGGATTTTTCCCTCTAACTAGTCACTTTGGGCCCGCTAATGGTGCAATTAGTGGGATTTTTCCCTTTAGTCAGACACTTTGAGCCCACTATTGATGCGATTAGTGGGATTTTTCCCTCTAGTCAGTCACGTTGAGCCGACTATTGATGCGATTAGTGGGATTTTTCCCTCTAACTAGTCACTTCGGGCCCGCTAATGGTGCAATTAGTGGGATTTTTCCCTCTAACTAGTCACTTTGGGCCCGCTAATGGTGCAATTAGTGGGATTTTTCCCTTTGCTAGCCTTTTCCAGGGGGCCGGATGGTTGACCAGCTCCTTTGTGACGATTCCGGAAGGAATAGCTTCGGCACCATTACACGGGCTCAATCCGGCAAGCATCCTCATCTTTACCTTAATAATACCTTGTCACGCCCGGTTTTGCACATCCTTCCAGGCCATCTCTAGCCGGATCACTCCCTCCTTCAGTGCTGCGGCATCCAGATGGGAGAATGAAAAACAGGCCGCCGCGCCACCCGGCCCGATCCGGTACAGCGCGGCATCGCGGAAGTCCGCGCCGCGCCGGAGCGCCGCCGCCCGGAAGGCGGCGAATTCCGCGTCTGTGCGCAGCCAGCGCGCATACAGATGCAGGCCGGCGTCTCCCGGCAGCACCTCAAAGACAGATCCGAGCCGCTCAGCCAGCAGCGCCCGGAGAAGCCGCGCACGTTCACCGTAGATGCGCGTCATGCGCCGCAGGTGCCGGCTGTACCCGCCGGTGCTCATAAACCGTGCCAAGGCGCGCTGCTCCAGCTGGCCTGCGGGCAGCGGCTCATACAGCGCCTTGGCTGCGGTCACCGGCGCCACCAGTGAAGGGGGCAGCACGGCAAAGCCTACACGCAGCCCGAAGAACATGCTGTTGGAGAAGGAGCCTACATATACGACCCTCTCCTCCCGGTCAAGTGCCTTGAGCGGCTCAATCGGCCGCCCGCCCCAGCGGAACTCGCTGTCATAATCATCCTCGATGATGACAGCCTCTTGACGCCGGGCCCATTCCAGCAGCCTGCGCCTCCGCTCCAGCGGCAGCACAGCCCCTGTAGGGAACTGGCGGCTTGGCGTGACAAACAGCAGCCCTGCTTCCCAATCCTCCGGGACAAGCCCGCTATCATCCACTCTGCCCAGAAGCAGCTTACCGCCGCCGATCTCCACCGCCCGGCGGATTCCATGATAGCCCGGATCCTCGACTACGGCACAGCTGCCCTGCTCCAGCAGGAGCTGGGTCAGAATGACAATGCCCTGCATGGAGCCGCTGAACAGCACGATCTGCCCGGACTCTGCCCGGATGCCGCGGGTAATCCGCAGATGCGCGGCTATCGCCCGCCGCAGCCCTTCGTCACCCTGCGGCGGACAGTAGCTGTCCAGCAGGCCGCCCTGCTTGCCTCCGGCATAGTTCAGTGCGCTTCGCCATTCCGCGTACGGGAACTGGCCCGGCTGCATGCCGCTGCTGCGGAAGCTGATAAAGCCATCCCCGGCGCGCTCATAGACGGAGAGCTGCTGCTCCATCAGCCGCTTACCCCAGGCGCTGAGCGTGATCGGTACAGCAGGCAGCCGGTTTCCGCTACCCTGTGGACCCACCGATGCAGCTTTTTTACTGATCCCAGCACCACCATCAGTCCCAGGTTTCCCCGCCTCACTCCCGCCAGCATCCCCCAGCGCCGAACCAATACCTTCTCCAAATAAACCTCGAAATGAGCTTTTTCCCTCAAATGCCGCATTATCAGCAGCAGCACCTACCCCAGCCTCACTCCCGCTATCATCTCTCAGCGCAGCACTATCACCAACCCCAGCCTCACTCCCGCCAGCATCCTTTAGCATAGAGCAGCCAGCCTTCCCTTGCCCACGCTCTAACTGCTCCCGGCCTGCCGGCGTTTCTCCGGCAACTTTCTCCCTGCCCTCTCCGCCGAACATACCGGCCGCTGAGACAAAAGTGCCGCGCCCCCGCTCGGTCTGGATGTAGCCGTCCGCCAGCAGCATATCGTACACCTGCGAAGCCGATCCGCGGGACAGCTGGTATAGCTCTGCCAGTTTGCGGGTTGAGGGCAGCCGCGTCCCTCCGGGCAGCGTACCGCCCAGAATCGCCGTGCGGAGCGCATGATATAACGCCAGATATTTGTAGCGGTAGATGTCCAGATACTGTTCATACGGCAGCGTAAAATTCATACATCTCCTTCTTCCTCCAAAGTGGACCATTAAAATTAATGTAAACCGGCACTTTTTTATTGTCAATTTCTGCACTATGCTAATTGAAAATTTGACGGGGCAACTGCACCTACGTGTATCTGCTTCACACCAAAGGAGAGAATGATCAGCCATGCGCAGAAAAGAATTCAAAATCGAACAGGAAGAAGAAATTACAGCCTTTCTCCAGGGAATGAGTTTCGGCTTTCTGGGAACCGCTGATGAACAGGGCTTCCCCCGGGTCACGCCGCTGAATTTTGTATATTCGGAAGGGCATTTCTATTTTCACGGCAGCCACGCCGGCGGCAAAATGGACAGCATCCGCCAGCAGATGCAGGTCTGCTTCACCGTAGCAGATGAATATGCGCTCATCCCGTCCTATTTTAGTGATCCCGAGCTGGCCTGCCCGGCAACGGCCTACTTTAAAAGCGTAACAGCCTACGGACAAGCTGAGATAGTTGAGGACCTCACAGAAAAGGCAGCCGTCTTAACCCTTTTTATGCAAAAGCTCCAGCCAGAGGGTGGCTATCTTCCTATCACGGCTGATGATCCCAAATACCGGCCGCGCCTGAAGGGTGTTGCGGTGGTCCGGATTACTCCTGACGAGCTGACCGCCAAATTCAAATTCGGCCAGAATCTCAAGGAGGACGGGCGTGCAGACGTTATGCGCGGCCTCACAGAGCGCGGTGGAGCCCGGGATGGCGAAACGCTGGAGATGATGCAGAAATTTTGCCCGTATCATCCTTAAAGATATTTTTCGAAAAGTATTCAAAAAACGCGGCTTTCTTCAGTGACGGCGGCAGGCCGCGGTGATATAATGTTAGGCAATGTTAACGTATATATCCCAGAAGAATACCGGAAGGATGAAACGGATGAATCCACTGGCTGGACAATTGAACGACAACATCAAGGCAGGCAATGAACATGTGTACAATATGCTCTCCAATCTTGGCAAGGCAATCTATTTTCCAAAAGAGGGCATTCTGAGCCAATCTGCGGAAGCGACGGCTCATGCGAAGAAATATAACGCTACCATCGGTATTGCAACTGAACACGGCGTGCCAATGCACCTTGCCGTCATTCAGGATAAGCTGTCCGCTTACAATCCCAAAGACCTGTACAGCTATGCCCCTCCTGCCGGCAAACCTGAGCTGCGCACCGTATGGCGGGAGAAAATGCTGCGTGAAAATCCTTCACTCGAAGGCAAATCCTTCGGTAACCCCATTGTGACCAACGCTTTGACCCACGGGCTAAGTATTGTTGCCGATCTGTTCGCCGAAGAAGGCGATGCCATCATTTATCCGGACAAGAACTGGGAGAATTACGAGCTGACCTTCGGCATCCGCCGGCTCAGCCACATCGTCAATTATCCGCTGTTCACTGAAGATATGAAGTTCAACAGCGAAGGCCTGCTTGATGCCCTGCTGGCCCAGAAGGACCGCGGCAAAGCCATCGTACTGCTGAACTTCCCTAATAACCCTACCGGCTATACACCGGGCCTTGAAGAAGGTGAAGCCATCGTTGCCGCTATTCTCCGTGCCGCTGAAGAAGGCATTAATGTAGTCGTGGTCAGCGATGACGCTTATTTCGGACTCTTTTTCGAGAATTCACTCAAGGAATCACTGTTCGGCCGCCTGGCTAACCTGCATCCGCGCGTGCTTGCGGTTAAGGTTGACGGAGCTACCAAGGAGGAGTTTGTCTGGGGCTTCCGCGTTGGCTTTATCACCTACGCTTCGGAGGATAAAGAGCTGCTGGCTGCCCTGGAGCAGAAGACGCTCGGTATTATCCGCGCAACAATTTCCAGCGGTGCCCATCCATCACAGACCTTTGTGCTGGACGCCTTGAAATCGCCGGAGTTCCCGGAGCAGAAGGAAGAAAAGTTCCAGATTATGAAAGGCCGTGCCAATAAAGTGAAGGCGCTGCTCGACAGCGGTAAATACGGTGACGATGTATGGACCTATTATCCGTTCAACTCCGGCTATTTCATGTGTCTGAAGCTGCATACTGTACCGGCTGAAGAGCTGCGTCTCCACCTGATCCATAATTACGGCCTGGGCACCATTGCCCTGGGCGAGACGGATCTGCGCGTTGCTTTCTCCTGTATCGAAGAGGACCAGCTCGAAGAGCTGTTCGACATGGTATACGCCGGCGTCCGCGACCTGGAGCAGGCCAATAAATAAGATCATCTTACACCAGCAGACAGTCCCGGAATGAACGGGGCTGTTTTTTTGTGCGATCTAAGGCTCCGGGTCCGAGCCAAGCACTTGAATCAGCATCTGTGTAAAAGCCCGCTTTGCGGGTTATTTCGCAGGCGCATGGCATTGGCCTATACACGTTGTTCCCTCCGCACATACAATACGGTGTACTCAAGTACAACAACACATTCGAAAGGGGAATGAACATGAGCGAAGAAGTAAGAGGCGGATACGGATACCCTGGGTTCACAAGCACTGGCGCAATTCTGGTTCTCTTCATCCTGCTGGTTATCATCAGCCGTTCACTCTTTGTCTAACCGAAATTTCTTGATATACAGCAAAGAAGCCTTGATGCGGGCGCAAGCCCCCTCAAGGCTTCTTTCTGTTGCCTGATTATCTGGTTATCCGGCAAGCCGGTCTCCATTCTACTATCTGCCTACAGATCATCATCCGGATCAGCCGCTTTACGCTGCATGTACACTTTGAAAAAAAAGGCCAGCAGCGCACCAGCCAGCAAGCTGAGGGTGGCCAGGAACGGCTGTGCAGCCAGCGTGAACAGAAAAGGCCAGCCGAGCAGCGCCGCCGTTACAAGCAGCGTCCGGAAAATGAATTGCGTCGTGCTGTCCGCCCTGCTGCCTGCCGGGAGCGGGTACACCGTCAGCCAGAACGACTCGCTGTGCAGCTTGCGCAGTGCGGACAACTGGATGCCGATGATGAAGAGGAAGAACAGATAGATGCCGGTTCCGGCATAGCTGCTGCGGTTCCATAATACCAGCAGCATACCCAGCACGGCGATCCGCAGCACGATGCCGAAGACATCGCCGCGGGCGAAGCTTTTGGTCAGCAGGAAGCGGTAGGCGCTATCCCGTTTCCAGGCGATGCCGCCGCCCCAGCGGGACAGATAACGCCGGGCGTAGACCCGCTGCTCGCGTCCCGGCACATCCACGAACCAGCCGAGCATCATCAGGGCTCTTGTGCCCTGGTTCTTCTCGGTGGCAATCAGCCGCTCCCAGGGAACGGCATGCCGGTTAGGAACACGGAGCGCCGCGAAATAGGCTGCAGCCAGAATGACGATAAAGATCAGTGCGCGCAGCGGCGGCTGCCACAGCCAGGCTGCTATCATTAATCCGCCAATCGCCCAGCGCAGCAGCTGGTAGCCGGCTGCTGCAGGACGCGACAGCATTGCAATCTCCCTCCACAGCCCGTAGCTGGACAACAGCTTTACTGCAATCAGTACCAGGGCTGTGAGCAGCAGGGATTGGGGCGAAGCGTCCGTGCGTATGTACAGCGGCCATAAAGTGATGAGAATGAAGGCCATGCGCAGGATTTTCCAGACATTCCCGCTAACCCAGGAAGGCGCAAAATACTCCTTCATCCGGTGGCCCTGCGGCAGCAGAAAGATCGTATCCGGACTCTGCAGATAAGTCCGGAAGCTGCTGTGCACCGCTGCAGGCAGCAGGAACACCAGCATGATCCAGCGGATCGGCAGATCGGACGGTGTGTCACGCAGCAGTGCGGTATACCAGGCTGAAAAGGCAATCAGCACCAGCAGCAGAACCATCGCTACACCGCTTCTGATTACATATCCCACATAGGGGATCATGCTGCCCATGAACCGGCTGCGCCGCTGCCGGCGCAGCTCTTTCAAATCCATATCATTTCCCTCCCTGCACCAGTTCGTAGAACAGCTGCTCCAGGTTCAGCCCGTGCAGACCTGCAGCTTCGGTCATCTCTGCCAGTGTCCCCTGGGCAATAACCTTGCCGCGGTGCAGCACGATAAAGCGGTCGCAATAATTCTCAATGGTGGAGAGAATATGCGAGCTGAGCAGAATGGATGCTCCCGATTGCTTCAGCTCCATCATGAAGTCAAGCAGGGAGCGGATGCCAAGCGGATCAAGCCCCAGAAAAGGCTCGTCAATCACATAGAGTGCCGGCCGGGCTACAAAGGCACACATAATCATAACCTTCTGCTTCATCCCCTTGGACAAATGGGAGGACAGTGTATCCATCTTGTCCTCCATATTGAACAGTGCGGCCAGCTGCAGGCTGCGGGTCTCATAATCGCTGCGTTCCACGCCGTAAGCCCTGGCCGTAAATTCAACATGCTCGCGGACCGTCATCTCCTCATACAAAAGAGGCGATTCCGGCACGAACGTCAGTGCGCTGTGATACCCTTCCGGGTCCGCAGCACGGGTCTTGCCCTGAACGGTGATTTCGCCCTTATGCGGCGACATCAGCCCAAGGATGTGCTTCATCGTTGTACTCTTGCCTGCTCCGTTCAGTCCGATCAGCCCGACCATTTCGCCTGGCTGGACCTGCAGGCCGATATCATGCAGCACCGGCTTGTTCAGGCTGTAACCTCCGCTTAATCCCGTAATTTGCAGTACGGGGGCATTATTCATTGACCGTCACCTCCCGTGGTTTTGTTCTTGAGCCACTTTGGCGCTCCTTTGTTCTTTCGGTTCTTCTCGCGTTCCGCATTGCTGCGCGACTTGCCGCCCGAAGCCGGAGCAGAGCCGGCTCCACTGCGTCCGCCTGCGGCCCGGGCGCTCCCGTGCTGCGGCTCGCGGCGCATAGCCGCGCCGGAGCCCTCGCCGTCCGGCCGCGCTGCCGCCGGCCTTGCACCTGGCGCATCCGGCTGCACAGACGCCGTCTGCACCGGCTTGCCGCCGCGCGGAGCTGCGCTCTCCCGGCGCTGGCCTGCATCCCCTTCGCCGCGGCCTAGCGCCGGCTTGCGGACCTCATCCGCCGCCAGCACCTTGCCGGCGGACATCGCCCGCTCCTCGAGCTGGATATTGAGCTCGCGGGCGAACTTGCGCATGATAAACGTCTGCTGCTCGGTAACGATCGTCACCGACAGCCCGCGTTTGCCCATGCGCCCGGTACGGCCGGCCCGGTGCACATAGTGCTCGGCGTCAAAGGCCGGATCGAAGCTGACGACGAGCGTCAGCTCCTCAATGTCCAGACCCCGGGCCGCCACGTCGCTGGCGACCAGCACGCGGAACTTGCCGTCGCGGAATTTCGCCAGCACGTTGCTGCGCGTAACCTTGTCGGCATCACCGTACAGTGCTGCTGCCGTCAAGCCGAGATGGTTCAGCTTGGCCTCAACCTCGGCAATATCCTCCGTCGCGTTGACGAACACAATCGCCCGCTTGGGGTTGTAGTGGCGGATAATACGGCGCAGCATATCCACCTTGTTCCGTTCTTCTGTCACCACATAATGATGCTCCAGTGTCTGGGCAGTCATCACGCCCGGATCAATGCCGATCTCGGCCGGGTTCTTCATTTCCCGCGATGCAAGGGCCTTTGTCTCCGGACCGATGGTCGCAGACAGCATTACCAGCTGGCGCGTGCGCAGCGCGCTGCTGACGATCTTGGCCACCTCTCCGGCTCCGCTGAGCTGGAACATCTGGTCGGCCTCATCGATCACAATGGTGCTGACTTCATGCATTTTCAGCTTGCGCAGGCCAATCAGTTCGCGGATGCGTCCCGGTGTGCCGACGACAAGCTGCGGATGCTCACGCAGCTTGTCGATCTGACGTTTGATTGCCGCTCCGCCGATCAGACCCATCACCTTAATGCCGCGGTGATCGCCGTAGCGCTCCGCCTCGCGCAGAATCTGCATGGCCAGCTCCTGGGTCGGGGCCAGCACCAGCTTTTGCACCACTCTCTGCTCCGGATTTATTCCTTGAAGCAACGGCAGCAGATAGGCCAGCGTCTTGCCTGTTCCTGTCTGGGAAGCGGCCAGTACATCCCTTCCCTCCAGCAGCAGCGGAATCGTCTGCTCCTGAACAGGGGATGGGGCGGTAATGCCGAATTCCGCCAACCGGGCAACAAGGTCCTCCTGAATGCCGATGGCCGCAAAAGAAGCGTTAGTCATAAGTGTATTTCATCCTTTTCGCTTGAGTTAATATCTTCATTATATGCCAAAAAGGCCTCTCCACCAAATGGAAGGCCATTTCCTCATATAAACCGTCTATTTACGGTTCATTGCGTTATAAGTCAGCTTGTCTGCCAGACGGGGGAACAAACCATACAGCCGGATACCGAAGCCGGCAATCCCGGGGAGATCAATCTCTTCCTTGCGCTTCTCCATCAGCTTGACGATTTGAGTTGAGACATGCTGCGGCGTCATCATCATCCGGGCTACATTTTTCTCATAGTTACCGGAAGGATCAGCCGTTTTGAAAAAATCAGTGGCAATCGGTCCCGGATTGACCGCCGACACAGTAATTCCGCTCTTGCGCAGCTCCTGGCGCAGGGCATTGGTAAAGCCCAGCACGGCATGTTTGGTTGCCGTATAGGAAACGGAACGGGCTGTTCCGATTTTGCCGGCCATAGAGGCTACATTGACGATCTGCCCGCTACCCCGCTGCAGCATATGCGGAACAACAGCCTTGGTACAGCGGACAATGCCCATGTAATTGACGTCCATCATATCAGCGAATTCCTGCGGCTCCATCTCGGTGAACCCGGCGAATTTGCCGTATCCGGCGTTGTTCAGCAGAATATCAATTCTGCCGTAAACATCCAGAATTTCAGCGAAAACCCGGTTCACTTCAGACTCATCCGTAACATCGCAGGTGTACAGTCCGTACTGGCCCTGAATTCCGCCTGCCGTCTCTTTCAGCTTCTTCTCCGAGCGGGCCAGCAGCACGGGAACAGCTCCTTTTGTGCTCAGCATCTGGGCCGTAAGGGCCCCGATTCCGCTCGAAGCTCCTGTAATCACAACAATCTTGTCTTTAAGCTGCTGCATGAGTATCTTTCAGCTCCTAAGATCTCCCTAAGAAATCATTACCTGAATATCAAGTTCCCCAATGCCTTCCATAAGCAGCGGGATGCTAAGTGCTTTGCGCGGGAAAACAGCCATGCTCTCCAGCTTCATCAGCTTCGGAGGTGTAATATCAACGGATACCCCTTGATTGGATAGGATCGTACTGGCATTTCCGCTGATCATATTGCCCAGCTCCGAAATTGCACTCTGTCCCATTTCATCCATTTCTGCAATCGGATAGCCGCCCATCATTGCGGATACCATCTTCAGCGCCACATGCTCCTCAAGCCCGAATATAATATCCCCGCTGAGCTGTCCCGTCATCCCGACCTGAATCCATATATGGTTATCGATCAGTTCAATATCCTTGATGCCCAGATTTCCGGTGGATGGCGAGACCTGAACCACCTGCTCAATTACAATGCGTGCAGACTCTAGAAATGGATTGATTACTTCTGCTTTCATGAAAGTGCTGTCCCCCCTCTACCTGGCTTTAGTTGCATACCAAAAGTCCTAAGTAATAATGATTAATTATACTTCATATATCGGCATTATTCACCAAAAATTAATGCTCTTGTCGAAGGAATTCTCAAGATAGTTTTATCCTCCGCATTGCCCTGCCGGATGTAATCTCCTATAATTTAATCAAAAGCCCACACTCCGCGTAAGATAAAGCCTGTTTTAACCATCTATTTTCCTATACAACGTCACAATGTTTATCCTGCGAGCACGCCCGGTTTCCACACTATATACAGATTCAGCTATTCGGCGCACGATTCGGTAGGCAAAAAGGGGGCACATCTATGAACATTAGCCAGTTGGAGACACTGATTACAATCTCCAAGACGATGAGCTTTCGCAAGGCAGGCGAACTGCTTAACCTGACCCAGCCGGCAGTTTCGGCACAGATCAAAAGCCTGGAGGAAGAATTCAAAACACAGCTCGTTGACCGGAACCAGCCGGTTACCTTGACTGACAGGGGCAAAGTATTCCTCTCACATGCAGAGCAGATTGTAAGTATCGTGGAGGAGCTGAAGCAACGGCTCGCCGATCTGGAAGAGAACCCTCAGGGACATATTATTCTCGGCACAACCACTTCCATTGCGATTCAGATTCTGCCGCGCATCCTGTCTTATTTTCAGGACCAGTTCCCGCATATCAAAACCTCGATTTCCTCCATGTCCTCATCGCAGATCTATCAGCAGGTGGAGAACGGGATTGTCGATGTCGGAATCGGTTATCTGATCGGGCAAAATCCGGGGATGACCACTTCGGTGCTGTATTACGACACCTTTGAGCTGGTAGTATCCCCAAGGCATCCGCTGGCCCAGATGAAAACGGCGGGGATCGAAGCGCTCGGCACTACGCCGCTCATTCTGCTCTCTCCAGATACGGTCGGCCGCAGATTTGTCGATGATGTCCTGGCCAGGCACGGTATTCAGCCTCAGGTCATCATGGAGCTGACGAGCAGCGAGGAAGTGAAGCGCATGGTTGAGCTTGATCTGGGCGCAGCCGTTATCTCCAAGCAATCCGTAACGGCCGAGGTCCGCAGCGGTACACTCAAGATTGTCCCGATCATTGAGCTTGAGGTTACCCATCCGGTAGGGGTCATTACCAAGTCAGGCAAATATGTCAACTCCGCCATGCGCCAGTTCCTCAGCGATTTGAAGGGCATGCCGGAGACCCAGTTCATCGGCTCGGAATAACCGGTATGATGTGCTGCTGACGTACACACACTATGGCCAAAGGAGATGTTCACGCATATGAAGTTCGACCTGCACACCCATCATTTCCGCTGCGGCCATGCCGACGGAACCATCAGGGATTATATAGAGGCGGGAATTGCCGCCGGTCTTAGCGTTATAGGCATTTCCGACCATACACCATACTTCGGCCACAAGGCCGAGCAGGCTTTCCCCCATATTGCCATGGCTAAATCGGAAATTGTGAATTATGTAGAGGAAGTGCTGTCCCTGCAAAAAGAATACGCCGGCAAAATCGATGTCCTGCTCGGCATTGAATCCGATTACTTCCCCGAACACGCCGAGCTGTACCGGGCTACGCTGGCTGCCTATCCCTTTGACTATGTAATCGGCTCCGTACATAGCGTGGGCGGTGACAGCATCTTTAACAAGAGCCGCTGGAAAAGGCTTAATCCGCAGCAGATGCAAGCCGTCAAAGCGGATTATTACCGGCTGATCGCCGATTCCGCCCGCAGCGGCATGTTCCAGATTCTCGGCCATATCGATGCGATGAAGGGCAACTATCCACAGTTCTGTGATATCCCGGCTGCCGCCGAGGTAGATGAAGCCTTACGCGTTATCGGTGAATGCGGAACCGCAATCGAGATCAATACCTCCGGCGGCACCAAGCTGTGCGGCGGCTGGTATCCGTCTGATGACATTCTCGAGCGTGCCCTGCACTTCGGTGTGGAAGTCAGCTTCGGTTCCGATGCGCACAAGCCTTCCCGGGTCGCCGACCAGCGGGATGCGGTAGAAGCACGTTTGAAGGACATTGGCTTTAAAGAGTGGGTATACTATAAGCAGCGTGAGCGGGTAACCGTACCTATTGAATAATTCTGAACAAAAAGCACCGCAGAGCAAAGGTCCCGGGAAGCATATCAGCTTACCGGTCTGACCTTTACCGCTGCGGTGCTCTGTTATTATGCAGCTTATCCTTTCTGCAGGCTGCTGCCCGTAAAGCCCTGCTTGGGAAGCGTCCTCCCGGCATCCCCATACTGCGGGTTCAGCGCATAGAAGTGGGCGATAACCGCGCTCCAGTCGCGCTCTGTCTGTCCAACGGACTTCAGATATTCCCGGAATTCCGCATTATACTGCCGGATGCTGCCTTCGAGGTCACGGTTGTAGCGCTCTTCATGATAGACTGCCTCCAGCGGCAGGCGCGGCTTCTTGGGCAGCTCTTCCCCGGGATAACCGATACACAGGCCGACCACCGGGAACACATACTCCGGCAGCTCCAGCAGCTCAATAACCTCCGCGGTATTACGGCGGATGCCGCCGATCGGGATGATGCCAAGCCCGAGCGATTCTGCAGCGGCCACTGCGCTTTCCAGGGCAATCCCTGCATCGACCGCACCAACCAGCAGTGCATCGGCATCCGCCGCTGCCTCAAACGGCTGGCCTTCCAGCTCGCCGGCCAGCTTGGTGCGGTAGAAATCCATACAGAACACCAGGAAGACCGGGGCCTCTGCCACATGCTTCTGATTTCCGCTCAGCGCTGCGAACTTCTCCCTGCGCTCTTTGTTCTGCACGGAAATTATCGTAACCTGCTGTCCGTTAACCCAGGAAGGGGCTGCCTGTGCGGCTTCAATAATCATCCGCAGCTTCTCCGGCTCTACCGGCTTGTCTGCGTATTTCCGGAACGAACGGTGATTGTTTAGGGTGTTCAGCACTTCATTCAATGGTTGATTCCTCCTAAGGCTGTGATGAGCATCTCTCTTAAGGTTTATCATAACCCGGCAGCATCGGCAGCCGCCAGTTTTCCGGCCATAAACACCAGCATCTCATCCCTTTAACTGCATAAGCACAAAAAAATGGACCCGGAGTACCGGGTCCCAACAGCAGTTATATTTTCAAAAGGGGGTCATGTACTTAGTTTAACCGGACACTGTTAGAGTTTGATAACGGCTTTATTTCAATTGTGTAACAATGCTGAACACTTTTATGACATCACCCGAGCCGTCAGCCACCGGCAGAATCCGCTCCGGTGTCAGCCCGTTTTTGAGCATAACCCGCTCGCTTCTAAGGTTGCTGCCCCGGCAGCGGCCCTCCACTTTAAGCAGGCCCAGTTCCCGTACTGCGTAGTCCAGCATCAGCCCGACCGCCTCTGTGGTGAAGCCTGCCCCCCACCAGTCCGGATGGAGCATGTAACCTAACACTGCCTTGCCTTCATGCCGGTTCCAGTTCTGCAGCGACACCGTCCCGATCAGCTCCGGCCCGCCTTTGGCATAGATGCCGGCATGCAGTGCACAGGGATCGTAGGCATGGATCATTCTGTGCGCCAGTTTATCCAGGACCGCCTGCTGTGATCCGGCTCCGCACCGCATCACAATATGCGGCTGAACCTCCGGATGCGAGAGAAGGGTCCTTAGCCTGCCGGCCTCAGCGGGCAGCATCGGCCTCAGTTCAACTGAAGTTCCTTGCCGGGCGGTGAATGATACTGTTTCATGAGTAATCATAAATTCCCCTCTTCTCTGCAGTTAATGGCGGATCAGCCGCTTCTGCGCGCCCTAAGCCCGGCGCAGGGTGAGTACGGTCAGCTCCGGCCTGCACAGCATCCGAAATGGCATATAGGTTTCGCCGAAGCCTCTGTTCACGTAAACCGGCATTGCTTTTGCTGCGGTGTAGTATAAACCGCTTATGTATTTAAGCGAACCGTAAGGCGTATATGGCGCTCCTATGAACGGCAGGCGGATCTGCCCGCCATGGCTGTGTCCCGACAGCTGCAGGTTAAAGGGGTAACCCTCTGCCGTGTCGGCATAATCCGGCTCATGCATCATCAGGACAGTGAACATATCCTCCGGAATGTCCTTGAGCGCAGCTTCAGGATCCGGAGTGCCCTTAAGCATATCCTCAAGTCCCGCAATCCCGATCCTCGCTCCGCCCTGGCTGATCACATAGGACTGATTCCTGAGGACAACAAAACCGGCAGCCTGCAGCAGACGGGTGAGCAGCTCGGTATTTTTATAATCATGATTGCCAAAAATCGCGTATTTACCCAGCGGAGCAGTCAATTCAGCCAGCAGAGACACTGAATCGGTCAGATCCTCGGCCTCACTGTCCACAATATCGCCGGTGAAGCAGATCAGATCCGGCTTGGCCTCCTTAATATGCTTCACCAGCCGCTTCACATCCCCGGCATCTTTATTGAAACCCAGATGGACATCGCTGAAATGCACCAGCCGGGTACCCGAAAAAGCGGAGGGAAGCTGCGCCAGCGGCAGCTCCAGCTCCGTAACCTCAAGCCAGCCCGGCTCCCCCTGCCAGACATATCCGCCAGTGAGCAGCCCTGCCCCGAACAGCGTTGCGGTTCCCCGGGCCAGGAACTGGCGGCGGGTGATTTTGCGGCGGCCGGCCTTGACAGGTTCCGGATCATTACCACGTTTGGGAGAAGCCCCGGACAAGTCTCTATTCATAGGGAGGTTCTCCTTTCGGTACTATTTTGTAGATAAATTGTCTTCTGCAGCTGCAGCCTGATCTGATTTTTTTGCAGATCTCACACCGGATTTCTGTTCCTGACAATCTGACTCGGCATGCTCAATTTTCACATCAATCTCAGCTTCAATCTCATCCTCCGTATTGGCCCCGAGAATTTTACGGAACAAACCCAGCATGGATAAGGCATAGGCCACAGTGATGAAGCTGAAGCTGATCTGCATAATGACAACGAGCCGTGACGTATTATCAATAGGTGCCACATCCCCGTAGCCCACAGTCGTAAATGTAGCAACGCTAAAATACAGAAAGGTAATCAGCTGGCTGAGCAGATCCTCTCCGAGCCCTTTTCCCATAAAGGAAGATTGTCCAAACAGCTTATAAATGGATGTATATACAATCGTAAAGAAAAGAATGCAGGTAAAGGCGGCGATACTGATGCGGACCAGGGTCTGCTGCAGCCTGACCTCCTTGTTGTTGGATTCCTTGAT
Organism: Paenibacillus sp. FSL R7-0345; assembly: GCF_038595055.1. Lineage (NCBI taxonomy): Bacteria > Bacillati > Bacillota > Bacilli > Caryophanales > Paenibacillaceae > Paenibacillus > Paenibacillus sp. FSL R7-0345. Next base: position 5,814,875 of record NZ_CP152002.1, read on the forward strand.
TTCATGAAAAATAAACAGGATATAGAACAGCACCGAAGCCGGCACAAACAGCAGGATCAGCCCCCGCAGCCCTCGGTCGCCCGGCACAATCGAACCAAGCTCAATCCAGCCCAGCAGGTCCTCGGCCGAAATCAGCGCGTAAATCAGCACCGGAATGAGCAGAACCGCCTTCCCCACCCATTTCCTTCTGAGCCGGTAAAACAGCAGGGACAGCAGTATAATCACAGCAGCGTTAAGGGTCCACATCCACCAGCTCATGGCTATCCCCCCCTGTCCTTTGACAGCGCCAAAGTCTTAGTGGAAATTCAACACTTAATATCCCTATTTGACTCTGTAGCAGAATTTTAATTGGAAAAATGCCGGTAGAATTAGGTGGAGAAAATCCACTTCACTCTCACAGTATCGTTATTTACAATGATTCACTGCCCGCGGTTGCATTTTCAGCATTCCCCGCAGCAGCAGACTCTTCCTCCGGCCGTGCAATCACCATAATCCGGCATTCTTCCTCCGGTGCCTCATGGTAGGCGCGGGCAATTCCCTTGTCTGCAATCTCCTGACGGCTGACCTTGCGCAGCTTATATACGCACTCTACCTCGCGGGTGAAAGGGAACGGTTCAAGCATCAGCGCCGATTCATTCTTCCACTCCGCAGTAATTACCCGGCCTGAAGTGAACTTGAAATCCTCGCTGCCCGAGAACCCGTCCTTCCACCAGGGATGCTCCTCGGATTTAGGGCTGCCCGGCCTGTTAAGCGCCATATACAGCGACAGATCATCGCAGAACTGCAGCAGCCTGGCATCATAGAACAGCTCATCTTCGCCAATCGGCACATTCCGCTGCTCAAGCTCCCGGTGAATACGGGCCCTGCGCTCCGCCTCATCCTTCTGATACTTGTCCAGCTCCGGATTTTCCTCACCGGACACTTCGATCAGCCGTTCAAAATGCAGGCTGCACAGCAGCGCCCCATAGGCTGACACCGCTTCAATCTCATCAAGCCCGCGCCGGTAAAAGGTCAGCTTGGGCACAACAGGAAAATCAATAAAGCTGTAGGGCGCATCCTCCGCATCATTCCAGAACGGCGTCTCATCCAGATCAATCCAGCCCCGGTCATGGCTCGCGATTGCCCACAGCACCTCATCCCGGCGTAGCGATTCCGGAACCTGCTCCTCCTTGAACCATACCGCAAGCTCACCGGCCAGCCGCCCGTGCTCATTCTGCTTAACCATCACAATTGCCCCATCCTGCTCACGACAAATCAACGTCATTCCTCCCCGGTTCTCCTTGGCTTGAAAGCGCATTAACTAAGGAGATTATAACATATAGACCTATAATTGTTTAAGTTTCCCTTATATCCGGTACTGCTTATGTGTTTACGGAATGTATATCATGTACCCGCTACAGCAGCAAAAAGAAACATAAAACATTTACCAGCGAGATAGCTAAGCCTGTAATTCACAGAACTGTACCAATCGGTGGACCGCGATAATCGAGTAGGAGGCTGCTCATTAACTGAGCAGCCGACCTCTCACACCACCGTACGTACCGTTCGGTATACGGCGGTTCAACCGCTTAAGTGCAATTTTCGTAAATGCTCGTACTGTGCCGGGAAGTCATAATACCCGGCCTGTGCGAGCTTTTCATTTGTTATCGTACGGGACAGTACCGGGCTTCCGGCTACTCGCCAGTAACCCAGGCGGGAGTTCCCCCATTGGTAGGCCTGCCACTCCGGTATTCCCAGTTTCCGTAGGTTTTGTACCTTTGTTTTGGGCTTTTTCCACTGCTTCCAGATATACATCCGCAGTCTTCTACGCAGCCATTGACTCCAGCTTTGCAAAATTCGCTTTATATCGGCTACATAAAAGTAGCCAATCCAGCCTCGAATGTAGACTTTCACCTTCTCCATCACTTCCCTGACCTTCCTGCCCTGACTGCGACTCGTCAGTTCTTTCAATTTCTTCTTTGCTTTGGCGAGAGATTGACTATGGGCCCGGATATATGCCCCATCCCTGTTCTTCCCCAAGGCAAAGCCAAGAAACTTGAAATGCTTCCGCGCCACTACGCTCACGACCTTACTCTTCTCCGTATTCATCTGGAGTTTTAGTTTGTTCTCCAGGTACTTCCGGCAGGATTCCAGAAGCCGCGTCGCTGCCCGTTTGCTTTTCGCTAGTACCACGATGTCATCTGCATACCGAATCACGTTTACTCCACGGCTGCTCATTTCCTGGTCGAACTCGTTCAGGTAAACATTCGCCAGTAGTGGAGATAGCGGGCCTCCTTGCGGGGAACCTTCCTCCGTTTTGCAGTGCACCCCGTTCTTCATAACCCCGCTTTTCAGATATTTCTTAATGAGGTCGGTTACTCGGTGATCCGGGATTTGCTTCCGTAGCAGATTCATCAGCAGTTCGTGATTCAGGGTGTCGAAGTATTTGGAGAGGTCGATTTCTACGGCGTGGCTATAGCCTTGCTGTGTGTAATCTTTCACCTTGCGGATGGCTTGCTGCGCACTCCGCCCGGGGCGGTAGCCGTAACTTCCGTCTGCGAAGAGCGGCTCAAACAAGGGCTGGAGCTGCTGGGCAATCGCCTGTTGAATCACGCGGTCTATCACCGTAGGGATGCCAAGCTTCCGCACTCCACTTCCATCTGGTTTGGGGATTTCTTTGCGCCGTACCGGGCTAGGCTTGTACCGGCCCTCCCGGATGCTTTGCAAAAGCTCGTCCTTGTGTTCCTGCAGCCAGGGCAGCGCCTCTTCGACGGTCATTCCGTCGATTCCTGGCGCGCCATGGTTGCGTCTGACCTGCTTGTAGGCTCTGTTCAGATTGTCTCTGTCCAGAATCCGCTCGAGCAGGTCCATTGCACCGCCTCTTTCTCTACGTTCCCGAATGCCGGCACTCCGCACTCCCGCATACTCTTCGCGTTCCACGCTATCCCTTTGCGGGTAGCCCTTTCGGTATTCTGCTTTCATCGCGCCAGCTCTCCTTCCGGTCTGTACTCGAGACTTACGATTGTTTGGCCCTTCCCGAAAAAAAAACTTTCCGGTACTATGGCCTCTGCTGACTTCTCACAGCAAGCTTTACTCCGTGGTTCGGATTTTTTTTTTTCCTACCAGACGTCTGTGAGACCTCCCCGGGTAAGAGCGATAACTTTCCCCTCATCTATCTGCCACATTTACACCCTGAGATTCGGGCAGTATTGGACTTCGCTTTGTTAAGCAAGCTCGTCCGTCCCAAGATGCCTTCTATGTGATTTCTGTTCGTCAGACCGAGGGTTTGCCTCCGGCTTCCTTCAGATTCCGCCTCGCGGCGGACACCCTTGCCTTTGGCTAACAGTTCCTACTGCCAAGCCTGTAGCGGACTTTCACCGCCTAGTTATCGCCCATGCCGGGCGCACTTAAAAAAGCTGTTCACTAAGGCAGAATTCGCCTTAGTGAACAGCTTTAAAATGTGCAGTGTACGGCCATCTAAACAGGTGTCTCTATCAGCCGTCAATGCTTAGTAATAGGAGTTACACGCCCAGCCAGCGCTTGAACATATGCTTGGTCGTCTGTTTGTTGATCTCGGCAATCGAGGTCGTCAGCGGAATGCCCTTCGGACAAGCGCGCACGCAGTTCTGCGAGTTACCGCAGCCGTCGATCCCGCCGTCCTCCATCAGTGTCTCCAGTCGGTCTTCGGCGTTCATTTCACCTGTAGGATGGGCGTTGAACAGACGCACCTGGGAGATCGCCGCAGGACCGATGAAGTCGGTCTTCTCGTTGACGTTCGGGCAGGCCTCCAGGCAGACGCCGCAAGTCATGCATTTGGACAGCTCATAGGCCCACTGGCGTTTTTTCTCGGCCATCCGCGGTCCCGGACCCAGATCATAAGTTCCGTCAATTGGAATCCAGGCCTTGACCCGCTTAAGCGCATTGAACATCCGGCTGCGGTCGATAACAAGGTCGCGCACCACCGGAAAGGTCTTCATCGGCTCAATCCGCACCGGCTGCTCCAGATTGTCGATCAGGGCAGCACACGCCTGGCGCGGCTTGCCGTTGATTACCATCGAGCAGGCCCCGCACACTTCCTCCAGACAGTTGGAGTCCCAGCAGACCGGAACCGTGCTGTTGCCGCTTGCGTTAACCGGATTACGCTGGATTTCCATCAAAGCGCTGATTACGTTCATGCCCGGCCGGTAAGCCAGCTCAAATTCCTCTGTATAGGGCGAGCTCTCCGGTTCGTCCTGGCGGGTAATGATAAATTTCACGTTTTTGGGAGCTGCAGCTGTTTCCGCCATATCGGTTCCTCCTAAAAGTTTTGTGAGCGTTACTCCTCTGATTTCCCTCCGTACAAAACTCGCATCGGAAGCATACGCCATTAAATTTAGTCCTTCGAATAGTCACGCACCCGCGGCGGGATCAGCGACACATCTACAGCCTCGTAGGAGATCTGCGGGCCGTCTGCCGTCCAGGTCGCTTTGGTCGTCTTAAGGAACTCCTCATCGTTACGGTTAGGGAATTCCGGCTTGTAATGGGCTCCGCGGCTCTCATTACGCAGCAGCGCCCCCAGTGTCATCGCCTCAGCCAGCTCCAGCATGTTCCACAGCTGGCGGGTGAAGGCTACGCCCTGGTTGTTCCAGCGCGAAGTGTCGCTCATATTAATGTTACCGTAGCGCTCCTTGAGCTCTTTGATTTTGCCGATTGTCGCCTCAAGCCGCTTGTTCTCACGCACCACGGTCATATTGGCCGTCATCCATTCGCCCAGCTCCTTATGGATTACATAGGCGTTTTCGGTGCCGCTCATCTTCAGCAGTGACTCGTATTTGCCGAGCTGCTGCTTGTGGAAGCTGTCGAACACAGTGGACGGAATATCCTGTACGGACTTTTTCAGCCCTTTAATATATTCCACAGCCTTAGGCCCCGACACCATACCGCCGTAGATCGCCGAAACGAGCGAGTTCGCGCCGAGCCGGTTCGCACCGTGATACTGGTATTCACATTCGCCGGCCGCGAACAGTCCCGGAATGTTGGTCATCTGGTTGTAGTCAACCCACATGCCGCCCATGGAGTAGTGGACCGCCGGGAAAATCTTCATTGGAATCTTGCGCGGGTCATCACCCATGAATTTTTCATAGATTTCGATAATACCGCCGAGCTTGACGTCAAGCTCTTTCGGGTCCTTGTGCGACAGGTCCAGATAGACCATGTTTTCGCCGTTAATACCCAGGCCCTGATCCACACACACATTAAAAATCTCACGGGTCGCAATATCGCGCGGCACCAGGTTTCCGTAAGACGGATATTTCTCCTCCAGGAAGTACCACGGCTTGCCGTCCTTGTACGTCCAGATGCGCCCGCCTTCGCCGCGCGCTGATTCCGACATCAGCCGCAGCTTGTCATCGCCGGGAATCGCTGTAGGGTGAATCTGAATGAACTCACCGTTAGCATAATGCACACCCTGCTGGTATACCGCACTGGCAGCTGTTCCTGTATTGATAACCGAATTGGTTGTTTTGCCAAAAATAATCCCCGGGCCGCCGCTCGCCAGAATGACGGCATCAGACGGGAAGGTCTGAATCTCCATTGTCTTCAGATTCTGGGCACTGATGCCGCGGCATACGCCCGCATCGTCAAGAATAACCGAGAGGAACTCCCAGTTCTCGCTCTTGGTTACGAGCCCCTCTGCCTCCCAGCGCCGTACCTGCTCATCGAGCGCATACAGCAGCTGCTGGCCGGTGGTCGCCCCGGCAAAAGCCGTCCGGTGACGCTTTGTTCCGCCGAACCGGCGGAAGTCGAGCAGACCCTCCGGCGTCCGGTTGAACATAACGCCCATCCGGTCCATCAGGTGGATGATACCCGGCGCCGCCTCACACATCGCCTTGACCGGAGGCTGGTTTGCCAGGAAGTCACCGCCGTAGACGGTATCGTCAAAATGTTCCCAGGGCGAGTCGCCCTCGCCCTTCGTATTTACAGCTCCGTTAATACCGCCTTGTGCGCAGACTGAATGTGATCTTTTGACCGGAACCAGAGAGAATAGATGAACATGTGCGCCGGATTCCGCCGCCTTGATGGTAGCCATCAGGCCAGCCAGCCCGCCGCCCACGATAATGATATCGGCTGATGCCATGAGAGTTCCTCCTAAAGTTTTGTAGGGATACAATTAATATAGGTTCATACAAAACCGTCTCCTGTAACAGTCATCCCCGCCTAGAGCAGCGTGCGGAGATGCTGTGCGGCACTGGCCGCGGTCTGGAATTCACTGTCACGGAAGGTGAACAGCGAGATCAGGAACATAAAGGTTACGATGACAAAAAGACCAAGACAGAGTATAGAGGACACTCTTTGCGAGCGTGGACCAACGGTAATTCCCCAGCTGATGAGGAAGGACCAGAGGCCGTTGGAGAAGTGGAAGCAGGCTGCAATGATAGCGATCACATAAATCGCCAGCATCAGCGGCTGGGTGGCAATTTCATGCATGACCCCGCCGAGCTCCTCGTGTTCAACATTGCCTACGGCAACCTGAAAACGCGTCTCGAACATATGCCAGACAATGAAGACAAAGGTAATGACGCCACTGATCCGTTGCAGGGTATAACGCCAGTTTCTTTCCAGGTTAAAACGGTTCAGGTTCGGCTTGGACTGGTAAGCGATGTACAGCCCGTAGACCCCGTGATACAGCAGTGGAAGCCAGATCCCGAACAATTCCAGGAAGAAGACAAGCGGCAGGCTGTTCAGCCATAGCACACTGTCGGTGAAACCTGAAGCGCCACCCTCTACTGCCGCGAAATTCGTCATCATGTGTTCGATGAAGAAGAATCCGAGCGGGATAACGCCGAGCAAGGAATGAATCTTTCTGGAATAAAATCCTCTCATGCAAAGTGTCCCCTTTCCGATTAAAACAGCGTTTTCATTAATGAGCATACACCGCCGGGAGTACAGTTGAAACAGGGGTAGGAAGGCCGCGCAAGCTCGCCGAATCTCTATTATCACCGCTATTCATTGTTTTCCCGGACTTTGCTCTTTCATTCACAATATGTGAATATCTTGTGTCACTTTTTATGTTACTCTTTTTTGTCTTATAAGGGAATTGCAATCTAATTATTAAACGTTATACTATATTTGCATAAGAATATTTTTTATTTGATAATCATTCTCATTTATATCCGAAATTTCCCGGTTATAATGCTTTTTTGCTATACAGGACAAGCTTTTATACTTAGTTACGCTATGAGCATTATCACTTTCATCCATAGGCCATGAAGCGTAAAGTAACAGCATTACCACAGATTGTTCAAAGGAGAACCCCCTTATGTTTGATGATTTGGACATCTTTGCCGCGGTTGTGGAGCATTCCAGCCTGAACCGGGCCTCCCGTCAGCTGAATCTGTCCCAGCCTGCCCTCTCCCGCAAAATCTCCAAGCTGGAGGAACGCCTTGGCGTTACCTTGTTTAACCGGTTCGGCAAAAGGCTGGAGCTGACCGAGGTCGGACGCCTTACTTATACTTATGCGCTCGAGCAGCGTCAACAGCGTTCCAAATTCCTTGAGGCCTTATCCAAATTCAAGGAAGGCGAGCCGCAGCTCGTCACCCTGGGGGCCAGCCTTACTACCCTGCAGACGACGCTGCCGCCGCTTGTGAACGCCTACATGGAGAAATATCCGGCTGCCGAGCTGAAGCTGATCACCGGCCGGACACATGAGATTGTCTCCTCAGTCAGCGAAGGCCGGAGCGATGTCGGCATTGTCGCCTCCTCGATCCAGGAGCCCGGTCTGCGCTGTATTCCGCTGTTTGAAGACCAGCTCCGGCTGGTCGTCTCCGAGCACCATCCGCTGACCCTGAGCGCAAAGCTGACCATGGATGACCTCAGCCGGCTGCCGATGATTCTCTTCTCCAAAGGTACCTGGTACCGCCGCATGACTGACGAGCTGTTCCAGCGCTGCGGCATCGACCCCGACGTGCGGATGGAGATCGACTCCTTCGAGGCGATCGTCCGGCTGCTGCCGACGATCAAAGCCGCTGCGCTGCTGCCGAAGTCCTACCTGCGCCCGGAGCTGCTGAACGGCGGCGGACTGGTCTCCCTGCACATCAAGGAGCTGGAGCAGACCCAGCGCACCACCTGCCTGATTTATCCAAGCAGCGGCGGCCTGAGCACAGCATCCCGCTGTCTTGTACAGGTTACGGAGGAAGTGTTCCTGGCAGGCAGCGAATAAACAGCACATCCCCGGCAGGCTTCCATATTGCTATGGAACGTCCCGCCGGGGATGTTTATTCGTATTGCTGTTCAGATGTACAGGATGTTATCTGATTATTTGAACTGGCCTGCATCGATCGCCTTTTGCTTCTCGTCGAGGATTTCCTGGTAGCCTGCATCCAGGTAAGTCTTCTTCGCTGCTTCATAGTTGGCGTCAAAGTCAGCTTCCGGTGCCAGTACAATCTTCACATACAGCTCCTGGAAGAGGGTATTGAGATCTGCTTTATACTCATTTACCTTCTCAAGTACAGTAGTGAACATAGCGTCCGGTGTGCGGAATTCAGCTACTTCATTGTAGTATTTCACCAGATCGTCAGCCAGATATTCATAGCCGGCAGGCGCCCAGTTGCGCAGGTTCGCTTTGAGTGTCTTTTCAGGCTCAGGGTATTGGGCAATTTCAGTTACAAGACCCCAGTAGTCTTTGTTGTTGTTCTGGGACAGGACAGATTCACCTTTGTAATCCGGATTCTTAACAGCGATGCCTTCTGCGTCAAGCGTGTAGTTCTCGCCTTCAATACCGTTCTGGAATTTGAACAGGTTCTCCGGCTGGCTCAGCCATTCCAGATACATCCAGACTGCAGCGCGTTCTTCATCGGAGGTTTCATAGTTAATTCCCATGATGAAACCAAACGGCCAGTATGCGCGGCCTTGCGGCTGCTTGCCTTCCGGAACACCTGCAAATGGAGGCACGATAGCAAACTCAGCGTTAGGGTCATTGGCCAGCGTCGCGGAAATAACATCCGTGTTGTTGGTCAGATAGAGTCCAAAAGTACCTGTTTTTCCGGAAACGAACTCCGATTTGATTTTCTGCTCGTCAGTGCGCAGATAGAATTCTTTATCAATGAGGCCGTTATTGTACTGATAGTTCATATTGCGCAGCCACAGCTCTGTATCCTTAGTAGTGAAGTCAGCCACGCTCAGGTCGGAATACAGTGCACGGTAGTTGGCGTCAATCGGCCAGTCACGGAATGCATAGTTATAGTTGAAGCTGTTGGCAGTCAAGCTGCCGCCGGTTACACCGAGTCCGGCTTCTTTCCATTTCAAGAGCATCTCGTTGTATTTCTCAAGGGAAGTCAGATCCTCAACCTTCATGCCCACCTTCTCTACCCAGTCCTTACGGATGATAGTTGTGAAGTTGTCTGCTTCAGGACGCGCTGCGTAGAAGAAAATATTCTTGTCGTCTACAATACCATACTGTTTGATGGTGTCACCCATGCTGGACCAGTACGTTGGTGCATAGTTTTCAATTTCGGCCCAGTCCAGCGGCTGCATAACATCTTCACCGTAGTAAGTAAGCGCTTGCGGCATATCGTAGTGGAAAATAATATCCGGCGCTTTGTGGGACGCCAGCAGCTGTTCATAGTCAATTACTTCGCTCTTGCGGGTAATCGGGATGTAGTTGACTTCAATGTTGTACTTGTCGCCGAATTCCTTTTGTACCCAGCGGGTGTAATAGTTGTCGGTGACATTCCAGCCCTCGAACGCACGTTCATAAACCGGGATATCAAGTGAAACCTTGTCTTTGAAGCCTTGTGAATAATCCGGGTATTTCCCCTCGGCAGCAGCGTTTGTAGCTGCCGCTGTCTCAGCAGGGCTGTTAGTGGCTGCGGCATTCTGTTTATTGTTGTTGCCGGAGCATCCGGCCAGCATGCCGGCCGTCATCACCGAGGCCATCAATAATGATACGTACCCTTTTTTGTTCATCGCAATTCCCCCAATTATAGTTTTCGTATTGAAGTAGTACTGCTGTGGAACATATAATTACTCTTTGACTGCTCCGAGCATAACGCCCTGTACAAAGTATTTCTGGACGAAGGGGTATACACACAGAATAGGCAAAGTAGCAAACACAACGACTGACGCCTTCAGAACTTCAGGATTACTGAGTGTTACTGTGGTTGCTTCCAGCTGGAAGCTTTCACTGGCCTGAATAACCAGATAGTACAGCTTGAGCTGCAGCGGCCGCAGATCGGTCGCATGCTTGATATAGAACAGCGCGTCCTGATAGGCATTCCAGCGTCCAACCGCGAAGAAAAGGGACAGCGTCGCGATAATCGGCTTGGAGAGCGGAATCACTATATTCCAGAGAATCCGGAAGTGTCCGGCGCCGTCAATCCGCGCAGATTCTTCCAGGCTGACAGGAATACTGCTCGAAAGAGAGGTCTTCATGATCAGCAGGTTAAAGACACTGAAGGAAAGCGGCAGAACCAGCGACCAGATTGTATCCATCAGACCCAGATTGTTGATGTTCATATAATCCGGGATAATGCCTCCGCTGAAATACATCGTGAACAGGAAGATGAAGGTGATGACCCGGCGGCCTTTAAACTGGGCTCTGGACAGCGGATAAGCCGCGCAGATGGTCAGGAACATCCCCAGAATGGTGAACAGTACAGTTACAATTACTGAGATGTACAAGGACCGGAGAATACTGGCATCGGCAAAAATTTTGCCGTACGCTTCCATAGTGAAGCCTCTCGGCCATAGAAACACCTTATTGGCAATGACGAAGGAGTCTGCGCTGAGGGATTTGGAGACCACATGCACAAACGGCAGGAGGCATATCAGCGAAGCAACAATCAGGCCGAATTTGATCAGCAGATCATAAATATCTATGCGCCCCTTGCCGGGTGCGGCAGGATTTACGGTTGATGCTTTCATGGTTCCTCTCCTTTCTATAGGATTCCATCCTCGCCAAGCTTCTTGGCTACCCGGTCAGCTGATACTACAAGGATGATTCCGATTACGGACTGGAACAGCCCGATCGCCGTTGCCCGGCTGAAGTTGCCGGATTCAATTCCCCAGCGGTACACAAGCACCGGTATGGTCGTCGTGAATTCAGTGGTCGCCTTATTCTGCAGGGACCAGATTCGTTCAAATGAGCCGTCCATAACCTTCCCCAGACTCATAATCAGCAGCGTTACAATGGTTGCCCGGATCGAAGGAAGGGTGATATTCCAGACCTTTCTCCAGCGTCCCGCTCCATCGACGGTTGCCGCTTCATACATTTCAGGATTAATCCCGCTGATTGCAGCCAGATAGATGATCGTGCCCCAGCCCATACTGTGCCATACGCCGATAGCCAGATAGCTGATCAGCCAGTTCGTATCCTCCTGAAGGAACGGGACCCTGGTTCCGCCCATCAGTTCAATGAGATTATTGACGGCACCGTTCCCTTCGCTAAGCAGCTGATAGGCGATCGCCCCGATAATGACCCATGACAGAAAGTGCGGCAGGTACAGCAGAGTCTGATTGACCCGTTTGAACTTGACGCTCTTCACTTCATTCAGCATCAGCGCCAGAATGATCGGCATCGTGAAGCTGAATAGAAGGTCAAGCACATTAAGCAGCAGCGTATTTCGAACAGCTCTTGTAAAATCAGGCTTGGAGAAGATTTGCTGGAAGATTTCGAAACCTACCCATTCACTGCCCCAGAAGCCTCTGGCGATTTTGTAGTCTTTAAAAGCGATTACAAGCCCGGTCATCGGCATGTATTTGAAAACGATTACAAAAGCTAACGGAAACAATACCAGCAGATACAGCTGCCAGTCACGGCGCAAGTAATAAAGCGGCCCGTATTTTTTTCTTAATATAAGGGCCTGATTCGTTTGTGAAGCGCTTGCAGCTTTCAAAGTCTCACCCCCTGCAACATTTTATCTTTATCCGGCTGTGTGATCCGGCGTGAGTCCAATGTATCCCGATTATCCGGTTTTGAAAATCATGAGTATTGATGATCCCCATCAAATTTGATTAGAGCGCGGTATTATCAGCTTTAGGAGCATGTCCATAATCAAATATGATAGGTATTCCCAAAAATAAAACGCTTTCATTAACAGTGAAACAAATAAAAACCGCCGGCGGACGGCCCGGAGAGGGCTCCTAGGAGCCCTTACTCTTGGCTGACTTATAGCTGCTCGGCGGCATTCCTTCATATTTGCGGAAAAAGCGGTTGAAGCTCTGCAGGTTATAGTATCCAACCTCTGCGGCAATCTGCTTAATGGTCAGGTCGGTATCCAGCAGCAGCTCCTTAGCCTTTTCAATGCGGAGCTGATTCAGGAAATCGATCATGCTTTTACCGGTCTGCTCATACACAATTTTGCGCATATAGGAGTAGCTGATTCCGATTTCTTTTGCCATATCCTCAAAAACAATTTCTTCGCGGTAATTTTCCTTTAAATATTGAACGATCCGGTCCCCGTGATTCGTTTCACCGGGACTGTGGTCAAGGCTCTGGACGATTTCGCGGAACATTTCATGCAGATACTCCTCCAGTTCTTCAAGCGTATCCATAGCAGCCAGAATGCTATAGATATTGCCCTTCCCCACTATCATTCTTCCGGTACCGATATGATTCTCGCGCAGATGCTTGATCGTCGCGCCCATCAGCTGATGATAAATGAACATGATATTATCGTACGAAATATTCTCTTCTGCGCTGATCTGGCTGCGGATATTCTGCAGCTCCTTAAAAATTCCATCCAGGTTGCCGGCATCCAGGAAATTGAGAATCCGCCGCTCGCTGCAGTCAAAGTCGATATACTTCCGGCTGTGCTCCTCCTCATCCTCCCAGTACATAATGCTTCCGGCCCCGTTGATCATCCGCTGCTTGATTAATTCCATCGCTTCAAACAGCCGCTCGGCCACCATTTCAGGCGCATCCGCCACATCGCTTACCCCGATCGTGACGGTGTGCTCCAGCAGTGCAAGTGATTCATCCCGGATCGTTTCCAGCACCTGCTGGATCTGCCCTCTGCCCGTTTCCTCCTCATCCGGTGCAAAATTCAGCACGATGACCATACAGCCGTCGTTATGATATACAGAGCTGGCCAGAATCCCCTCAGGAAACAGGCTCTCAAACTTGGTATTGAGCAGATAACGGTGATAGCTGCGGGTCTCCACATTGGTATTGCCTATATATACCCTGTAACGGTCGATCGAGACAACAACTACCCGGTAATAAGCTTCAGGGAACACCTCGGTGATCCTCGGCGGAATTTCGCCGCGCAGCAAACGGTGGACAGCGAGACTGCGGGTATCCTGCTCGCGCTCCTGCAGCAGCTGGAACAGGCTTTCCTCTTCCTCCTGCATCCGCTTGAAAGCCATGTCCAGAAAGGCAAGCTCATTTTTATTAACGACTTCGAGGTCACTTTTGGAGCGTATAGTCCGCACAAGCTGCCTGAGCGGTCTCGACAGCCAGGTTGCAAAAAAGATCGCCAATGCTGTTCCAAGCAAAATAATGGCACCGGTAAGCAGAATAATATTCCCCTGCATATCCCGGGAGTCGGCCATCATCTCATCCAGCGAGCTCCAGCTGACATTCCACCACCCGGATAACGCCGAGCCGGTCCAGGCATAAACCATCCGCTTACCGTCAAGCTCGCGGAATGCGTAGCCTTCATTTATATTCTGCTTCAGCAATTCACCCAGAAACGGCAGCTCATAACCGTCTGACAGCAGCAGCGATTTGTCATTGAAGGAAATCACCCTGCCGTCAGAGTCCAGCAGCAGATTATTACTGTTACCGACCTCTGTAGCATTCAGATATTTGAAAATCTGGCTTTCCTTCATATTCACTACGATGATTCCGTGTGTGTTGGAAGAGAGCCGGTTAAGCGGATACACATAGGAGACGACATTTTCGCCGGTATCCAGCTTGCGGGGCACCCAAACGCCGCTGATTCCCCGCTGATTCTCCAGGGCCGCATTCACCCAATCCATCGGTTCATAGCGCTCCAGCTTGGTCACACTTTTGTCCGTAGAAACTACATAATCTGAGCCGTCCAGATAAAAGTAAGAAGAAGCTACGCCGTCTACCCGGCGGTTGAGATTGAGCAGTTCGTTTGTTACAGCCTTGCCGCGGCTGTAATTATTAAAGCTGGAATTGATTTCGTCGTACGTCTCGAAGCTCCGTATACCGTCAAAAACACTCGTTGCAGCGAGACGAGACGTGTCCTGGGCCAGATTGGCCATTGCATTTTCATTCAGCTTGCGGTTGGCATTAAGTCCGGCAAGCGTTGATTCCCCGATGGCTGCCTCTGAGTTGTCAATTATCTGCGACCCGCTGTACCAGGTAAGGATGGCTGTCGGAATGGCCATGATACAGAACAGAATTAACGCTAACTGCAGCATCATCGGTATTTTTTTCATAGTGCGCCCCCCCTATAATCTCTAATCCTGCAGATGATCACAGCAAGCTATCTGAGGAACATAATGAGCTTTTGCAGTCCGAGCTCTCTTATTCCCTCGACCACCAGTTCAGCTATCTGCAGGCTGCCGCGCTCCTGGAAATGCGTATTGTCAACGGTACCGCCGGGATGATTCATCCATTCCCCAGGCGCTCCCCATAGAAAAATGGACTTGGTTGCTTCCGGTCCGGCCTCTTCAAACAGGCGTCTGCTCTTCTCAGCCAGATCAATCAGCGGAACTCCTTCTTCTTCGGCCAGCTTTCTTACGGCTTCCAGATAAGCCCCGTGTGTGTCCGTCAGCTTACCTGCAGCATCGAAATAACGGCGGTGCACAGAAGTAACCAGTACAGGAACCGCCTGCTTGGCACGCGCACCCTCAATATATTGGCGCAGATACTCCGGATACGTGGTCAGCGGGTCTGTATGGCGCGCTTCATCCCATTTCTGGTCGTTATGCCCGAACTGGATGAACAAATAATCGCCTTCCTTGATCTCATCCAGTATCGGCTGCAGCCGGTTTTCCAGGGTGAAGCTCTTTGAGCTGCGGCCTCCGACAGCATGGTTGGCAACCGCAACATCATGTTTGAAAAAGTATTGGAGCATCTGTCCCCAGCCGGAGAACGGGAAGCCTTTTTCATCGCCAACATCCGTTACAGTTGAATCACCGGCCAGATAGACTGTAATCTGCTCACTCGTCTTCGTGATTTCAAGTGCATTAATTCTGGGCGCAACCCCGCCGAATCTGAGTCTCAGCTGGCCTCCGCGCACGTTCACGCCGAACAGCTCGCGGGAGACCTGACCGGTAACTGTGCGGTAATTGTTAAGAATCAGCCTCTCACCGTTAGTCTTCAGTGTCGTGCAGGACGGCGCCGCCTCATCCCCTATAAGAATAGAGACAATATAGTTCCCGTCTTCCACGTCCGCTACAAAAGCCGTGTTAAACGGTATAACAAAATCTCCGGCAAGCGGCTGCCCCCCCCGGACATGCTCTGTCACCTGTGACAGGTCGGTAAACCCGTACCCTTTTGCCGTATCATAGCTGTCTGCAGCAGACACTTTGGTATATCCTTCTGCCCCAGCTCCGGCAGGTCCAAAATCAAAACGCAAACTCATGTTACATCCCCCTACTTTAATTTAGATGAAATTTTAAACGCTTACAAGTTATATTGTGGAAAACACTGAACAATGGCATGCTTATCGTTAGTTTAACATTATACGAATCAGTTAACATATAATATTGGAGAAATTTTCAGAAGATTTTTTTTGAAAACAAATAAATACCAATGTAATAAATACCATGATGTTGGAAACGGACATTCAATAAAATAACCTTCCGCAAGAAAATTGTGACATTTTTTCTTTAAAGCAGGGATAGAAGTCATCTATCATTAGTAACAATTCATTTGCAGCAAAGGAGCTTTTAACGTGAAAGTATTGTACCCGCTGCTGATCCTGGCGACATTTATTCTGTCAGGCTGTACCCTTGTTCTGGATACCCAGCCCGATTCCGTAGACACACCACCATATGCAGGAAAAGGTTTAAATGTAGCCGTTATAGGCGAAGCTCCGTCTGTCAGGGAGAGGCAGGTGGCGTTTTCCGCTATAACCCTGGATGAGATGTACGATAACAGCCGGTCATTATCAGCCGAATATGATGCTGTAATCATTATGAAGGAGCATTTATCTGAAGCTGCGGAGGCCCGGTATGCGGAGGTGTATCAGACTGCGGGGATTCCGTTCTTTTTTATCGGGTCGACGAAATCTTATATGCCGTTTGTTCTTGAAGATCTTGACTATGAGGATGTTCCGGAGATGAATAATGAGATGTATGCGACAGGATATTTTAATGCCGAGGATAAATGGCAGTTCTGGGCCACCGGATTGTACAACAACAAGGTTAACAACCGGAATATCAAATCTGCCTATTCGGCAGTATTTGAAGCTATCAATAATTGGCCGGTAAAATAAAATAAGCCCGGACTCCCGTCCGGGCTTACAATGTATATATAGCTATTGCGCTCTAAAGTTCCTTTTAGTCCGCGTTAACTGCCCCATCTTCAAACTCCTCGATGCTCTCATTAGAGCCGATGACAACCATAATATCCCCCTGGCTCACATAATCATGGGCAGTAGGGGCCACAATGATGCCGTCCTTGCGGTTCAGCGCAATAATGCTGCAGCCGTATTTGGCGCGGGTATTGAGCTCCGAAAGGCTTTTTCCGTCCATACAGGAGGGCACAGTCAGCTCGACCACTTTGTAGTCCTTGGAAATTTCGATGTAATCGAGCAAATGCGGCGTAACCAGCTGATGCGCTACACGGATGCCCATATCCCTTTCCGGAAAAATAACCCGGTCTACGCCCAGCTTGGATAACGCACGGCCATGCAGAATCGTGATCGCCTTTGCGACCACCTGCTTTACGCCCAGCTCTTTTAGCAGAATCGCCGTCAAAATGCTCCGCTCCATGTTGTCGCCAATAGCGACGATGCCGCAGTCAAAATTGCGCACCCCCAGGGAGCGCATGATGCCCTCATCCGTTGCATCCGCCATGACGGCATGGGTCAGCTGCCCGCTCATTTCCTCCACACGTTCTTCCAGATGGTCGATACCGAGCACCTCATAACCCATAGCCATCAGCTCAAGCGCCAGACTGGAGCCGAAGCGGCCGAGGCCAATCACAACAAACTGCTGTGCTTTCAACATTTCTTTAACCCCTTATCCAATAATCATTTTACCTTCGGGATACTTATACAATGGTTTACCCTGTTTCGGCCCGAGTGCATAGGCCAGTGTCAATAGCCCGAGCCTGCCGGCGAACATCGTCAGGCAGAGCAGGACTTTTCCCGTTTCCGACAGCTCCGGCGTCACTCCCATCGTCAGTCCGACGGTTGCAAAAGCCGATGTGGTCTCAAAAAGAATCATCAGGAACGGCCAGCCTTCCGTGGTTGACAGCACCATTGAAACCGTGACAATCAGCAGCAGCGCAAGCAGTATGATGGTCAGCGCCTTGAACACCCGCTCCTGGGCCAGCCGGTAACGGAACAGCACAATATCCTCGCGCCCGCGCAGCATGGAGACGACGGCACCGATCATCAGTGTAAAGGTAGTCGTCTTGATTCCTCCACCGGTTGAGCCCGGAGAAGCACCGATAAACATCAGTATGACTATAAAAAATTGCGTAGCCTGCCGCATGCCCCCGATGTCTACCGTATTAGGTCCTGCTGTACGGGGCGCTACCGACTGGAAGAGGGCGGCCCAGATTTTACCTCCGATATCAAGCGGCCCGAGTGTCCGTGCATTGGTGAACTCAAACACAAAAATCACGATTGCACCGGTCACAATCAGCACTGCCGTCATAGTGAGGACAACCTTGCTGTGCAGTAGCAGCCTGCGGGTTTTGCGGTAATCGACCAGGTCGGCCAAAACAATGAACCCGAGACCGCCTGTGACAATCAGCAGCATGACAACCAGATTCACTACAGGATCACTGGCATAAGCGGTCAGGCCGCGGTAATCCCGGAACAGGTCAAATCCGGCATTGTTGAACATGGATACGGCATGAAATACACCGTAATACAAGGCGCGTCCAAACGGCATATCGGCAGCCCAGCGGAGCGTGAGCAGAACGGCACCCCCAGCCTCAATCACTAGGGAATAGACAAGCACCTTGCGGATCAGCCGCACAATTCCCTCCATTGAGCTCTGATTCATGGCTTCCTGGAGGATCAGCCGGTCGCGCAGCGAGATTTTGCGTCTGAACAGCAGCGCGAACAGGGTTGCCATAGTCATAAAGCCGAGACCGCCGATCTGCATCAGCACCAGAATAACGGTCTGGCCGAACGTGCTGAAGTAAGAGCCGGTATCCACCACAACCAGACCGGTTACGCAGGTTGCCGAAGTTGCCGTAAATAGCGCATCTATGAATCTCAGGGAATGGCCGGATGCGCTGGCAAAGGGCAGCATCAGGAGCAGTGTTCCAATCAGGATGACTGCAGCAAACCCGCCCACCAGAATCTGGGGCGGTGACAGCCTGAACAATTTAATGTCCGGAAATTTGGGAAACGGCGAGGCCAAACGGCTCATCCTTTCACATGCTTCATGATAAGCATTAAAATTAATATTGATCCGATAAACATACAAATTATATACGTTATTGTCCAGCATCACAAAGCCTGATTTTGCGATGTGATGAATATCGCTTAAAATTGTATGGTGTGTAGTGGTACACTCCAACTACAAGTTCAGTCAGAAAAAGGAAGGGACAGCCTATGGATCAATCCTTTGAGCTTTTGCCGGAGCCGTTTCAGATCAATCCCTCACTGCCGATTTAGGAACAGTTCGTTGCGGCGATCCAAGGAAGAATCGTCAGCGGACATATCCCGCCCGGCTCGCGGCTGCCTTCCGTAAGAGAGCTTGCAGCCGGCAGGGGCGTCAACCCTACCACCGCAGCCAGAACTTATCAGGAGCTGGAACGCCTTGGCCTGATTGTTACTTACCGCGGACAGGGAACCTTTGTTACGAGGGATGAAGCAGTAATCGGCGAAGCACGCAAAGTTTATGCGCAAGGCAGTAACGGAGTTTAAGGCAGTTGCCGGAATGCTCAGCCTCACAGCGGCACAGCTGCTGGAATTCGATAAGGAGGATGCATATGACGGTCCTGTCAGAAAAAAGGAATAGACGTAAGCAGGCATAAGCCGGGACTTGTCTACGTACAAGTAGAAGTAACACAGGTAATTTTTTGTAACTGCCCGGCCTGTCCCGTATAATGAAGCAGACTACGCATCTTACAAATGAATCCATGCAAGGAGGCGTTTCATGAATTCCGTCGGCCAGCCCTTACAGCAACGGCCCCTTACCAAACGGCTTATTTTCGCGGGAATAATCGGTCTTATCGTTTTCCTTATGTTCCAGGTTGTACCCCAGCTCTACAGCGGGGGATCAGCCTCCACCATCAGCAAGACTGAAGCCCGCGACAAAGCGGCCGCATTTGCAGCACAGCAGCTTGGCCACAGCGTGACAGAGCAGGATCACTGGACGGTAAGCTACCAGACTGATTCCTCCTTTTACGGCTATATGTCGCAGGAAAAGCTTCTGCAGAGCTATACAGATAACAAGCTGGATCAGCGGTATCCGTTCGATGTCTATCATGCCGTTCTTTACACTGGCGGTGCAGCAGACCCGCTTCTTGCCGTTGACCTTAATATGTATACAGGCGAGGTTACCGCCTTTGCCCTGGGAGGCTATGCCCGCTCCAGTGACGGGTGGGATTATGGCGATCCGCCTGCCTCCGGAACCTTAAACGGCGGACTGAGTCTGCAGCAAAAGGAAACCCTGGCCAGTCCCTGGCTGCAGTTATGGGGGGCGAATCCCGCCAAGCTGCAGATTGAAGCGGAATCGGATGGCTATGACCTCGTATACTCAGACAGTTCTGTTAAAGTAGGCGAAGCCGCTTTGCGCTATCAATTTAACTTCCTGAACAGAGAGCTGTCTTATTTCCGCGCCGGATTCACCGCCCCGGCCTGGCATGACTCCTACGTGGAGGATCAGAAATCTCTGGCTACCAACCTGACGCTGTTCGGCTACGCCCTGCCGACGCTGGCACTCGGCCTGCTGGCGCTCATCTTCAGTATTCTGCGGCGCAGTCACACCTCGTTTGTACGCGGCATTACCTTAAGCTCTATTCATTTCACCATCATGATGATCAGCACCTACAATTCGCTGCCGGAACCGGTCTCTGACACCGCCGAGTCCCGCATAACCGCTGTAGTGATGTTCATCATCTATTTCCTTTACAGCCTGCTGATGTCGTCTCTGCTCTATTTCTCCCTGGTAGGAGGCAACGGACTGTGGCGCAAGGAAGAAGGGCTGAATCCGTGGCCGCGCGCCAAGGAGCCGGGTTACGGCAAATATGTGCTGGACAGCTTGTCTGCCGGCTATGTCTGGGCGCTGATCCTGCTCGGTGTGCAGACCATCATGTTCATTATTTTGTCCTTAACCCTTGATAATTGGTCAACAACCGATGCCAGCCAGTCTCCGTATAATATGAGATATGCCCTGCTGCTGCCGATTGTCGCCTGGCTTGCCGGCTTGTCTGAGGAAGCAGTCTACCGGCTGTTCGGTATCCGCATGCTCAAAAAGCTCGTCAAAAACACCTTTATCGCCTCCCTGATCACCACACTGATCTGGGCGTTCGGCCATACGCTGTACCCGATCTATCCGGTCATCTCGAGACCGATTGAGCTGACCGTGATCGGTCTGCTGTTCAGCTATATTTTCTTGCGTTACGGCTTTATTGCCGTCATGTTCTCCCATGTTGTATTCGACAGCATCCTGATTGGCATGACCCTGATCTTCATGCGGGAGAGTGTAAATGTAACGGCCGGCATCATCACCATCATCCTGCCGCTCATCGTCGGCTACATCGTATACCGGTTTAATCCGCCGGACCGGGAACGCACCGGGCCGAAAAACCCGGCAGGGCCTGAAGAACCGCTTCAGCCCGCAGGCAGCTGGAACTAAACGTTTGTTAATAAAAGAGGTGCTCCGGCAGACTGCTGTATATCTGGCAGTCTGCCGGAGCACCTTTTGGGTATGCGAAAAATCCCTTCCCCACCGCTCGCTTATCTCCGTTTAAAAAACCGGTCATAAATCACCAGTGCAACCACAATAGTAAATACCTCCATCAAAAACTTGGGCAGCAGCAGAAATATAAACTCCATAAGTAACCTCCTTTTTTGGTTAATTTTGTTTATATTTATTTCTCTGTACTTACCACCTATCCTTTATTTTCCTTTCATTTGGCCGCGCAGCCCCGGTTCGGCTGAATCAAAGGCATTTTTGCCCTTCATTTGGCCGTTCAGCCCCAATCCGGCTAAATCAAAGGCATTTTTGCCCCTCATTTGGCCACGCAGCCCCGGTTCGGCTAAATCAAAGGCATTTTTGCCCTTCATTTGGCCGCGCAGCCCCGATTCGGCTAAATCAAAGGCATTTTTGCCCTTCATTTGGCTTCTCAGCTCCAATTCGGCTAAATCAAAGGCATTTTTGCCCTTCATTTGGCTCCTCAGCTCCAAATCAACTAAATCAACTAAATCAACTAAATCAACTAAATCAACTAAATCAACTAAATCAAAGGCATTTTTGCCCCTCATGCTGCCGCTCCCGCCAGCCGCAAGCCAAAAAAAGGCCGGCCCCCAAGGGCCAGCCCGAAAAAAAATCATATAATTACTCATCCTCATTTTGAGAAACAGCCTCCGCCACGGGTCCCTCATCGTTTAACACGGCGAGGATCTGTCCGGCCAGCTTCTCGCCGATGGACAGCTCGCGGAAGTCCTCGATGGAGGCCTCCTTGATCTTCTTCAGCGAGCCGAAATGCTTCAGCAGCGCTTTGCGGCGTTTCTCGCCGATGCCCGGAATCGAGTCCAGCTTTGAGGTCACCATCGACTTGCCGCGCTGCTCGCGGTGGAACGTGATCGCGAAGCGGTGAACCTCGTCCTGGATGCGCTGCAGCAGGTAGAACTCCTGGCTGTCCCGCGCCAGCGGCACCGGTTCGGCGGAATCCCCGATCAGGAGCTGCGCTGTTTTGTGCTTGTCATCCTTGACCAGGCCGCAGACCGGGATGTACAGTCCCAGCTCATTCTGCAAAATATCAATCGCTGAGGAGATCTGCCCTTTACCGCCGTCGACCACGATCAGATCCGGCTGCGGCAGGTCTTCCTTCAGCACCCGTTCATAGCGGCGGCGGATGACCTCACGCATCGTTTCGTAGTCATCCGGCCCCTGAACGGTACGGACCTTGTACTTGCGGTACTCCTTACGGGCAGGCTTGCCGTCAATGAAGACAACCATCGCCGAGACCGGATTGGTCCCCTGAATGTTCGAGTTATCGAACGCCTCAATCCGGTTCAGCGACTCCAGCCCCAGGCTCTGGCCAAGGCTGAACGCTGCGCCGGAGGTCCGCTCCTCATCCCGCTCGATCAGCCGGAACTTCTCATCCAGCGCGACCCGGCTGTTCTGGCAGGCCATGCCGACCATCTGCTTCTTCAGCCCGCGCTGCGGCACCAGCACCTTGAGGCCCAGCCATTCCTGCAGGGCTGCCGCCCCGCTGGCCGCTTCAACCGTAACAGCCGAAGCCGCTCCGTTCTCTGCCTCCGGCTCCCCGTCATCCTCACTGTCCAGCTCAGCAGCCAGTCTGCCTGCTGTAACTGCAGCCGCTGCCGAGGCCCCGGACGGCTTCTCCGTGCCCTCGCTGACTTCCTCCGGCAGCAGAATCTCCTGCGGCAGCGCCGGATTGTCGCTGTAATACTGCGTCACATACGACATAAAGTCGCTGTAAGCCTCCCCGTAGAACGGGAATGCGGACGAGTGGCGCTGGATCATTTTCCCCTGGCGTATATACAGAATCTGCACGCACATCCAACCCTTGTCCACGGCATAGCCGAACACGTCGCGGTCCTTCGTATCTGCCGTATTGATCTTCTGCTTCTCCATCAGGGCATCAATATGCATGATCTGGTCACGCAGCTCCTTGGCGCGCTCAAAGTACAGCTCTTCCGCCGCTTCCTGCATTTTTTTCTGCAGATCCTTCTTTACTGCCTCATGACCGCCGCCCAGAAAAGCCGAAATATCACGGATAATCTCCTCATATGCCGATTTCGGTACCTCCTTCTCGCACGGGGCGAGACACTGGCCCATATGGTAATAGAGGCACACTTCCTTCGGCATCACACCGCACTTGCGCAGCGGATACATCCGGTCAAGCAGCTTCTTGGTCTGCTGGGCGGCATAAGAGTTCGGATACGGCCCGAAATATTTGGCTTTATCTTTAAGCACCCTGCGGGTCACCTCAAGGCGCGGATGGGCTTCGTTCGTTATTTTTAAATATGGAAACGTCTTGTCATCCTTCAAAAGCACGTTATAACGCGGCATATGCTTTTTGATCAGATTGCACTCCAGAATGAGCGCTTCCATATTGCTTGAAGTAACTATATATTCAAAATCAACAATGTTGGCCACCAGCCGCTGGGTCTTGCCGTTATGACTGCCTGTAAAATAAGAGCGGACGCGGTTCTTCAGCACTTTCGCCTTGCCCACGTAAATAATGGTGCCCTCTTCATTCTTCATCAGGTAGCACCCGGGCAGGTCAGGCAGCAGCGCCAGCTTGTTGCGGATATTATCGCTATAATCCATGATTTCTCCTCCACCTGTAACTTGCACATTCATGAAGCTGCCCCGCACGGCGGAACGGCTTATTATAGTAATTTTAACACACAAAGCGCCCCCGGATAAACCGAAGGCGCTCAGGATCGGGGCTGCAGCCAGCTCCGTATTAGCAATAATTACAGTGAATTATTGGTGTTTAGCTACGATATTCTTAAGGGAATCCTTGGAGTTCAGGCCGACAACCTTATCCACCGGCTGACCGTCTTTGAAGAAGATCAGGGTAGGAATGCTCATAACGCCGAAGCGGGAAGCCGTTTCCGGATTCTCATCAACATTCAGCTTGGCAATTTTTACGCTGTCTCCCAGCTCGGCGGACAATTCCTCGAGAATCGGGGAAAGCATTTTGCAAGGGCCGCACCAAGGTGCCCAGAAATCTACTACTACAGTACCCTGACCTTCAACTTCGCCTACAAAGGACTGGTCAGACACGTTTACGATAGCCATGATATTGTTCCTCCTTTAATTTTGCGGAGCTGCATACGCCTCTATAGCCTGCACTGGCTGAAACGAATTCACTCCGTAATGTTAGCTGGAAAAAATGCTTCATGTAATATGATAACCAGATTACCATTTACCGACACATTCACAGTATAACATAGTTACTGTACTTTTGGGAAATGTTTTAGACAATTACATTGTATAAAATCAATTATATGGCAGAGATTCGCTTCTTTACAACGCCCCTGAGACTTCGTATACTTTAAGAAAACGCATTTATTGTCAATGACTTCCCTCACATGTATTACTGTAACCTATTGCAGTGCAGACTTGCAAGCGCAAGGAGGAGAACGCAATGGAGATTAATGCCAAGGCAGGGGACCCGCGGGAGCATGTTAACGAGGAGCCCCGCAACGATTTGGGTGATTTAATGACCGGCTTTTTCGGAATGACCGGCTTCATGACCCTGGTTTTCTTTGGAATGGTAATCGTCAAGTTCGTCTTCATGGATTAACGGCTGATGACAGCAGAGAGTCCGGTTGTTCCTGTGTAATTACTAGCGGGAGCGCCGGACTTTTGTGCGCGGACCTTTTCAATCAAAATCCCGCGGGCTTAAGTATTCAGCGGCTGAAACCAGATTTTATGAAATTCGAGCCAGCCGTAAGCATTAATGGACACTCCGCGGACTGTTCTATGGTGCGAGGTGTTGTTTTTTTTGTGAATCAGGAATAAAACGGAGTTCGTAGCCTGCATCAATGCTTCCAGTTTTGCCAGCCCCTTTTGGCGTCCATGCTCATCCGGCTCCCTGAAGACCGCATTTACCGTATGCTGTACCGCCTTTGACGTCTCCGTATCAAATGCGGACTGCAAATAGTTTTTTTGCAGATACAATTGAACTTCACTTATTTCATCATCCCCCAGCACACTTCCAAATAAACGGACATCATACTGTGAAAATGGCTCCCTGTTCTTCTCCTCCCCTATCCGGTCAACGACTTTAATCTCCACCCGGATGCCGAATTTCCCGGCCTGCTCCCGGATCCAACCAGCATCACCGCGGTGAAAAGAGTTCACATGCAGCCTGAGTATCTCACCCGCATATCCGCTTGCTGCAAGCAGTGCACGAATGACCACAGGATCCGGAGGAGCGCTGTTATTCGACATCTCTGCCCGCTCTCCCGGAAGATAACGGAACCCGAAAGCAGGGTGTAACCGGTCCTCTCCCAGCTCTTCAATCATCTTGTTCCGGTCAATCAGCAAATTCAGCGCTTTCCGGAAATCCGGATGATTCTGCGGGCCTTTTGTCTCCTGATTGAACACAAGCAACGTACAGCAGGAGAACCGGGTTTCCAGATCCATCCACTCCCCGCCGCCTTCCTCCAGAACCTTCTGATATGCCTTGGAAGCATCCCCGTGTGAGGACATGACTGAGGACCAGTCAGGCTCAGGAAAACCCTCCCCTTCCATACCGGACAAGTTCAAAATTTCAACCCGGTCAAGCTGCGGCCGCCCCCGGAAATGCTGTGCAAAAGCTTTCAGCACACAAATTCCGTCACTATGACGCTCAATCCGAAATGGCCCTGTACCCACCGGACGGACCGCGAAATCCGCTTCAGCATATCCGCCCATGTCTGCTGGTATGATGCTTGCCGGA
Source organism: Paenibacillus sp. FSL R7-0345 (assembly GCF_038595055.1). NCBI lineage: Bacteria > Bacillati > Bacillota > Bacilli > Caryophanales > Paenibacillaceae > Paenibacillus > Paenibacillus sp. FSL R7-0345. Next base: position 5,840,589 of record NZ_CP152002.1, read on the forward strand.
ATTGTGCAGAGAAAGCGCAGAAACAAATAATTCGGCTCCCGTAGCCGGATCCGGACGGTTTTGGCATCCAGCGCCTCAATCCTATCCATATCCTGAAACATCCAGACCCCCTCATAGATCTCCGGCTTCAAACGCAGCCTGTTCAGTGAGAACAAGACATCTCCGGCACTCAGTTCCTTACCATGGTGGAACAATACACCTTTTCTCAGATGAAATATCCACTCCCTGTTATCCTGGCTTTTTTCCCAGGAATGGGCTATACAGGGTTCAACTCTCCGGCTTGTCTGATCATATTCCACCAGTGTATTAAACAGCTGCCCCGCCATATGACAATCAAATGCATAATATACCTGCCCCGGGTCCAGAGTAAAAATCTGCCGGTATACCGGAAAGCGCAGCGTATCCTGCTCTGCTTCCTGCACAATCTGTGTTGAAAAGCCGATTCTCCGCGATAGCCAGTCCCTGAACTGCTCCTTGGCCGTATGTCCCCCGAACCGGTTCATCAGCTCCATAGCACCGTCTACATCGCTCTGCTCCATCTTAAGCTTTACTTCCTGCAGCAGAATGGCATCCGAATCAGCCAGCAGTGTCAGAATAGAGGAGTGGCCGCGGCCTAATCCCGGCTGCCAGTTAATCCAGGACATGCCGTTAAGCGTACGGATGATCTGTTTGGCATAACGCGGCGTACAGTGCCAGGTCCCCGCAAGCTTTTCGACAGTAACCGCGAACGGTTCTCCTGTCTCATGTTCTTTGGCCGCACAGCGAAGCTCCAAAAAATGCAGGGCTGCTGTTAACATATCTATTCTCCTCCGCAATAAAAAGGTGATCTCACTTGGACTTATTGTACCCTTTTCATCCTCTTTTGGGCAGATATACTTAATTCAGACCACAACAAAAGGATGATGGGAATGACAACCGACACGAAACAGCATACAACCAAAAACAAAACAGCATTTCATCCGGTAGCCTGGGGTGTGATACTTGGAACTTTTCTTTCCAGAACCGGCTTCTTCATGACGATTCCCTTTCTGGGCATCTATCTGGGACAGGTAAAAGGCATAGATCCGGCAACCATCGGCGCGATTCTGGCCCTTAGCCTATTTGCGGGAACCTGGGGAAGCTTTGTCGGCGGAGCCCTCTCAGACCGCATTGGCAGGTACCCGGTGATGATCGCTTCGATGGCATTATGGAGTCTCGTTTTTATAGGCTTCGCTTTTGCGGATGCAACCTGGCTTTTTTTCCTGCTGAGCGGTCTGAACGGATTGTTCCGCAGCTTGTTCGAACCGACCGCCCGGGCTCTGCTCACTGATGTGACACCGGAGGAGCGCCGGACAGATGTATTTAATGCAAGATATTTCGCCATTAATGTCGGCGGGGCAATCGGACCGCTTATAGGATTAAAGCTGGGTATCGGAGGCTCTTCCTCACTAGTGCCTTTTATGCTGAGCGCAGCTATTTATTTCTTTTACGCCATCGTTCTGGTTATCTTTAGCATCAAATATAAGCCGCCAGCCGTAAATGATTCCGGTTCAGTCACGGTAAAACAAATGGTTGGAATTATGATTACGGACAAGGTATTCCTTTACTTTCTGATCGGCAATATCTTTGTGTTTGGAGCTTACTCCCATCTGGATACGACACTATCACAATATATCGGCCATGAGCGGATTGGGACATACTCGTTACTGTTCATAATCAATACACTGTCTGTGGTGACGCTTCAATATCCGCTGGCAAAGCTAATGAAGCGGTTCTCCTCGCTGACCGCCCTCAAAGCCGGATGTCTGTTTTTCGGGCTCGGCTTGCTTGGACTGGGATCATTCGACCAAATCATATTCCTTGCCTTATCCATGATCGTCTTTACGCTCGGGGAGATTCTCTGCTTTGTGATCGGCGATGTACTGATTGGCGAAATCGCTCCTGCACATCTGAGAGGAGCTTATTACGGAGCCAGCGGATTTGCTTTTATCGGACAGAGCATTTGTACCTGGTTAGGCGGAATCCTGCTGCAGACCCTGGGCTTTGATCATGGCCCGCTCATTTTCAGCATTCTCATGCTGCTTACCTTTGTTGCTTATCCCTTTTTCCACCGGGGCCAACAGCTGCGGGAGCAGCAAACAGGGCAGACCGGCAAAAGCACGAATGTTGTGTCCGGCACCTAATGTAAGGGATGGAAAAACAAACAGCGGTGCAGGGACCTCATCGTCCCTGCACCGCTGTTTTGTTTATTATAATGCCTCAGCCTATTTGTTTCTCCCCCGCTGGTTCTCCCCGTGCAAAGGAATAACGTCGACAAACGGAGCAATCCGGTCCATCAGCCGCTGTCCCTTGTACTGTTCCTCGCCGTCCTTGCTGGTGAAGCTAAGGTGCTTCTCCAGTCCGTCCAGCGGATAGTTCGAGGTATAGAAGGTCGGCTTACGGTTCATCCGGTAATTCAGAATAGCCCCCAGCACATGGTCACGCGCCCAGGGATTCAAATTCTCCGCACCAATATCGTCAAAAATCAGCAGGTCGCAGTTTTTGAGCGTATCCGTTGTTTCCTTCAGCTTCTGTCCGTCCAGCATGATCGACTTCAGATCCTCAATGAAATCCGGCATATAGACAATCACACCGCTGTAGCCGGCAACCGCCAGCTCATGGAGCAGGTAGCACATCAGGAAGGTTTTGCCTGTACCGAAGGTGCCGTGCAGATAAATACCTTGCGTGCTCAGGCCTTCTTCTTTTACTCCGGTAATATAATCAAAAATTTTATTCACGGCAGAGGCCCGGCGCGGGTCCTTGCCCATAATATCCATCTCGTCATAACCGCCGTTCAGCACACGCTCATCCACATAAAAGCTGCGGATCCGTCTGCGGATGCTGTCCTGATTATCCTGGGCGATCTTCAGGTTGCAGGCTGTCTTCCGCTCAAATAAATCCGGCGAGCCGTTTACACTCTCGACCGTAAGCTTGCTGTAGTGGCCCTGAAAATCATTCGGGCAATGCTCAAGACCCGGACAGTTCGCACAATTCCGGCTTTCCCGCACATACTGGTACAGCCGGCTCAGATTAAGCCTCAGCCGCGATTCATCCAGCTCCGGATGCTCGGCCTGCAGCTGCTTCACCAGCGGATCATTCAGCAGGTTCTGCTCAAGATCGCGGGAGCGCTGGCGCAGGGCCGGATTATTCATCGAACGCAGCACTTCGCCCATCGACTCCATTGCTGCACCTCGCTTTCTTTACGGCGTCCTCAGAGCGCCCTTCTTCTTGCTGGCCTTGATATCGGCCGCTTTCTTCATCATCGCCGCGAATTCCTCTTCCGATACTGTACCGGCACTTCCGTCATCCGTAACAATCGGAATCTCCGGCTTCGCGGCACGGCTGCCGCTCTTGTTATAGGAACGCTGGCGCGTTCCGGAAGCTGCTCCGGCTGTACCGGAAGCCGCGCTCTTGCCTTTGACCTTGGACTGGTCACGGATATACTTTACAGCCTTCTCGTAAGTATTCACCTGCTTGACCAGCATGTTAGAGGCGATGGCTTCCACAAAATTGCGGTTCATCCGCTGTTCGCCGCCCGAAGCCACCATTGTCATCAGGTAATGAATCAGCACATTAATGACTTCACCGCTCAGCTTGTAGTTCAGGTCTATTTTCTCGAATATATCCATCAGCTGGCCCGGAACTGCACCCGGGAAAAAAGTTTGCAGCAGCCGGGTATAAGGCTCGTTGCGCAGCATCATATTATATTGGTGAATGTCACATTTGGACAGGAACTGCGGAGGCACCTCTACATAATACTCCATCTCTACCGGCTGCTCCTCCGGAATCACCGGCTCTTCCAGGTCACCGGCCGCCGCTGCACGCAGCGACACCACCTTGGCTGCAGCGATCTCCCGCTTCTCCTGGCGCTTCATATCCTGACGGAAATGCTGGCTTGCCCGGTACTGCAGCGTATCCAGAATAACCTCGCCGTCCGGCGTGAACATCCCGTCTTCATCCAGCAGCCGGCATAAGTCCTGCGGCCCCAGATCATATTTACGGGCCACATAGTTGATTACGCCCATCTGGTTATGGTCAAAGCGCAGCTTCTCGACATGCATCCGGTTCACCGACTCCCGCGGAAAGCGCAGAATAATGTCGCTGTACCCGATAGCCGGCTCGCTGCTTTCACTGAAGCCCGGCTGCTTCACTGTAGCCACTTCAGCCAGAGCCTGCTCCAGCTCATAATCAATTACATGCGTGTTCAGCTGAAAAATATCATAAAAAGGCACGGAAATATTCTCTTTGCCGATTGAGCGGCGGCTCCACTCCTCCGGTTCGCGGTTCCAGAACTGCTCACGCAGGGACAGGACGGCAAACTTCCCGATCTTGTCACGCAGCAGCAGCGTCAAATGCTGGGTTGCGAAAAAGTCAGCGGGCGAGAGCGGCTGAAGCAGCTCATATTCATACATATAATCATCATTCTCCGGCATGTAAATCCGGCAGGCCGCAAGCAATCCTACCGCCTCCAGCCTGGAAGCCTGGTCCACTAAATATTTACGGCCTTTCTCGTTCGGTTCAACACCCAGTGTCATAAACAGCCTGCGCTGCTGCTCCACTGAAGAATAGCCGATCGATTCTGCCGGTATATGCTCAAACAGCAGCCTGTAAAGGCTGATCGCAAAGGCTCCTACCATTGGCTGATAGACTGAACCCAGCATACGTGAATCTACATGGCTAAGACCGAATTCGCGGGAAACGCAGTACCGGTGATGTTCGGTGAAATGATGCAGGCTACTCATGCGCATCTGCGGATACCTCCCCCTCTTTTACACGAATTCATGCAGATTTCTATTCTATCACAAAACACCCGGCCGGAAATGTAAAAAAAGAACCAAATAACCCGGTTTTCACCGTATAATCGACAACTTTTGAAATCTTGCTGACGATAGCGAAAAATAAGAGAAAAGTCCGGCGCCGTTTCTTCCAGCTATCATTCCAGTTTATTCCGTCTTGTCCCGGCCGATGACTGAAGATAAAAAAACGGCCTTACCGTTCCCTTACAGGAATAGCAGCCGTTTTTAGCATTATTTCTGTTACTTAAAACATTTTATAACCGCCCAGGCGCAGCTTCTGGATCGTCCAGCCGCTTAGCACTGCACCCGCGAGCCCGGCAATTCCGGTCAGATAATCAACGATGTGGAAGCTGCCCAGATGCTCCCACAGAGTCATAACATTCCTGTCCCAGATGGAATAGACCACTACGGGCAGGATGACAATTACGAACAGGTAGGCGGGGAACCAGGTGGTCTTCATTAACATGTTAAGGATAAAACCGATGCCAAACATCATAACAAAGAACAACACGGCCAGCACAAATACAGGAATAAACCCCATCGGACTGCCATCCCCTCTCTCTATAAAGAACCGCACACAAGAGTCTGATTAATAGTAAGTTTACTAGAAAAAATGTAGCGAAGCAATGAACATTATTGTCAATGTAATCCGCTTTCAGGCAAAACCGCGGCTCAGCGTTTGCTCTTGGCCGTCCGCATGCGATACAATGCATATAGATTAACCGGACCGTACATAGAAGCGTATGCTTTGGAACCGGATTTAACACTAATGCTGTAATGATTCCAATGAAAGTTTTACGCGTAGTACATCCTACGGAGCTTATGCTTCGTAAAACTAAGCGCATGCTTTCGAAGCAAGTTTTACACGAAGTACATTCTACGGAGCTTATGCTTCGTAAAACTAAGCGTATGCTTTCGAAGCAAGTTTTACACGAAGTACATTCTACGGAGCTTATGCTTCGTAAAACAAAGCGTATGCTTTCGAAGCGAGTTTTACACGTAGTACATCCTACGGAGCTTATGCTTCGTAAAACTTTTAAGGAGTGAGAACATGAACGAAGCCGCTTTGACCCTGGAAGGCTGGTACGCCCTGCATGACTTCCGCTCACTGGACTGGAAGGCCTGGACTGCCGCCGATGATGAGGAGCGTGCCGTAGCCCTGGAAGAGCTGCATGCCTTCATGGAGGAATGGGGACCGGTAGAGGAAGCCAAAGAAGGAAGCACTGCAGTATATTCCATTGTCGGCCAGAAGGCTGATTTCGTGATGATGTTTCTGCGGGAGAGCCTGGAAGCGCTGAATGCCCTGGAAACTGCATTTAACAAAATTGCATTCGCCCAATATACAACCAAAGCCTATTCTTATGTCAGTATCGTCGAGCTGAGCAACTACGCCGCAGGAGGAAGTGCCGGAGACGGCAGCGATCCGATGCAGAATCCGCATGTGGCTGCCCGCCTGAAGCCTATTCTGCCGCAGGCGAAGCATATCTGCTTCTACCCGATGAACAAGAAGCGCGAGCTCGCCGATAACTGGTACATGCTTGATATGGACAAGCGCCGTGAACTGATGCATTCACACGGCTTGATCGGCCGCGGCTATGCCGGCAAGGTGAAGCAGATTATTACCGGCTCCGTCGGCTTTGACGACTGGGAATGGGGCGTAACCCTCTTTGCCGAAGATGCGCTGCAGTTCAAGAAGCTGGTATACGAGATGCGTTTCGACGAAGTCAGCGCCCGCTACGGCGAGTTCGGCCCGTTCTATGTCGGCAACCTGCTGACAACAGAGACATTCGAAGAGCTGCTTAAGCTGTAATTTATAATGAAGCAAAGGATGATTTCCTGCGGGAGATCATCCTTTTTGTTTATGTTAGTTGGCTAGGCCGATTCTCAGTAATGGTCTCTCCTCAATAGTACTCAACAACATTGCTCCTCAACAACTAATTGGATTTTAGACACTTATTTCTCCGAATTCACGGCATTTCCAATGAAATAAATGCCTTTTTTCCACTTAGTTCAATCAATCTTCTGCCTTACGCAGCAGGCATACTGCCTAAAGCTTTCAAGCGGATGCTACCGCTCTGTAAAGCCTAAGACTCCCTTCATGAAAAAACAGACCGTTCCTTTTGACCAGAACGGTCTGTTTCTTAAATGCTTGTGACGGAGCTGCTATTATGGGCAGCCCTTCTTATAGAAGGTGCCCAGTCAGTGTAACCTTACTCGTCTTCGTCCTCGTCATTCTCCCCGCGCAGACTCTCCAGATACTCTGCAGTAGCCCGGTCACGGGCCCGGCTCTTATCCTTCAGCCGTTCAATGGCGGGCTGAATAAGCAGATCAATTTCCTTTTGGACCGGATAAGCCAGGTCATACCGGCTCTGGTCCTCCAGGTAAGTGCCTACCTCAATCAGAGCATTGTAACGGTCCAGCTCCTCACGCGTCAGCAGCCCGCGGACTTGTACGCTGCAGTGGCGCATCTTAGAAGAATCTCCCCTTCCTCAGCACCAGCGGAATGCCGCCGATGATGAACAGGTAACGCATGTCGACTACCTTTTTGAGCTGGGCTGCCGTCCAGCCCTTATATGTCTTGTCGCCTACTACTGCGATCCCCTGGCCCTTGCCCAGTGAGGCTACAGTACCCTTGTTGCTAAAAGCAAACTTCTTCGGCTGCTGGCTACGGATCGCCGCCACCAGATTATGGGCACAGCACTCGCCCTGCTGCATGGCGATTTGTGCAGTCGGCGGGTACGGACGGCCCTCCGGATTAATCATCAGGGAACCGTCACCGATGATAAAGATATTCTCATGTCCCGGCACACGCAGGTATTCGTCAACCTTCACCCGTCCGCGCATCGCTTCGAACCCTGCGGCTTCAATCAGCCGGTTGCCGCGGATCCCGCCGGTCCAGACGATGGTCGAGGCTTTGATCTCTTCACCGGTTGCGAGAATGACCCCGCCAGGCAGGCATTCCTTGATCGCTACGCCCATTTTGAAGGTAACGCCCTTCTTGGTCAGCACAGCCATCGCATGCTCAACCAGCTCAGGTGCGAAGCCCGGCAATGCCGTAGGCGCAGCCTCTATATTGTAGATATTCACCAGGCTTGGATCAACGTCGTACTCTTTACAGAGCGCAGGAATGCGGTCAGCCAGCTCGGCTATAAATTCAATGCCGCTGAAGCCTGCTCCGCCCACCACAAAATTGATATGCTCCTGGGCATTGTTTTCATTTTTGTATTTGGCAAACTGATATTCAATATGCTCGCGGATCAGCCGCACAGAGTTAATGCTGCGGATGGTCAGCGCGTATTTATCAAGTCCCGGGATGCCGAAGGTTTCCGGCTCTCCGCCGAGGGCAATGACAAGATAGTCATAAGAGAGGGTGCCGTCTTCAAGAATCACTTTCTTCTGTTGGGTACGGATTTCCTGCACGGAAGATTTCACGAGGTCGATCTTGAATTCGTCTATCAGCTTGGAAATAGATACGCGTGTATGTTCAATGCTGTCCGTTCCTGCAGCTGGCATATGCAGATGGGTAGTGAAATAATGATATTCATGGCGGTTCACCAGCGTGACATCAGCTTCGTTGTAATTCAAAGCTTTCTGCAGCCGCTGGGCGGTCAAAATACCTCCATATCCCGCGCCTAGGATGACAATTTTGGGAATACTGCTCATGTTCCGGCTCCTTCCAACAGGTGAATCTGTCTATGTGTTATTTTTTGTAAAATATTTTAGTTTCTTTTGTGAATTTATACACTTAAATTCGGAAGAATTTCCAATAAAACTTAAAGGATTTCTAAAATAACCATATCCATTGTAAACCTTAGTATCGTTTTAATCAAATATAATCATACAAGAAGAAACGGATTCGCCGTCCATTAAAGGACGGTACCGTTTCTCTAGAAATAGAAGGATAATTTATGATGGGCAACATATAAATTCTTATATTTCAAAAAAACGTCACATATTTCCGGCCATTTTAAGCCTTTGCAGGGTAGTCCTACAATGATTATAATGAGTAGGTACGCTAAGTATGGCATTTTGAAACTATCAACTCGGAGGTGTAATATTACGTGACACTAGAGCAATCCGGCGTTCCTATGAGCGACCTGTTAATTATAGGCGGCGGTCCTGCCGGCATGTTTGCCGCCTTCTACGGCGGTATGCGCCAGGCGTCGGTAACCCTTATTGAAAGCATGCCCCAGCTGGGTGGGCAGCTCGCCGCTCTTTATCCTGAAAAATATATTTATGATGTGGCCGGTTTCCCGAAAATTACCGCACAGGAGCTGGTAGACAACCTGTCCCGGCAAATGGACCTGTTCCAGTCCAATATCTGCCTTGAAGAAAAGGTTGTATCCGTCGAGAAGCGTGACGAACGCCATTTCGTAACCACAACTGACAAGGCGGAATACCACAGCAAGGCTGTTATCATTACCGCCGGTGTAGGCGCCTTTGAACCACGCCGTCTGGAGCTTCCGGAAGCAGCGCGGTTCGAGAAAGCCAACCTGCATTATTTTGTAAGTGATCTGAATGCCTTCCAGGGTAAAAAAGTGCTGATCAGCGGCGGCGGCGACTCCGCGGTAGACTGGGCACTGATGCTTGAGCCGATC